>CALWAV010000035.1 GCA_944375745.1 uncultured Merdimonas sp.
GAATTTTACCGTGGGAAATAAAAACGCCTTTCTGGGTATGATGGAGGGAGCCCTCTCGGGGAAAACAGGTTTTACGAATAATGCGGGCTACTGCTATGTGGGAGCGCTGGAGCGGGACGGCAGAACCTTTATCGTATCCCTTCTGGCCTGCGGCTGGCCCAACAACCGCAGCTACAAGTGGAGCGATACCAGAAAGCTTATGAGTTATGGGCTGGAAAATTACCAGTATCAGAGTGTATGGCAGGATGTGATGCTGGGAAGCCTTCCGGTAGAAAACGGGATTCCGGAAAGCGGCAATCTGCAGGACGGAGCATATACGGGATTAAAGCTGGCCTCAGAGGAGCCGGATCTGAAGCTTCTGCTTGCGGAGGGGGAAGAGGTTCAGGTAAGGACAGAGCTTTCCGAAAACCTTACAGCTCCGGTGGAGCCTGGAATGGTAGTGGGCAGTATCTGTTATTATCTGAATGGGACAGCGGTGAAGGCTTATCCCATAGAAGCAGTGGACGCAGTGGAAGAGCTGACTCTGTACTGGTGCTTTTCCCGGACAGTGGAAAAGTTTCTGATATGACAGATGAGCCCGGCGCCCGAACTTTTGTTTCCCATAAGATACAAAAAAGTTAAATTTATAACCGGTGGGGAGGCTTGTGGAGACAGAAAGAAGATGCTACCATGGTATCACTCGATTTGAGAAAATGCGTTTTGGGCGCTACAGGAGGAAAAGAAGAATGAAAGGTACCAGAAAGATTCTGGCGCTGCTGCTGTGCCTGGCTGTATCCGGCGGGCTGCTGCCGGGATGCGGAAGCGGAGACAAAGGAGCAGCGGACAGTTCTGAGGGCACTTCCTATACAGAACAGAGTAAAAATATAGTCATCGGGACGGGCCAGAGCTGTGGAACTCTGGATCCTCTGCAGAGTTATGACGGCTGGTATGCGGTCCGCTTTGGAATCGGCCAGACACTGACGAAGCTGAACGATGATTTTTCCGTATCGGGCTGGCTGGTGGAGGATAACTATACAGTCAATGAGGATCATACGGTCTGGACTTTTACTATCCGTGATGATGTGTTTTTTTCCAATGGAACAAAGCTGACAGCGGAGCTGGCGAAGGCTTCTCTGGAACATGTATACGAGAATGGAATGAGAGGCACAGAGTATTTTACGCCGGCGGCTATAGAAGCGGAAGGCCAGACACTCACGATTACTACGGAAAATCCGGAGCCGATTCTTCCAAACAAGCTTGCGGATCCCTATTTTACCATCATTGATACCACAGTGGACATGAGCAGGATTGCGGACGAAGGACCTGTGGGCACAGGCCCCTTTGTGGTGAAATCCTTTGATCCGGTCACAAAGGAGACGGTAGTGGTGAAGAATGAAAATTACTGGGGCGGAGAGGTCCTGGCGGATCAGATCACCTTTCTCTATACAGAGGATCAGTCTACGCTGACCATGGGGCTTCAGTCCGGAGATTTTGACGCGGTTTACAATGTGAGCATGACCAGTATCGGAGATTTCGAAAATAATGAGGATTTTACCATTGTAAGGACTGCCAGCGGCCGGACAGCCCATGGATTTATGAATCAGAATGGGGTGCTGGGAGATGAGGTTCTCCGCCAGGCGATTCTGCGCTGTATTGACAGGGAATCCTACTGCGCTAACCTTTTAAACGGCGAGTATGTGGCGGGAAAGACTCTTCTTACCTCAGCGTCTGCCTATGGTTATGATGAGCTGACAGACATCAACGCATATGACCCGGAGGGAGCGGTGCGGCTTCTGGACGAAGCAGGCTATGAGGATGTGGATGGTGACGGCTTCAGGGAGACACCGGAGGGAGAGAAGATAAATCTGAGGTTTGTGTATTATACCGGACGGCCTGAACAGCAGATTCTTGTGGAAGCCACACAGCTTGAGCTGGCAGGGCTTGGCATCCGGGTGACGCCGGAGGTCCATGACACGCAGACAGTGATTGATATGCTGGGAAGCGGAGAGTACGATATGCTCTGTATGAGCATCAACGCCCTGAACTGCGGCGATCCGGAAAATCATATGAACACTTATTTTAGGACAGGAGGCAGCTACAATTCCTTCGGATATTCCAGCGAGGCGTTTGATTCGGTGATGGACGAGCTGTCAGTTACGGCAGATCCGGACCGGCGTATCGAGCTGGTAAAGGAGGCAGAGCAGATTTTGATGGATGACAGCGTCTGTATTTATTACTGCTATCCGGTGATGAATTTTGTGACTAAGAGCAGTGTGAGCGGAATTACAAGCACGCCTGCGGATTTTTACTGGGTGAGTGAGGACACGGATATTCAGGTCTCATAATCCGCGTGCCCCGGAAAAGAAATCTTGACATTTTCAATCCCAGTATATATGATAAGAAAAGAAAATTTCAGAAGATCTGCTGGTTCCAGACCAGCCGTTGCAAGTTCCGAAAGGATTCATAGAGAAACCGGTGAGATTCCGGTACGATCCCGTCACTGTATTAGGGAGCTTTGGGGCAGAATGCCACTGGGCGCGCCGCTTTCCGGCATAAGAACGGAAAGCGGCGCCCGGCCCGGGAAGGCGCCTCAAGGCGTTGAGCTTAAGTCAGGAGAACTGCTTGCAACAGATACAGGTGTGATTCTTACGGAGGATGAGAAGCAGCTTTTTTTGCGCGGAGATTTGAGGATATTCCGCGGCATTCTACGGCAGGAAGCTTCTATTTCCTGCGGTTCCCGTGAGTTTTGCTGAAAATCGAGAAAGGGGAAGAGGACAGATGAAAAAGAGCGATCTGTTAAAAAGATTTCTTCAGATCGTCATTGTGCTGTTCGGAATCAGCTTTGTGACCTTCGGGCTGACCTATATGGCTCCCGGAGATCCGGTCCGTGCCATGTACGCGGCCAGCGGGACGATTCCGAGTGAGGAGATCCTGGATCAGACCAGGGAAGCCCTGGGGCTCAATGAGCCTTTTCTGACCCAGTACCTGAACTGGCTGTCGAACTGTCTTCGGGGTGATTTCGGCACTTCCTATTCCCTGAACAGACCGGTGGCGGCTCTGCTGCTTGCAAGACTCTGGCCCACGCTGAAGCTGTCGCTGGCCTCCCTGGTGCTGATGCTGCTGGTATCGGTTCCTCTGGGAATCCTTTCCGCAGTCCGCAAAGGCGGGATCAGTGATTACATCGTCCGGGGACTGACCTTTCTTGGGGTATCCCTGCCGAATTTCTGGGTAGGACTCATCCTTTTGTATGTATTTGGCGTGAAGCTGGGTGTGGTGCCTGTGGTGTCGTCCGGTCAGGGCTTTGACCGCCTGATTCTGCCGGCGGTCACGCTGGCCTTTGCCATGATGGGAAAATACACCCGGCAGGTGCGGACAGCCTTTCTGGAGGAGCTGAACCAGGACTATGTGACGGGGGCGCGCTGCAGAGGTATAAAGGAAAGCACGATTCTCTGGAGGCATGTGCTGCCAAATGCCATTCTGCCGCTGATTACCATGCTGGGACTGTCCCTGGGCTCTCTGCTTGGAGGAACGGCCGTGGTGGAAGTGATCTTTTCCTATCCTGGGCTTGGAAGCCTGGCTGTGGATGCGATTACTTCCATGGATTATTCTCTGATTCAGGGCTATGTACTCTGGGTCGCTCTGATTTATATGGTGCTGAATCTGCTGGTGGATCTGTCTTACAGTCTTCTGGATCCCAGAATTAAGAAAGGGGGCAGATAAGACCATGGAAAAGCTGAAAAGGTTTGTACGGAAAAATCCGGCATTTACGCTGTTTTTCCTTCTGGCGCTGGGCGTGGCCGCCATAGCGGTATTTGCCCCGGTTCTGGCCACCCATGATCCTTACGAGGCAGTGCTTGCCGATGCGGTCCAGCCTCCCGGACCGGAGCATTGGTTTGGGACGGACCGGATGGGCCGGGATCTCTATTCCCGGGTGATTTACGGAGCCAGAAGCTCTCTGTCGGCCTCACTTGCCCTTGTATGCCTGATTGCGGCAGTGGGAACCTTTCTGGGAATTTTGGCCGGGTGGTTCGGCGGGCTCCTGGACGCGGTGATCATGCGGATTTCTGATATGATGATTTCCTTTCCGGGCATGGTGCTGGCCCTGGCCGTGGCGGGAATTCTGGGAGCCAGCATGAAGAACGCGGTTCTGGCCATCGCGGTGGTGAGCTGGACCAAATATGCCCGGCTGGCCCGCAGCCTGGTGCTGAAAATCCGGGAGCGGGATTATATAGCGGCGGCAAAGGTCACAGGCTCCAGAACCTCCCATATTTTTTGGAGCTATCTGCTGCCCAATGTCCTTCCCACCATTTTGATCACGGGAGCTACGGATATCGGAAGCATGATGATGGAGATAGCAGCCCTTTCCTTTCTGGGCTTTGGAGCAAAGGCTCCCACAGCGGAATGGGGGCTGATGCTGAACGAAGGAAGAGCTTATATGACGGCGGCGCCCTGGCTGATGGTATTTCCGGGGCTGGCCATTTTTATTACGGTAGTGGTGTTTAACCTGCTGGGAGACAGCCTGCGGGATGTGCTGGATCCGAGAGACGAGCGGCAGGAGTCCGGATTCGGGCGAAAGGAGAACGAATGAGACAAATGAGAAAGATCACGGCGGTTTTGCTGGCAGGAGTGCTGGCGGCGGGGCTTGCGGCCTGCGGAGGCAGTCCGGAGAATTCCGGAAATGATGGAGCGGTTTCCGAAAGCGGCGGAACCCATCTGAATTTCAGCTGCTACAGCTATTCCAATTCCATGGATCCGGTCACAAATGTAAATTCCAGCTGGTGTTTTGTCCGGTATGGGGTGGGAGAGTGTCTGTTCCGCTTTGACGAAAATGTGAATGTGGAAAACGCCCTCTGTGATTCCTATGAGACAGAGGATGATACTACCTGGGTGCTTCATATCCGGGACGGCGTAAAATTTTCCAATGGGAACGCTGTGACACCTACTGTGGTCAAGGAGTCTCTGGAGCGGCTCTATCAGGCGGAGGCTGACAAAACAGGAAACTCCACTCCTTCCCAGTATGTTTCCTTTTCTTCTATAGAAGCGGATGACCAGACAGGCACTGTGACTCTGGTGTGCAGCAGCCGGACGCCGGGACTGCCCGGAATTCTGGCCTATCCCTGGTATGGAATTGTGGACACCAGTGTGATTGACAGTGAGGTCGTTGGAACCGGCCCCTACCGGGTAGCGGGCGTGGAAGAAAACTCCACCATTGATCTGGTGAAAAATGAATATTACTGGGATGGAGAAGTGCCCTATGATTCCATTACCATTTACCTGACAGAGGACAGCTCAACCAAAGCGATGGCATTGAAGAGCGGGGATGTGGATCTTGTGGAAAATATCACGACGCCCAGTGATCTGGCGGAGCTGGAAGCAGATCCGGAATATTGTGTATCCAGGACAGCCGGAGTCCGGCTTGGAAATTCCTATTTCAATTTCCATGGAGTTCTGGGAAATGAGGCTCTTCGGCAGGCTATTCTCTGCGCGATAGACGACGAGACCATGTGCAGTGTGACCGTGGGCGGCATGTACACGCCGGGCTGCTCTGTGCTGCCGCCCTCACTGTCCTATGGCTATGATCAGCTCACGGACGCCTATTCCTATGACCCGGAGAGAGCTGCCCGGATTTTGGACGAGGCCGGCATCACAGATACGGATGGGGACGGATACCGGGAGCTGGACGGGCAGAATATCCATCTGAATTATCTGGCGTACAGCAGCAGAAATCTGGATGAATTCGCCCAGGCGGTGGCGATTTCTCTGGAAGCGGTGGGCATCGGCTGTACTGTGACGGTACAGGATTATGACACGGCTCTGGCAAATCAGAGCGCGGGTGCTTTTGATTTGATTACTTCCAACGCCATTGTGGTTCCCACAGGGGATCCCACGGGCTTCCTTGGGAACTTTTATTCCGGGAATTCGGGTACTTACGGATATTATGAAAACGAGGAGTATGACGCCCTTTACGAACAGCTTCTGGCTTCCGCGGATGAGGAAGAACGGCTGGAGCTGATCATAGAGATGCAGCAGCTTTTGATTGATGACGCGGCCACACTGGTGCATGGCTATTACAACAGCACCTTTGCGAGCCGGGCGGACGCGGTGTCCGGGGCGGAAATTATGCCGATGGATTATTACTGGATTACCACGGATATCAGACCGGCAGAGTAGAGAGGCGCAGGAGGAGAAGAGCGGATGCTGAGCATACGGGAAATTTCAGTTGCATATGGGAATAATCCGGTTCCGGCAGTGGAGAATTTCAGCCTGGAGATGAAGCGGGGAGAGATTGTCAGCATCGTGGGCGAGAGCGGCAGCGGGAAGACGTCCGTGATCCGGGCCGTGCTGGGCTGCCTGCCCGGCGGCGGGCAGGTGAGCCGGGGAAACATTTCCTTTGAGGGCCGGCTGATGTCAGAGCTTGGAAAGGAAGAATGGCAGCGACTGCGGGGGACAGAGATTTCCATGATTTTTCAGGATTCCGGCGCCATGCTCAATCCGGTGCGCAGAATCGGCTCCCAGTATGTGGAATACATCCGCACCCATGAGAAAATAAGCAGAAGGGCAGCCTGGGAGAAAGGAGCGCGGATGCTGGAGCAGATGCGCCTTCCCGATGGGGAGCATATTATGAGAAGCTATCCTTTTCAGCTTTCCGGCGGCATGCGCCAGCGGGTGGGCATCGCCATGGCCATGACCTTTCAGCCGAAGCTGCTTCTGGCGGATGAACCCACCAGCGCTCTGGATGTGACTACCCAGGCGCAGATTGTCCGCCAGATGCTGAAGCTGCGGGAAGAATACCATACAGGAATCATTATGGTGACCCACAATCTGGGAGTGGCAGCCTATATGGCGGACCGGATTCTGGTCATGAAGGAGGGGCATATTGTGGATGCGGGGACGCGGGAGCAGATTCTGAACCATCCCTCCAGCGCCTACACCAGGAACCTGCTGGACAGTGTTCCTGCCATGGGAGGTTATCGTTTTGTCTGATACACAGGAACTGATTCTGGAAGCGAAGCATGTTACAAAAAGATATCCGGTTTCCGGAGGCCGGACACTGACGGCCTGCCGGGATGTGAGCCTGCATTTTTACCGGGGGAGGACCCTGGGCATCGTGGGAGAGAGCGGCTGCGGAAAGAGCACTTTCCTGCGCATGGTGGCTTCTCTGGAAAAGCCGGACGAGGGGGAGATCCTATACCGGGGCCAGGATCTGGCAAAGCTGAAGGGGGAAAAGCTCCGGCAGCACAGGCAGAAGATTCAGATGGTCTTTCAGGACCCGGCAGCGGCCTTCAGTCCGAAGATGAAGGTAATGGACATTATCTGTGAGCCCCTTTTAAACTTCAAACGCATCAAACGGAGCGAAAAGGAGGCGGCTGCCAGAAAATTTCTGGAGATGGTGGAGCTGCCCGGGGAGTTCGCCCTGCGCTATCCCCACCATATGAGCGGCGGCCAGAGACAGCGCATCGGCATCGCCCGGGCCCTCACCCTGGAGCCGGAGCTGATTCTCTGCGACGAGGCCACCTCGTCCCTGGATGTGTCTGTGCAGAAGACCATCACCGAGCTTCTGGTGAAGCTCCAGAGAGAAAAGCAGATCGCCTATGGCTTTGTCTGCCACGATGTGGCCCTGGTGCAGTCCCTGGCCCATCAGGTGGCTGTCATGTATCTGGGAAATGTGATGGAAATCCTTCCCGGAGATCAGGCGGCTTCCGGCTGTGTGCATCCCTATACCAAAGCCCTGATTGGCTCCGTATTTGATCTGCATATGGATTTTCAGAAACCCATAGAAAGTATGGATGACGAGGCGCCCAGTCCCTTTGACATGCTTTCTGGCTGCCCCTTTCAGAGCCGCTGCCCCCGGTGCATGGAGATCTGCCGCAGGGAGCGTCCGGCTCTGAAGGAGATCGGGGAAGGGCATCTGGCAGCCTGTCATCTGGCGGCACAGGGAGAGACAGAATGAGCACAGAGATTTTAAATGCGCGGAAGGGAGAAAAGAAATCCGGTTTCCTGAAGGTGCCAGGCTGCGGCTATGAGCTGCCGGTGACTGTGATCCGGGGAGACGGAGAAAAGACGGCGCTTATTACAGCCGGGATTCACAGCGCGGAGTATGTGGGAATCCAGGCAGCCATTGAGCTGGCGGAGGAGCTTTCGCCTGAACAGCTTTCCGGAAGAGTGATTGTGGCCCCTCTGGTGAATGTAAGCGGCTTCGCCCGGCGCACCATGAGCATGGTTTATGAGGACGGGAAAAATCTGAACCGGGAATTTCCGGGAAAACCGGAAGGCACAGCGGCGGATCAGATCTGTTATGCCATTGCCTCAGAGCTTTTTCCGGAGGCGGATTATTATATGGATCTTCACTCCGGAGACGGATATGAGGAAATGTGCAGCTATGTCTATTATGTGGGAGCGGCTGAGGAAAAAATCCGCAGACGGTCTCTGGAAATGGCCCGTCAGGTGGAGAGCGGCTATCTGGTAGAGTCCGGGTGCACCACAGGCGGGGCCTACAATTATGCCAGCATGACAGGAATCCCAAGCATCCTGATTGAACGGGGCGGAAGAGGGCTCTGGAGCCGGGACGAGGTGGAGCTGGATAAAAGAGATATTCGGAGAATCCTGAAGCATCTGGGCATTCTGAAAGAAGACGGGATTCCGGAAAATCCGGTAAAGGAACAGCTGGTGTTTCACCAGGTGGTGTATGAGCACGCGCCGGAGGGCGGCTGCTGGTATCCGGCGTTCCGGGCCGGAGAGTGGTTCCGTAAGGGAGATGTGCTTGGAGAGATTCGGGATTATTTTGGAAAACCGGTTTTTGTGTACCGGGCTGAAAGTGATGGGATGATCCTTTATCAGACGGTCAGTCTGACAGTAGTAAAGGGCGGGCCCATGGTGGCCTACGGCGTGCGTCCGGAATAAATCAGTACTTGTTTTCCCGGGGAATCTGGAAAAAGGCCCCGGGAAATTTTATCCCCCAGGGAGGCTTGTATGGCTTCCGCGGCCTGTGATATACTCCTTTCTGGACTGGGAGGGAAAGAGTAGAACCCTGGCTGGGGCGGAAGAACTTCCCTCTCAAAGAAAACAAAACGGATGGAGACAGATTATGGGCAGAATACTTGGACGGATACAGGCATACTGGACAAACCGGGCGGAGGGATATTCCCAGGTAAATCAGGAAGAGCTGGCTGGTGAGCAGAAAAACCGCTGGCTGGCTGTTTTAAAAGAGGAGTTTCCCAAACAGGATCCGAAGGAAATTCAGGTGCTGGATATCGGCACAGGCCCGGGATTTTTCGCGATTATCCTGGCACGGGCCGGCTATCAGGTGACTGCCGTGGATTATACGGAAGAGATGCTGCGGAAGGCGAAGGAGAACGCAGGGCCTTACGCGGATCGAATCCGCTGGATGCGCATGGACGCCCAGAAGCTGGAGCTGGCAGATGAGCAGTTTGATGTGGTAGTGTCCCGGAACCTTACCTGGAATCTGGAGGATCCGGACGCGGCATACCGGGAGTGGCGCAGAGTGCTGAAAAAGGGCGGGCTTCTCCTGAATTTTGACGCAAACTGGTACGCCCATCTCTTTGACAGCGAAAAGAGAGAGGAATATGAAGAGGACCGCCGGAATGTGCAGAATCTTCAGCTGGAGGACCATTATATCGGTACGGACATTGACGAGATGGAGCGGATCGCAAGGGAGGTGCCTTTAAGTCCCATACAGCGTCCGGCCTGGGATGTGCAGACGCTGAAGAAGGCCGGCTTCCGCCAGATTGACACAGATGAGGCCGTGTGGAAACGGGTATGGAGCGATGTGGAAAAGGTAAATTACGCTTCCACGCCCATGTTTCTGGTTAAGGCAGTAAAATAGAAGACATAAGAGAACAAAAAGGACATCAGAGAAATGGAAGCAGTTAAGGAAAGAGTATCCTCCTACTGGACGAAGCGGAGCGCGGATTTCGCCAGGCTTCGGGAGGAAGAATTGGAAAGTGAGATGGCGGGACTGTGGCTTGCGGAAATAGAGCCGCAGCTTCCGGAAGGAAAAGCCTTACGCATTCTGGATGTGGGTACGGGAAGCGGCTTTTTCGCGGTTCTGCTCGCTAAAAGAGGACACAGCCTTACCGGGATCGATCTGACGCCCGCGATGATAGAAGAAGCAGGAAAACTGGCCAAAGAAAATCAGGTACAGACAGATTTCCGGGTGATGGACGCGGAAAGCCTGGATTTTCCCGATGGGTCCTTTGACGCAGTGGTATCCCGGAATCTGACCTGGACCCTGCCCCACCCGGAGCAGGCTTACCGGGAATGGCTGCGGGTGCTGAAACCCGGCGGCGTTCTTTTGAATTTTGACGCGGATTACGGCATGGAACGGTTTGCCCAGGAAGAGAAACTTCCGGAAAACCATGCCCACCGCCAGATGAGCTGCAGCCAGCTGGAGGAATGTGACGCGATCAAGGATGAGCTGGCGATCAGCGGAAAGCGGCGTCCGGCCTGGGATGTGGAGGTGCTCCGCAGTCTGGGCTGTACGGCAGTAGAGACAGATACCGGCGTATCAGGCCGGGTCTACCGAAAAGACAGCGTTTTTTATAATCCGACGCCTCTGTTTCGAATTAGGGCATGCAGAAAATGAAAAGACAGGGAGATTTGACAAAGGGCCCCATAGGACGGCAGCTGTTCCTTTTTGCGCTGCCGCTTCTGGGGGCCAGTTTTATTCAGCAGCTTTATAATATGGTAGATCTGCTGTTTGTGGGGAATCTGCTGGGGAAAGAAGCCACAGCGGCTGTGGGAGCCAGCTCTCTTTTGGCAGGCTGTATCGTGGGATTTTTTACCGGACTCTCCGTGGGAACCGGAGTCGTGATCTCGCTGGCGGTGGGACAGGATAATAAGGAAAAGATTCAGGATGTGATTCACACGGCGGCGGGAATCTCTCTGGCAGGCGGGGTGCTTTTTACGGCGGCGGGGCTTGGGCTGTCCAGACAGATTCTGCTCTGGATGCGCACGCCGGAAGAGATCCTGGAGGAGGCTTTGGTCTACGTCCGGATTTATCTTCTGAGTATGCTGCCTCTTTTCCTGTACAACATGAATTCCGGCATTATCCGGGCCCGGGGAGATTCCAGGACCCCCATGCTTTTTCAGCTTCTGGGGGCGGGGCTGAATATTCTTTTTGACTGGGTCAGCATGCGGTACTGGGGCATGGGCGTGGCCGGAGCGGCCTGGGCCACCTTTGGCTCCCAGCTGGCGGCGGCCGCCTGCTCGGTGCTTTATCTGATGCACAGACAGGATGAATATCACCTGAGCCTGAGAAGGATCCGGATTTCCGGAAAAGTCTTCCGGGAGGTGCTCGGGATTGGGGTTCCGGCTGGCCTTCAGAATCTGGTGATTACACTTTCCAATGTATTTGTGCAGACAGCTGTCAATGGGCTGGGCGTGAACGTGATTGCGGCTTTTACTGCCTATTTCAAGGTAGAGCTGATTCTGTATCTGCCCATCGTGGTCTTCGGGCAGGCGGCGACCACATTCGCGGGACAGAATCTGGGAGCCGGAAAAGTGGAACGGATGAAAAAAGGAGTGAAAACCTGCATAAAGATGGGGATAGTCTATGCGGGTCTCATGGGAGCGCTGCTGCTGGGCTTCGGGAAATATGCCTTCCAGCTTTTCTCCCAGGATGGGGAAGTGATTCAGACGGGCCTGCGCATTATCCGGGTTACCTTCCCTTTCTACTGGCTCTATGTGATTCTGGAGGTTCACGCGGATGCCCTGCGGGGCATTGGCAGGTCGGTTCCTCCCATGGCTGTCATTCTGATCTGCATGTGCGTGCTGCGTACAGTATTTCTGGCGGTTTTTACAGGAATTTGGAACAGCGTGGAGGCTGTGGCGGCAGTCTATCCTTCCGCCTGGCTGGCGGCTGCTCTGTGCCTGACGCTCTGCTGGAGAAGAATCTTCAGAGCGCAGGACAGGAGAGGACAGCCGGAAAGAGGCTGACAGGGTCCCTGCCGGGCGTAGAGAAAAGACTTGCAAACAGTGACAAAATTCGGTATGATAAATAGCAAATGTGACAGTATGACAGCCTGCCCGTTTTGGGCGGGCTGTCATGGGTTCAGAGAGGAGATTGAAATATGGCAAAGGAAGTTATTCATACAGACAAGGCTCCCGCAGCAGTAGGCCCATATATTCAGGCTGCCAGGACAGGCGGCATGGTGTACTGCTCCGGCCAGCTGGGGCTGATTCCGGAGACCGGCGTTCTTCCGGAGGGCGTGGAGGCTCAGGCTCATCAGGCCATGAAAAATATGGGCGCTGTTCTGGAAGCGGCAGGCTCTGGCTATGACAAAATCGTAAAGACTACGATTTTTCTGGCAGATATCAACGATTTTGCCGCGGTAAATAAAATTTACGAGTCCTATTTTACCGGAAACTTTCCGGCCAGATCCTGTGTGGAGGTATCCAATCTGCCCAAGGGCGGCCTGGTAGAGGTGGAGTGCATCGCTGAAGCCTGACCTGTGCTTTCTCCAGAAGGATGAGGAAAAATCCGGAGCTCTTCTCTGGTAAAAGGAGCAGCTCCGTAAAGAAAAACAAACATATGGAGGGAAAAGTATTATGAAGAAATTTGTAAAGAAATTGACTGCGCTGGCTCTGGCGCTTACAGCAGCCCTGGCATTTACAGCCTGCGGCGGGAGTGGAAGCGGAAGCGGGGAAATCCAGATCGGAGTTCCCAATGACACCACAAATGAGGCCAGAGCTCTGATGCTTCTTCAGGAGCTGGGATATCTGACTCTTGAGGAGGATGCCGGAATTACAGCGACGGTTTCCGATATTGCGGAAAACCCCTATAACATTACCTTCAGTGAGGTGGAGGCCGCACAGCTGCCCAACGTGCTGCAGGATATGGATTACGCGGTGATCAATTCCAATTATGCCATTGACGCGGGCTTAAATCCCATGGAAGACGCTCTGGCCCTGGAAGGCTCCTACTCCGCTTACAAGAACGTTCTTGTGGTAAAGGAAGGCAATGAGAATAATGACAATATCAAAGCCCTGAAGGCAGCTCTGGAAAGCCAGCAGGTGGCGGATTTCATCAATGAGGAGTACGGCGGATCCGTTGTCAGCACAGTGGAAAATCCCACAGACGGCTTCGATGCGTCTGTAGACTATGACGCGCTGGCCGGAACGACGATCACCGTGGCAGCATCTCCGGCGCCCCATGCGGAGATTCTTCAGGTAGCCAAGGAGATTCTGGCGGAGAGAGACATTACACTGGATATCATGGAGTTCACAGACTACATTCAGCCCAACAATGTGGTAGAATCCGGAGAAGTGGATGCCAACTACTTCCAGCATCAGCCCTATCTGGATGACTTTAACGCGGAGAACGGAACCCACCTGGTGTCCGTATCAGCGGTTCATGTGGAGCCCATGGGAATCTACGGAGGAAAACAGACCTCTCTGGATGCGATTACCGGGAACAACTAGACAGAAGACAGGAGAGGCGCCGTGAATCTGTTCCGGCGCCTTTCTGTCCGGAGGAAACTATGATAGAAATTAAAAATTTGTCCAAGGAATTTCAGACAGCGGACGGAACCGTGGAAGCTCTGAAAAATGTAAATCTGACCATTCAGGATGGTGACATCTATGGAATCATCGGCATGAGCGGAGCGGGAAAAAGCACGCTGGTCCGCTGTATCAATATGCTGGAGCGGCCCACGGAAGGACAAGTCCTGATAGACGGCCAGGATATCGGCGCCCTTTCCACATCGGAGCTTCGGAAGGTGCGCAGGGAGATTACCATGATTTTTCAGGGCTTCAATCTGCTGATGCAGCGCACCTGTCTGAAAAATATCTGTTTCCCGCTGGAGCTTGCGGGAGTAAACAAGGCGGACGCGAAGAAGAGAGCCATGGAGCTTCTGGAGGTGGTAGGGCTGCCTGACAAAGCAAATGCCTATCCGGCCCAGCTTTCCGGCGGCCAGCAGCAGAGAATCGCCATTGCCAGGGCTCTGGCCACCGATCCGAAGGTTCTGCTCTGCGACGAGGCCACCAGCGCGCTGGATCCGAAGACCACCCATTCCATTCTGGAGCTGATCCGGGATATCAACCACAGACTCGGCATCTCTGTGATTATGATCACTCATCAGATGAGCGTGGTGGAGGAGATCTGCAACCGTGTGGCGATTCTGGATGAGGGCCACGTGGTGGAGGAAGGCCTGGTCAGCGAAATCTTTTCCAGTCCCAAATCCAAGGCGGCCAAGCGCCTGGTATTTCCGGAGGGAGCCGAGGAGATTCTGCTGGAGACTAAGGGAGAGCGGCGGATCCGCGTGGTATTCGGCGGCGCTGTGGCTTCCAGAGAGCCTCTGATTGCCAAGATGGCCATGGAGGAGCATATTGCGGCAAGCATCCTGGGCGCGTCCACCAGAAGCATCGGGGACAAGGCCTATGGAAATATGCTGCTTGGAATCAACGGGGATGACGACACGGTACAGCGCGCGATGAATTATCTGCGCAGCATCCCTGATGTGCTGGTAGAGGAGGTGACAGACAATGTTTGATAAACTGCTGTCTCCGGAGACGATTGAAGAGACTCTGCGGATTGTACAGAACGAATTTCTGCTGGGAATTTGGGAGACCCTGTATGTGACAGTGATTGCCACGGCTCTTGCCATTGTGATCGGCCTGCCCCTGGGAGTGCTTCTGGTGGCCGGAGAGAAGAACGGCGTACTGCCTCTTCCCAAACCAGTCATGCAGGTGCTGAATGTGGTGATCAATCTGCTGCGTTCCGTTCCCTTCCTGATCCTGATGATAATGGCATTTCCGCTGGCAAGGCTGATTGTGGGCACTGCGGTGGGAACCGTGGCATCCATTGTCCCCCTTGTGATCGCTGCCTTTCCTTTTGTGGCCCGGCTGGTGGAGAGCAGCCTAAGAGAGGTAAACCCCAATATTATTGAAATGGCTCAGAGTATGGGAGCTTCTCCGTTCCAGATCATTATAAAGGTAATGATTCCGGAGAGTGTGCCCTCCCTGCTTTCTAATTTTACAATCGCGATTACGACAATCCTGGGTTATTCTGCTATGGGAGGAATTATCGGCGGCGGCGGCCTGGGAAAGATCGCCATCAATTACGGCTATTACCGTTATATGTATTTGGTGATGTATCTGGCGGTGATCCTGCTGATTATTCTGGTACAGATTTTCCAGAGCGTGGGTACACGGCTTTCCGTAAAATCAGACAAGCGTCTGAAAGGAAAATAAAAGCAAAAGAAAACGAAAAGAAAACTTTACAAAGACAGCGGCGGTTACCGGTTGACGGTAACCGCCGTTTGGTGTTAATATAAAGGTTGCGGGCAGAGTATCCGATGCGGGAAAAGCATACGGATGCAAAGTCTAATCTATGCGAAAAAAGGATGTGAAGAGTCCGTGGACGGGCGAGGTCGAAGTTGCAGCTTGAGACAGAATAGAATAGGCGCAGGCATGGGCTCTTCCAAAGGAGATCCTTTCAGAATATAGGATTTCGGAGGAAGAATTTGCCATGCCTGTTCCCTGCGTGAGGAGGAGATTGGCATGGCAATGGGAAATTATGATCGGGAAGAACTGAACGAGCTTTTGGAAAGCCGTCAGTTCCGGAAACTCCGCGAGACAATGGCTGAGATGAATGAGGTGGACATTGCGGAGTTTGTGGAGGAGCTGGAGCCGGAGAAAAAGGTTCTGGTATTCCGCATGCTGCCCAAGGAGCTGGCAGCAGACGTGTTTTCGTTCCTGGAGGTGGAAGACCAGGAGCATATTATCAACAGCATTACAGACTATGAGCTGGGAAAAATCATAGAGGATCTTTACGTGGACGACGCGGTGGATATGCTGGAGGAACTGCCGGCGATTGTGGTGAAGCGTGTGCTTCAGAACGCCACCCCGGAGACAAGGGATCTGATCAACCAGTTTCTTCAGTATCCGGAAAACAGTGCCGGAAGCATTATGACAGCCGAATATATCGGCCTGAAGCGGAATATGACTGTGGAGCAGGCCTTCGCCTATATCCGGGAAAACGGCGTGGATAAGGAGACCATTTATACCTGCTTTGTGACAGACAGCAAGCGGTGCCTGCAGGGCGTCGTCACAGTCAAGGATCTGCTGATGAGTCCTTATAATACCATTATCAAGGACATTATGGATGAAAATGTGATCTACGCGGTTACGACCGAAGACCGGGAGGACGTGGTAGAGACTTTCAATAAATATGATTTGCTCTGTCTGCCGGTGGTGGACCATGAGGACCGCCTTGTGGGAATTGTCACGGTGGATGACGCGGTGGAGGTCATGGAGCAGGAGGCCACCGAGGACTTTGAAAAGATGGCGGCCATGTTCCCTTCGGAAAAGCCCTATCTGAAGACCAGTGTGCTGGAGCTGACAAAGAACCGTCTGCCCTGGCTTCTGCTGCTGATGTTTGCTTCTGTGCTGACAGGAGCGATTCTGATGGACTATGAAAATGCGATACAGGTGCTGCCCCTTCTGCTGAGCTTTATTCCCATGGTGATGGATACCAGCGGAAACTGCGGAAACCAGAGCAGTACCATGGTGATCCGCGGTATGGCGGTGGGCGATATTGAGCTGAAGGATGTCTTCCGGGTTGTATGGAAGGAATTCCGGGTGGGAATTCTCTGCGGCCTTGTGCTTGCGGCCGCGAATTTTGTGCGGCTGATTCTGCAGTTCCCGGGACGGCCTCTTTTAAGCCTTTCCGTGGTGATTTCCCTTCTGCTTGCAGTAGTCCTGGCAAAGATCATCGGCTGTCTTCTGCCGATGCTTGCGGAGAAGATGAAGCTGGATCCGGCTATTATGGCGGCTCCGCTGATTACAACGATTGTAGATGCCTGCAGTCTTCTGATCTTTTTCAGAGTGGCCTGCACGCTTCTGAAGATATAGGAGGAAAAGGAAAATGATAGGTGACAAGAAGGTTCTGTTCAGCGGAATGCAGGCGACAGGAAACCTGACTCTGGGAAATTATCTGGGAGCCCTGAAAAACTGGGTGACCTTAAGCGATGAATATGAGTGCTTTTACAGCGTGGTGGATATGCATTCCATCACTATCCGCCAGGATCCGGCGGTTCTCCGGAAGAGAGCGCGGGCGCTTCTGACACTGTATATCGCGGCCGGACTGGATCCGGAGAAGAACTGCATTTATTATCAGTCCCATGTATCCGGCCACGCGGAGCTTGCATGGATTCTGAACTGCTTTACCTATATGGGAGAGCTGAACCGTATGACCCAGTTTAAGGATAAGGCAGCCAAGCACGCGGACAATATCAACGCGGGCCTGTTTACCTATCCGGTTCTGATGGCGGCGGATATCCTGCTGTATCAGGCGGATGTGGTTCCGGTAGGCATCGATCAGATGCAGCATCTGGAGCTGACCCGTGATATTGCCCAGCGTTTCAACGGCATTTACGGAGATGTGTTTACGATTCCGGAGGCTTATATCGGAAAAGTGGGCGCCAAGATTATGAGTCTGCAGGATCCCTCCAAGAAGATGTCCAAGTCCGATGAAAATCCCAATGGCAGCATCTATCTGATGGATGATCCGGATACGATTATGCGCAAGTTCAAGCGCGCGGTGACGGATTCTGAGGGACAGATCCTGTACCGTGATGAGCAGCCCGGCATCAAGAATCTGATCAATATTTACTGCGCATGCACCGGCAAGGCTCCGGACGAGGTGGTTCGTGAGTTTGACGGAAAGGGCTATGCGGAATTTAAGCCGGCGGTAGGCGAGGCAGTGGTATCTGTCCTGAAGCCTCTGCAGGATCGGGTGGCAGAGCTTTCCAAGGACAAGGCCTACATTGATTCCGTTATCAAAAACAATGCGGAGAAGGCACAGTATGTGTCAAATAAGACCCTGCGCAAGGTTCAGAAGAAGGTAGGCTTCCCGGAAAGAGTCCGCTAGGAGAAGATTCGGGATGTTCCTGTGGGCAAAGCCGCAGATAATCCGGGGCGGAGCGCGTAAGAACGCCTCTGAAAGGAGCAAAAAGCATGAAGAGCATAAAACCGGAAGAACTGAATAAAAATGTATTTACCATGATAGGAAAGGAATGGCTTGTTGTCGCCGCTGAGAAGGAAGGAAAGGTCAATGCCATGACAGCTTCCTGGGGCGGACTGGGCGTCATGTGGGGAAAGAATGTGGCTTTTATCGTGCTGCGTCCCCAGCGGTATACCAAGGAATTTGTGGATGCAGGAGAGACCTTTTCCCTGTCTGTGCTGGGAGAGGAGTACCGGAAGACCCTGAGCTATCTTGGCTCCGTGTCCGGACGGGATGAGGATAAGGTGGCAAAATCCGGCCTGACGGTGGAGCATGAAGACGGCACGCCTTATTTTGGAGAGGCGGATACGGCGCTTGTGTGCCGCAAGCTGTATGCCCAGCCCTATGATCCGGCCTGCTTCATCGACAAATCCTGTGATGAGAGATGGTATCCCAATAAGGACTATCATACCATGTATATAGCGGAGATCGAGAAAGTTCTGGTACGGTAATCCGGGAAATCTCGGGAACAGTTTGAAACTATAAAAGAGACTGGCTGTGTTTCAGGAAAGAAATGCAGTCAGTTTTTTATGCCCGGGAAACATGGACGGTTCTAGAAAGGGCAGTGCGGAATTATAGTAAAAAGACAGAAATATTTTCCGGATGACTGCGGAAAATAACAAAAAGACAGATGGAAGCGCGCTGGAGAAAGAGCTGCATGCCGGAAAAGAGCGCTTCAGGAAGCCGGAGGAGTGTTGAATATGAAGAGCAGAACAGACAGAACGGAAATATTTGAGACCATGCCCATTCCCCGGGCAGTGGGCAGACAGATTATACCGGCTATAGCCAGCCAGATGATCGCTCTTGTCTATAATCTGGCGGACACATATTTTGTGGGAATGCTGAATGATCCGAAGGAGACGGCAGCGGTTACGGTGGTCTATTCCTCCTTCGTGATGCTGACAGCCATCTC
The DNA here is from genome assembly GCA_944375745.1 of uncultured Merdimonas sp. Classification (GTDB taxonomy): domain Bacteria; phylum Bacillota; class Clostridia; order Lachnospirales; family Lachnospiraceae; genus Laedolimicola. The sequence goes on from CALWAV010000035.1 coordinate 18,915, forward strand.
AAATCTATTTGGCGTGGGAGGGGCAAGCGCCCTGTCCAGAGCTCTGGGGAAGAAGAATCCAGAGGACGCAAAGGGAATCGCCGCCCTGTCCTTCTGGTGCGGGCTGGCTTTTGCGGTTCTGTTCTCTCTTCTGTTTCTGGTTTTTGCACGTCCCATACTGGTGCTCTGCGGAGCAGGACCGGAGATATTTGATACGGCCTACCGTTATACGCTGTGGGTAGTAGTCATAGGAGGGCCGGGGACCATTTTGAATACCCTTCTGTCCAATCTGGTGCGGGCGGAAGGAAAGGCCGCGGCAGCAGCGGCCGGCGTGTCTCTGGGAGGAATCCTGAACATTGTCCTGGATCCGTTTTTTGTGCTGCCCCGGTTTCTGGGGCTGGGCGCTGCGGGAGCAGGGATTGCCACGGCATTGTCAAATCTGGCAGCTGCTCTGTATTTTCTGTTTTATATTGTCTGGAAGCAGAAAAAGACTATGGTAAATATCAATCCGGCCAGACTGCGGTACGCAGGCCGGTATCTGAAAGCGGTTCTTGTCAGCGGCTTTCCCTCCGCGGTACAGTATGCTCTGACTGTGGTGGCGATAGGAGCTCAGTCAAAATTTGTTTCCCGGTATACCACGGAGGCAGTGGCGGCCCTGGGGATCGTGAAGAAACTGGATCAGCTTCCGCTTTATTTTTCCATCGGGGTATCCAACGGGCTGCTGCCTCTGCTGGCCTATAATTATTCTTCGGGAGATCAGAAGAGAAGAAGGGGTATCTTCCGGCTGGGCTGTTCCGTTTCTCTTGGTTTTTCCCTGCTCTGCCTGGCGGTTTACGAGAGTCTTGCCCCTCAGCTTGTCTCTCTTTTTATCAGTGATTCTGCCACAATCAGATACGGCGCAGGCTTCTTAAGATGTATGGTGACAGCCATGCCCATGATGTCGGTGTGTTATCCCATGATCATTCAGTTTCAGGCCATGGGGAAATTCAAGGCATCCATGGTCTGTTCCGTGCTCCGGAAAGGCGTGCTGGATATTCCGCTGCTTTTTCTGATGAACGGGTTGTTTGGCCTTTACGGCTGTATGTGGGTGCAGCCCATTGTGGATACGGTGTCTCTGGCGGCTGCGGGAGGCTTTTACCGGAATATGAGGAAGACGGAAGGACTTTGATGTATGCCGTTACTGTTTTAACAATATCAGCGAAAATCAGCTGAAAAATGCCGTTTTGGCTCTGGGAGGCGCCGGATCTTATGAAGAACTTGTTTCTGGAACCTGGGAACTGAATTTTACGGTAAACTACGAAGAAACCATGAAAACATGGGCATTTGACGGGGAAAATCAGGCTTCCAGCCTGCCTGTGAAAAAAATTGCAATTTCTCCGGTGTCTGCGCTGGTTGAATTTGACACTTTGTCGGATGAAACCCCTGTTTTGGAGAACGCCGCTCTGAATCTGAAAAATGGAGGCCGGATAAATGCACAGGAAATCAGGGAAGAAGTGGGTGATGGAAAGACCGGAAAATGCAGGATTCTCTGGGAAAGCGTTGTAAACGTGGAAGAAATCGAAAGTATTTCTCTGAATGATTCCGTAATTTTCCTGTAAAAAGCAGGTAAAATCAGATTGTGAAAAGAATATCAAACATCCGACAGTTTGTATGATTGCCGGATGTTTGAGTGTGCCATATAATGAACGCATAGTAGATGAGGGACATCCCAAAGGGATTGTTAAAATATCTACAGAAAAGATGGCTGTCCGAAAAGCACGGACGCACAATGAAAGGAGATATTTCGAAATGGGATTCAAATCTGACATTGAAATTGCACAGGAAACAGAGATGCTGCCTATCACAGAGATCGCGAAGAAGGCGGGAATTGATGACAAGTATCTGGAGCAGTACGGAAAGTACAAAGCAAAGATCGACTACAATCTGCTGAAGGAGACCAATGCTGAGGACGGCAAGCTGATTCTGGTAACGGCTATCAACCCGACTCCCGCAGGTGAAGGAAAGACCACCACATCTGTAGGACTGGCAGACGGACTTCAGAAGATCGGCAAGAAGGTTATGGTAGCTCTTCGTGAGCCGTCTCTGGGACCTGTATTCGGTGTAAAGGGAGGAGCTGCCGGCGGCGGATACGCTCAGGTAGTGCCCATGGAGGACATTAATCTTCACTTCACCGGTGACTTCCATGCAATTGGAGCAGCCAACAACCTGCTGGCAGCCATGATTGACAACCATATCTTCCAGGGCAACGCGCTGAACATCGACCCGAGAAAGATTACCTGGAGAAGATGCGTGGACATGAATGACCGTCAGCTCCGCAACATTGTGGATGGCCTTGGCGGAAGAACAAACGGAATGCCCAGAGAGGACGGCTATGATATCACTGTAGCTTCCGAGATTATGGCAGTTCTGTGCCTGGCAAGCGATATCACAGACCTGAAGGAGAGACTGGCGAGAATCATCGTTGGCTATACATACGGAAAAGCTTCCGAGCAGAAGCCCGTAACAGCCGGCGATCTGAACGCTCAGGGCGCTATGGCAGCTCTTCTGAAGGATGCTCTGAAGCCGAACCTGGTACAGACTCTGGAGCATACACCGGCTATCGTTCATGGCGGACCTTTCGCAAACATCGCTCACGGCTGCAACTCTGTAACGGCTACAAGAATGGCTCTGAAGCTGGCTGACTACACAGTTACCGAGGCAGGCTTCGGCGCAGACCTGGGAGCTGAGAAGTTCCTGGATATCAAGTGCCGTATGGCAGGCCTGAAGCCGAACGCAGTTGTTATCGTAGCGACCGTTCGTGCTCTGAAGTACAATGGCGGAGTTCCGAAGGCTGACCTGAACAATGAGA
>CALWAV010000036.1 GCA_944375745.1 uncultured Merdimonas sp.
AAGGTGCTGGCCCTTGCCGCACAGCACGGAATGGAGGATTTCTACGCGGAAAAATATCTGGACACCCTGCGAGTCGGGGCGGAGACAAAACCTGATGAGTTATTTGATAAGAGCCATGGCTTTTACCGGCTGCCGTCCTTTCCGTGGGGAAGAGGCACAATACGCGGAAGCACAGAGGGAACCTGAACTGTGGCAAAATCCAGTTCTTTCTCTTTTCCTTCCTGATCTTTTTTGGAAAGAAGCGCACCGATATTCAGCGTTTTATTGCGGATCAGCGGAAACGGTCTTGAGGAATCCACTGCCATGGGCGTAAGCACCGGATATACATTATCCCGGAAATACCGGTCCACATATTCCGCCTGCTCATCCGTCAAATCCTCATGCTCCTGTATTACATTCAATCCATGCTGGCGCAGCATGGGAAGCAGGGAACGGGAATAGGTGGAATACTGAAGGCTCACCAGCTTCTGGGTCTCTTCACTGATTTGATCCAGCTGCTCCTGGGCAGTCAGTCCCGCAATATCCTTTTTGGTATAATTGGCATTTACCATATCCTTCAGAGAAGCCACACGGATCATAAAAAATTCATCCAGGTTGGACGCGGTAATGCTCAGGAATTTCAGCCGTTCAAACAAAGGAATATTCTTATCTCTTGCTTCGCTTAAGACCCTCTCATTGAAGGCCAGCCAGGAAAGCTCTCTGTTTCTGAAGTATTCTGTTTTTGTAAAATCAGTTTTATCCATCTCTTATACCTGCCTTTTCTGCCGGATTACGGGCCTGATACTGAAAATTGTCTCAAAGAAATCTGCTTTGTGGGAGAAAAGTCCCTGCTCCAGCGTAATATCTTCTACCGTATCTACCACTACAATCAGCTCTCTGTCCTTCAGTGTCACCTTGACATTTTTGAACTTCTGCTTATGGCTGCGGTCCATGGAATTGGCCACCCGCAGGATTGCGCTGATCTTTGCAGTCAGCAGATAATCGTTCCGATCCAGGCTGCAGCCCATGGAAAATTCTTCAAAGGAAACAAATTCTTCCGTGTTAAACCGGATCGCGTTGGCGATAATCTCCCGCTCTCTGTGAGAAAGTCCGATAATCTCCGTGGACATGACAATCTCATAAGAGCACTGTGCCGTACGGGTCATACTGATATATTTTCCGCAGTCATGAAGCAGCACAGCGATTTGAAGCAGAAGCCGCTCTCTTTTTCCCATTCCATGAATCCGCTTCATCTTGTCAAAGATGGTAAGGGCCAGATATTCTGTTCCAGCCAGGTGGGTCTTATTGCTCTGATACCGCTTTGCGATATTCTTGGCGGCCTCTATAATATCGTTTTCAAAGTTATGGCTGGATTTGAAAATCTTTTTATGCTCTGCATAGTCATAGGCGAGACCTTCGCACAGATTCAGTCCCGGAATCCAGAGTCTTTCCGCACCCGTCTCCTCAATCAGCCTCCGGTAAATAATCAGAGCCGGCATCACCAGAGACATGTTTTCCGAAATCTCTCCCAGTCTTCCCACCATCTCCTGAGGAGAACGGGAAACAATCTCCTGATAAAGCTTCTGATATTCCTCACGGGTAAAGGAGGCGCTCTTTTCCCCTCTTCTGCGTGTGGTCAGCTGATTGATATAATCGCCCACCAGGATCATGTGCTTAATCTCCCGATCCTTCAGGTAAAGGCGCTTATAGCTGTTCAGCTCGTTGTTGATCATTTCTTCCACAATCTCGTCAAAATGAGTGGTCCGCTGTTCCACCTGTGCCAGGCGCTCCCGGATACGCACGATTCCCAGCCGCAGGTTCTGGGTGGATACCAGAGCATCCTTGTCAAACAGAGAAATCTGGATGCTGCCGCCGCCCACATCCACAATGGCCGTTCCCTTCTGAATGATTTTCTGGAAGGACTCATCGTTGGACGCAATGGATTTATAGCCCAGGAAACGCTGCTCGGAATTGCTCAGGATTTCCACTTCCAGGCCGGTACGCACCCGGATCTTGTCCAGAATCAGAAGGCAGTTTCTGGAATCCCGGATGGCGCTGGTGGCGCAGGCACGGTAATCATCCACCTGGTATTCCTTCATAATCCGGGTGAAATCCTCCAGAATCTCACAGAGCTCTTCCAGCATCTCATTGCTGATTTCACCATGAACATAGGCATCCTTTCCGAGCTCCAGCCCATGGCGGATATAATCGATTTCCTTCATTCCATTTTTTGAGGACAGCTCCAGAATCTTCATGCCCACTTCATAAGAGCTGATCTCAATGGCCGCAAATGTAATTATCTGCATGTTCTCACGCCTTTCCGGTGCTGCCGCAGCCGCCCCTGTCTTCATTTCCCATTTCTTCTGTTTCCTCAAATACCAGCTCCGGCTGATGCTCAAAAATCCGGAACTGGCAGATTCGATCATTGATGTGAATCTGCGTATCCCGCAGAGCATAGGCAGCCATGAACCACTGATCGTTATCTCCGCAGTAGCTTTCGTCGATGATGCCTGTATGGTTTGTCTGGATTATTCCAAAATTCTTATACGTACTGCTCCGGGGGACGACATGGGCTTCATATCCCTTTGGCAGCTGCATAGCCACGCCCAGAGGAATCAGCCGGAATTCTCCCGCTTTCATCTGGATTTCCTCCGCGCACCGCAGATCAATCCAATCCGATTTTCCTCCGATATACGCCAGCCTGTCAATTTTGTCTGTGAAATACTTAATCCGTATCGTCTTTGTCTCTTCCATCTCATCCTCCGTCTGTACTTATCAATTAGCGGCCGTCTCCAGGACAGCCCTGCGCAGAAGCGTCAGAGCCGCGGCCACTGTACTCTCCCGAATCTTTGCCCGGCTTCCTGTAAAATGGCATTCCTGCACGTAGGTCTGCCCCCGGACAGCCGCCGCAATGTAAACCAGACCCACAGGCTTTTCTTCCGTCCCTCCGTCCGGTCCCGCGATTCCCGTGACTGCTACTGCCGCGTCAGCCCCGGTCACAAGCACGGCTCCCCTTGCCATTTCTCTGGCTGTCTTATCACTGACCGCGCCAAACTCCCGCAGGGTGGTCTTTTTCACGCCCACCAGCTTCCGCTTTGCCTTATTGGAGTAAGTCACAAACCCCTGCTTGAACACCTCTGACACGCCAGGCACATTCACCAGACGGCCCGCAATCAGTCCGCCCGTACAGGATTCCACTGTAGTCACCGTAAGTCCCTGCTCCTGCAGTAGTCCCACCACGGCATCCTCCAGTGTCACATGCTCTTCCATGGTATAAATATGGTTTCCGAATCTTACTTTCAGCTCCTTTAAGACCGGCGCCATCATACGCTTGGCCGTATCCTCGTCCTCTGCCCGGGCAGTCACCCGCAGATGTACCTCTCCTGTCTTCGCGTAGGTGGCAATCGTAGGATTGGACTGGGCCGCAATCAGATCGGCAATCATCATCTCCGCGCTGCTCTCCCCGATGCCGCACAACTTCACCATCTCTGACACGATTGTCTCAGGCTGCCTCTGATGCAGCCAGGGATAAATATCCTTCCGGAACATGGGAATCAGCTCGCCCGGAGGCCCCGGCAGCAGAATGGCTGTCTTTCCGTCCTTTTCCAGAATCAGCCCGGGCGCTGTGCCATTGTCATTGTCCACCACAATGGCTCCCTCCGGCACCATGGCCTGCTTCCAGTTATTCTCCGCGATTTTTTCCGTGCCCCGGGCATCAAAATAGTCCTGAATGCGCTCCCGGGTATGGGCGTCCTCTGTCAGCTTCATCCCGAAGGCTTCCGCTGTAATTTCCTTCGTCAAATCGTCCTGGGTAGGCCCCAGTCCTCCGCTTAAAATCACCACATCCGAACGGCCCAGCGCCTCTTCCACCGCCGCCTTCAGCCGGCCCGGGTTGTCCCCCACTGTCGTCTGATAGTAGACAGAAAGGCCCAGTTTCGCGCATTCCTGTGCCAGAAAGGCCGCGTTTGTATTGACAATATTGCCAAGCAGAAGCTCTGTTCCCACAGAAATCAGTTCCGCTGTCATGCTCATACCTCAGATATCTCCTTCCAGCAGTATGCCTTTGTTTTTCACAAGGTAATCGATCAGGGAAACCACTGTCAGAATCAGCGCAATCCAGGTCACCACCGTCTCGACTACCGCAAAGCTTCCTCCCAGATCAAGAATCAGCAGAATGATCATAATCATCTGGAAGGTCGTTTTAAACTTTCCCCAATAGCTTGCCGCAATTACCACTCCATTATCCGAAGCAATCAGCCGGAATCCGCTGATAATAAATTCCCGGGCAATGATGACAATCACCATCCAGGCGGCCAGGCGGTTCATCTCCACCAGGCAGATCAGCGCGGAACATACCAGCAGCTTGTCAGCCAGCGGATCCATAAACTTTCCGAAGTTTGTCACCAGATTTCGCTTTCTGGCTATCTTCCCGTCCAGAAGATCCGTCAGGCTTGCAATGACAAAAATGGCCAGCGCAATATATTTTCCATATTCTCCTCCCAGATCCGTCAGCATAAACACTACGAAAAACGGGATCATAAGTACTCTCAGCACAGTCAGTTTATTTGGCAGATTCATTCCATCAATTCTCCTATCAGATCATATTCAGCCGCGCCTGTCACGCGCACCTTCGCAAAATCGCCGCTCATCAGCGTCTCCTCCGTATTCAGGAACAGATAACCGTCCACACCCGGGGCATCCTTGTAGGTGCGTCCCACATAAGCGTTTTCATCGGCCACCTTTCCTTCTATCATGACCTCCAGCTCACGGCCCGTCATATCTTCCGCCTTTTCAAAAGCGATCTCCTGCTGAAGCTCCATCAGCTCAGCCCGCCGCTCCTCTTTCAGCTCCTCCGGAATCTGATCCGGCATGGCAGCTGCCGGCGTATCCTCCTCGGGAGAATAAGTAAAGACGCCCAGCCTGTCGAACTCGCAGTCATCCACAAAACGCATCAGCTCTTCGTGATCCTCCTGGGTCTCTCCCGGGAATCCGGTAATCAGCGTAGTGCGCAGGCAGATATCCGGGATCTCTTCCCGGAGCCTTGCGATAATGCGCCGCAGATCCGCCTGAGTCGTGCGTCTTCCCATACGCTTCAGGATTCTGTCAGAAGCATGCTGAATGGGAAGATCAAGGTAATGACAGATCTTCGGCTCTGTTTTTATGGTCTGAATCAGTTCTTCCGTAATCTCTTCCGGATAGCAGTACTGCACGCGGATCCAGCGGATCCCCGGAATGGCGGCCAGCTTTTTCAGAAGCTCCGGCAGCCGCTTTTCTCCATACAGGTCCACACCGTACAGGGTGGTCTCCTGGGCTACCAGTATCAGTTCCTTCACTCCCTGATCAGCCAGGGATTCCGCCTCTGCCACAAGCCGTTCCTCCGGAACACTGCGGAAATGCCCCCGCAGCTTCGGAATAATGCAGTAAGTGCAGTGCTTGTCACAGCCTTCTGCAATCTTCAGGTAAGCATAGTGGCCGCCTGTAGTCAGAATACGGCCCCCCTGATCCGGAACCAGACGGTCCACATTCTCAAAGTGCAGTTCTTTCTGCCCTCCCAGAACCTTCTCTACGGTCTCTGTAATGGCATCGTAGGTGGCGGTTCCGATGACCGCGTCTACCTCTTCAATCTCATCCAGGATTTCCTTCTGATATCTCTGGGCCAGACAGCCCGTAACGATCAGAGCCTTGCAGCTTCCGCTTCTGCGGTATTCTGCCATCTCAAGAATTGTATTGACACTCTCTTCCTTGGCATCATTGATAAAGCAGCAGGTATTGATGATGATAATATCCGCCTCTGTCTCATCATCCGTAAACTGATATCCTTTTTCTTCCAGGAGCTTCAGCATCACTTCCGAATCCACAAGATTCTTATCACAGCCAAGGGATATAAATAAAATTTTCATATTTTCAAACCACACCGTCCATGGACGGCGGCCTGTATACCATGCGCCGGCTGACGCAGGCCATGGAACAGTCTCCTTCTTATCTTAAATATTATAGTTGATTTCACCGGCCTCTTCAACAGAATCAGCCAACTTTACAGGAACTTTACATTCCGCGCGCAAATGGAGACCTGTGTGAACCACAGCCTTCTTTTGCGGCTGCAGCCCCCGCTCACGCTGGCTTTGTTTTTTTCTGAGGCATCTTCTGAGGCAGCTGCGCCAGTACAATCGCTGCTGACATCAGCACGCAGCCAAGAACCTCCCGGCCGCTTAAAGTCTGTCCAAGAATCAGAAGTCCGGCAAGAACCGACACCACCGACTCCAGGCTGAGAATCAGAGAAGCCACTGTAGGATTCATTCCCTTCTGGCCGATGATCTGCAGAGTATATCCTGCTCCGCTGGAAAGCACGCCTGCGTACAGCACCGGCTGCCAGGCATTCAAAACAGCGGACAGGGACGGAGTCTCAAAAAGCAGCATGGCAATTCCCGATACCGCTCCGCAGACAAAAAACTGGATGCAGGACATCTTTACGCCATCCACATAACGGGTAAAATAATCAATGACGAGGATATGTACCGCAAACAGGAAAGCGCAGATAAATACCAGAATATCTCCCGTTCCAATCCGAAAGCTCTCTGTAATGCACAGAAAATAAAGGCCGCCCAGAGCCAGCAGCACACTCACCCATACAAGAATGCCGCATTTTTTTCCGAAAAACAGGCTGATAACCGGCACTATAATAATGTAAAAGGCTGTGATAAAGCCCGCTTTTCCCACCGTAGTATACTGAATGCCAAACTGCTGAAAACAGCTTGCCGCGCAGAGCGCCAGGCCGCAGCAGATACCGCCGGCCAGCAGCATCCATTTGGGATTTTTTTGCTCCCCAGGAACATTCTCTTCATTCCCGGCACGCCTGCTTCCTCTCTGCAGCAGCGCGATGCACGGGATCAGCACCAGGCCGCCGATAAAAGAACGCACGCAGGTAAAGGTAAAGGGCCCCACATAATCCATGCCCACACTCTGGGCTACAAAAGCCACGCCCCAGATCACCGCCGTAAGAAGCAGGATCAGAGAATGTCTTATCTGAGTCTTGTTCATCTTCTGTCACCCCTCATCAAACCGGAGAGTCGACAGCACTGTGTGAAGAGCTCCTCCCAGGTCCTCGTATTCTGCTTTTGTACAGTCAATCTGTGCTACATACAGTTTCTCATTGTACCGGAACAAATAAAGATCACAGGTTCTGCTGTCTGGAGAAGTGCCCTCCGCGTAGCTGACCCACAGAGCAGGGTACTCTCCTTCTCCCACTGTAATCTCTTCCACGGTGCATTCTTCTCCGCTTTCAGCCACATACTGATCCGCCAGTTCCTCGGCAGATGGGGCGTCTTCCTTCCGGATGCTTAAAAATGCCGGAGTACCATCCGCTTCAAACCGAAGCTCATTTTCGGAAGCAGAAAGAGACAATCTCGAAGCGTCATAAGCCACGGAAAAGTCTCCGTTTCCGCGAACTCTGGTATAGGAAGCCGTCTGGGGCTCTCCTTCCGGCGTCATGACTATCACTTCTTCTTCTCCCAGTACCGTCCCGGCCTCTGTATCCAGGCCAAGCTCTGCCTCCTTCTGCTCTTCTGTCTGGGTGATCTGAGGCTGCTCTGCCACATTCACATGGGGAACCGCCACTTCCGCATCCCCCCGTCCGCAGCCGCAGCTCAGAACCACTGTCAGAAGAACGAAAAAAGCAGAGAACCTCTTAAGCAAGGATTTCTCCTACCAGTTTATTTACCAGGGCTCCGTCTGCTTTTCCTTTGACCCTCGGCATCAGCTCCTTCATAATTCTGCCCTTTTCCTTTGCTCCCGGATTTTCAAGTCCCAGAGAAGCCATCACCTCCTGAATCACTGCGCGGATTGCGTCCTCACTCATTTCTTCCGGAGCGAACTCTGACAAAACCGCCAGGCGCGCTTTGCACTGCTCGATAATATCCGTCCGGTCAGCGGGAGCCAGATCCAATGTCTCCTGGGTCTGCTTCATTTCCTTTTTTACAACTGCGTATTCTTCCTCTTCTGTCAGGTCCGCCCGCTTATCAATCGCCTTATTTTTCAAAGCGGAAAGCAGCATGGACAGAGATTCCTTTCTGTCCTTTTCCTTGTTTTTCATAGCCGCTACCATTTCGGCGCGGACTGTGTCGATCATACTCATGTTCTTTTCCTCCTCACAGGTCCTTTCAAATCCGCGGAACACCCTGTATTTCAGCGCTGTCCGTTTGCGGAAAAAGGCCTCTATTTGTACATTATTACCATTGTAATCATATTCCCTGCCGATTTCAAGCTTTTATTTCTGCTGGCTGAAGCGAAAGCTATTCCCATCCGTCACACAGACAACTGTTCCCTCAGAAGTCAGATAGACCTCTGTTCCAAGCTGTTCCAGAATCTGAAGGATCTCCCTGTCCGGTTCATCCTCTTCCGAGCAGGTAATCACCGCTGCCTCCGGAGAAACAGCCAGAAGAAACTTATCGGAATTCTTTTCCTCCCGTCCATGGTGGGGCACCTTCAGCACCTGGTGCCTGAGATCCAGATCCGTTTCAGCCATCAGCTCAGACAGCCGTTCCTTTTCACAGTCCCCGGCAAACAAAAACCGTTCTTCTCCAAAGACCAGGCTGACAACCAAAGAAAAATCATTGTCTTCTTCCTCATAGTCCTGCTGCCGCGGCGGATAGACCGTATATTCCGCTCCCTGGAAAGACAGGCTGACCGTATCCGTCACCTTCTCTGGCGTAATCCCCTGCTGCTGGAGTGCTTCCTCATATTCCTCCGTCTGCCTGCTGTCAGACTCATAGTCGGGCTGCAGCACCCTTTCTGCCTTCACCGCTTCCAGAACCTTATCCGCGCCTCCCACATGGTCTTTATCAAAATGAGTAATAATCAGATAATCCAGAGCCTCTATTTTTTCTGCCTCCAGATAATTCAGAATCACTTCCGCAGTATCATCATATCCTGTGTCAATCAGCATGGCGTGCTCCTCTGTCTCCAGAAGAACCGCGTCGCCTTTTCCCACATCAAAAAAAGTCACCTTCAGCTCTGTCTGTCCGCTCTGCTCTTCCGGGCGGGCCGCCTCCTGGGAATTTCCCTCTCCCCGGAAGCCCGCGCATCCTGCCAGCAGCTGAAAAAGGAGCAGAGCTCCCAGAAGCAGACACCACTGCCGCCTTTTTTTCATCTTTTCCCTCCTTTCTTACTTTTTTCCATATTACCACACTCAAAACAGCCTCTCAAGGCCAGACGCAGAAGCTTTTTCCAAGCATCCATTCCAGCAGGAAGCCTGTCAGGAAAAAGGGCGCCAGAGGAATTTCCGTTTTTCTTCTTTTGCCTGAAGCCATTTTCATGCAGGCGCCCGCGGCAGCCGCCGCCAGAAACCCCCAGAACATAATCCGCAGAGTTCTGTAGAATCCCACATATAAAACAGCTGTCCCGGCCAGCTTCACATCTCCCATTCCCAGACCGCAGCCATGGATGCGGACAGCCAGCATCAGCAGAAAAAGCATAAGAAGGCTTCCTCCCATTTCCCGCAGAAAAACTTCCGCGGTTTTTCCAGGCCCATACAGATATGCCTCTGCCGCGCCAAGCAGCAGACGCATAAGAACCCCCGCTGCCAGCAGGCGGTTCGGAATCCTCCGGAATTTGAAATCCTTCCAGGCAGCCGCCGCGAAAAGCGCTGTCAGAGCCTCCTCCCGCAGAATACGCAAAATTTCATTCATCTCTGTTCCGAACAGAACATCTATCTCCGCAGCCAACAAACACCCCTTCCTTTTTCATGATTTCTTTTTTACTGGGAATCTTATGCAGACATGCATGCAGAACTTTTTAGAACCGGCGCAGAGCCCTCCAAGTCTGCGTCCTGCCAATACCATACCAGTTTTGAGAAGTTATGTCAACTGTTTTTCCGGCCTTTCATTAGGATGAACACACCCTTCTTTCATTTTTCTGCTCAAACAGACATTTGACTTCCTGCGCAGATATGATACACTGAGCATCAGGAGGAATGACACTATGGAAAAAATCACAAGCTTTACTATCAATCATCTTCTGCTCCAGCCCGGCGTCTATGTATCGCGGAAAGACCTGGCCGGAGACACAGTCGTAACTACTTTCGATCTGCGCATGACCAGCCCCAATGAAGAGCCTGTCATGAATACAGCGGAGGTCCACGCTATCGAGCATCTTGGCGCCACCTTCCTGCGCAATCATAAAGAGTTCGGTTCCAAAATCCTTTATTTCGGACCCATGGGATGCCGGACCGGCTTCTATCTGCTGCTCACCGGCGATTATGAATCAAAGGATATTATTCCGCTGATGATCGAAATGTGGGAGTTTATCCGTGATTTTGAAGGGGAAATTCCGGGAGCCAGCCCCCGTGACTGCGGCAATTATCTGGACATGAATCTGCCGATGGCCAAATATCTGGCAAAAAGATATCTGGAGGAAGTGCTGTACCATATTACAGAGGATCGCCTGGTATATCCGGAATAAAAATCGAGTAGGAGGCGGTGATTAGCCGCCGTCCTCTCACGCCACCGTGCGTACCGTTCGGTACACGGCGGTTTCAATAGTTGACGTGCAGTGACTGATAGGCTGCGGCTAAATCATAGAAGCCCCAG
>CALWAV010000037.1 GCA_944375745.1 uncultured Merdimonas sp.
GTTCCACAATATAATCTACCACAGCGTCGGAAGCGTGTCCGTCATCGAAATACTGCATTCTCTTCATAAACGGAGCTCTCCGCCGTTCGTATTCTTCTTCGGAAAATTCCAGGATATTCTTTATCATTTCCTCATTGGAGAAAGCGGCAGGCACCGGGATCTCAGCCAGATCCAGATAGAAGCCCCGTTCTTTTTTCATGGCTTCATAGTCCTCCGCGTAGATAAAGGAAGGCCGGTCCAGCTGAATATACTCGAAGCCGCAGGAGGAATAGTCGGTAATCACTGCGTCCCCTCCGGCCAGAAGCTCCTGCACATTGGGATAGGGAGAAGCGTTCAGCACCCGGTCCGTGTAATGGATATCGAAGTCATCCGCGTTTACATTGGGGTGCATGCGCATCAGCATATACCAGGTGCCGCCGAAGCGGGTCTCAAAGGCCTTGAGACAGCCTTCAAAATCCAGATGGTACACATTCAGCTTCCGGTTTTCCCGCCAGGTGGGAACATAGAGAACCAGCCGGGCATCCTGGGGAAGGCGGTAATAATCCCGGATAAGCTTCCGCTGGGCGGGAATATCCTGAAAATACAAATCATTTTTGGGAATGCCCTTCTCAAGAATGGGCCCATCGTACCAGTAGCTGCTTCTCAGGCATTCCGTGAAAAAGCGGGAGTTGGAAAGCAGAAGGTCCATATTCGCGGAGTCCCGCTTGGCATAGGCGATATATTCCGGGGTCAGTCCGTCCCCCGCGTCCCGTTCGATGCGCTTCATTCCCGGGCCGCCGTGGGCTGTATGGATATAAATCTGATTCTTTTTCTTCTTAAAATAATAAAGCTTGCGGGTGTTGTCCACCCAGAAGCGGGCAGTCGCCATATGATAGACGAAGGAAAGGGAACCCGGACGGATCAGGGTAAGCTCAGCGGGGAAAGGCTCTCCCGCGTTCTGACTGGAGCATACCCAGTAAAGCTTGTAGGGAAGCTTCCGCCGGATACAGGCCTCTGCCACATATTTGGGGTTGTCGCCGAAACCGCCCCCATTGAAATTGCTGAAAATGATTTTTCTTTTGTTTACCGGAAGGGGATAACAAAGCTGCCAGAAAAGCCAGATCAAGGTTTTACGCAGCCCAAGCCAGGCTTTCAGAAGCAGGGGATAGGCAGAGGACTGCCTCAGTCTTTCTATCATAAGAGACCTCCTGAGTGAATTCCGTTCAGATTGATGGAAGGCTGGTTCTTCCATTTCTGCTTTTGCAAGTATAACATGGGGGATTTTTAAAGTCAAATCAGGGCAAAATTCAGTTTGCATATTCATGGAAAATGAGTTATAATGCAAAGCGAGATCATTCGATTCGCCAAACATATCTGGCGTAATTCCCAAAAGAAAAGAAAAAATCATATTTACAATACGGACTCAGTCATAAATGCACGGAAAGTATCGGAAATAAAGCAGGAGGACATGATATGACAAGAGAACAGTACGAATCCCTTCCGCTGGCGGAGCTCAAAGAGATCGCCAAGGCCAGGGGAATGAAGGGCACTTCGGCAATGAAAAAGAAGGATCTGATCGAGCTGATGCTGGAAAGGGATCAGGAGGCAGAGACCCAGAAGGCAAAGGAGAGCCTGGAGCAGCCGGCGCAGCATCACCCGGCGAAAGGGGAGCATACGGAGAGACATGAAAAAAGAGAGCGCGGGGAGCGTCAGGAACGTGCGGACAGATCAGAGCGGACAGAGCGCTCCGACAGAACAGAGCGGGGGGAGCGTCAGGAAAGGCAGCAGACGCAGGATATGGCGAACCTGGACAGCGGACAGGTGGTGACCGGTATTCTGGAGGTGCTGGGAGACGGCTACGGCTTTATCCGCAGCGATAATTATCTGCCCGGTGAAAATGATATTTATATCAATCCGGCTATGATCCGCAGATACAATCTGAGAACGGGAGACATTCTCTGCGGAAATGTGAAGGTAAAGGCCCAGACAGAGAAGTTTGCGGCTCTTCTTTATCTGAAATCCATCAATGGATTCCGGCCGGATGAGGCATCCAGGCGCCGCAATTTTGAGGATCTGACCCCCATTTTCCCCAATGAGAGAATCCATCTGGAGCGTCCGGGCGGAAGCACGGCCATGCGCATCGTAGATCTGATTTCCCCCATCGGAAAAGGCCAGAGAGGCATGATCGTATCGCCGCCCAAGGCAGGAAAGACGACACTTCTGAAGGATGTGGCCAAGTCTGTGACCCGGAATCATCCGGAGATGCAGCTGCTGATCCTTCTGATTGACGAGCGTCCCGAGGAAGTGACAGATATTAAGGAAGCCATTGAGGGACCAAATGTGGAAGTCATCCATTCCACCTTTGACGAGCTGCCGGAGCATCACAAGCGGGTGTCTGAGATGGTAATTGAGAGGGCAAAGCGCCTTGTGGAGCATAAAAAAGACGTAATTATTCTGCTGGACAGCATTACGCGTCTGGCCCGGGCTTACAACCTGACGGTTCCGCCCAGCGGCCGTACCCTGTCAGGAGGACTTGATCCTGCGGCGCTGCATATGCCCAAGCGTTTCTTCGGAGCGGCCCGGAACATGCGTGAGGGAGGCAGCCTGACGATTCTGGCCACGGCTCTTGTGGAGACGGGCAGTAAGATGGACGACGTGATTTACGAGGAGTTCAAGGGAACAGGAAACATGGAGCTGGTGCTGAACCGGAAGCTTCAGGAAAAGAGAGTGTTCCCGGCCATCGATATTCCCAAGTCCGGCACCAGAAGAGAGGATCTTCTGCTTACGCCGGAGGAACTGGAGGCCATGGATATTATCCGTAAGGGGCTCAATGGACTCAAGCCCGAGGAAGCGGTGGAAAACGTGCTGAATATGTTTGCCCGCACCCGGAACAATGCGGAATTTGTGCAGACAGTGAAGAAAACCAGGCTGTTTTAAAAAATCCTATTGAAAAAGCCTCTTTCCTGTGCTATAATTTAAAAGCTGTTGTATGGGCAGCTGAACTGCAGGGACTTGCAGGGATAGCCCGGGATAGCTTGCCGTGGATTCATCGGAGCGGCATTGGCCGGGAATTACAGTAACAGAAGTTCACAAAATATAATGAAGAGGTGAAAATCATGAAGAAAGGAATCCATCCGGAGTATTATCAGGCAACCGTAACCTGCAACTGCGGCAACACATTTGTGACAGGTTCCACAAAGAAGGATATCCACGTTGAAATCTGCTCCAAATGTCACTCATTCTACACAGGACAGCAGAAGGCTGCGGCGGCTCGCGGACGTATTGATAAATTCAATCGTAAATATGGCATCACGAAATAAGAAGTGTGTGCAAGTGGTGAGTTTTGGAGAATCTCACCCCGTTTTTGCATATGGAGGAAGAAAGTTTTGATGAGTACAGCGGGAAAATCTTCAGGAATCGGAGGGCAGGCCGTTCTGGAAGGCATCATGATGAAAAATCAGGATGTGTATTCCGTAGGCGTGCGCAAGCCTGACGGTGAGATAGAGGTGCACTTGAGCACCTATGAGGGAATTGGAAGCAAGAAGCTGAAAAAGATTCCGATTATCCGGGGCGTAATCAGCTTTGTAGATTCCCTGGTGCTGGGCATGAAATGCCTGACCTTTTCCGCCAGCTTTTATGATGACGAGGAGGCACAGCCCTCCAAGGCGGATACCTTTGTCCAGAAGCTTTTCGGTGAGAGGGCTGAGAAGGTGGTTATGGGAATTACCGTGGCCTTTTCCATTGTGATGGCTGTGGCGATTTTTATGATTCTGCCCTATTTCGCGGCGGGTCTTCTGCGCAATGTGATTGTGTCGGATACGGTTCTGGCTGTGATAGAGGGAGCGATCCGTCTGCTTCTGTTCATTGGCTACGTGCTGCTGATTTCTCTGATGAAGGACATCCAGAGGGTTTTCCAGTACCACGGCGCGGAGCATAAGTGCATCAACTGTGTGGAGCACGGACTGGAACTGAATGTGGAAAATGTGCGGGGAAGCTCCAAGGAACATAAGCGCTGCGGCACCAGCTTTATGCTGTTTGTAATGGTTATCAGCATTATCTTCTTTATTTTTATCCGTGTGGACTCTCCGATTCTGCGTGTGGTATTCCGCGTGGCTCTGGTGCCTGTCATCGCCGGCGTATCCTACGAGTTTATCCGGCTGGCCGGCAATACAGACAATAAGCTGGTGGGAATCTTAAGCCGTCCGGGCATGTGGCTCCAGGGACTGACTACAAAGGAACCGGATGACAGCATGATAGAAGTGGCCATCGCTGCTGTGGAGGCAGTCTTCGACTGGAGAGCATGGCAGGGAAGAGAGCCGCTGGAAGAGGAAGCAGAAGCCGGAACTGAAACGGCTGGGGCTGAAGCAGAGACAGAAGAAGCAGCTGGGACAGAGGAGGCTGCAGACAGCCAAGAGGCAGAGGAGAACAGCCGGAAGGAAGAAAAGGAGCCTCAGGAGATCGAAGAGGTTCTGGAGGAAGGAGCTTGACGCTGAAGGAAGCCTGCAGAGAAGGCACGGAGAGACTTAAGAAGACGGGAGTGCCGGAGGCCGGGCTGGATGCCTGGTATCTGCTGGAATGGGCCTGCGGCGTCAGTAGAAGCCATTATCTGGCTTATCCGGAGGAAGAGCTTTCGGCCGCGCAGGAACAGAAATATCTGGAGGCTGTGGAAAAACGGGAAAAACGGATTCCGCTGCAGCACATTACAGGAGAGCAGGAATTTATGGGCCTGTCTTTTCTGGTGAATGAGCATGTCCTGATTCCCCGCCAGGATACGGAGATTTTGGTGGAGGAGGCTCTGAAGTATCTGAAGCCGGGCATGCGCTTCCTCGATCTGTGCACCGGATCCGGCTGCATTCTGCTGAGTCTTCTGCATTTCTGTCCGGGAGCGGAAGGAGTGGGGGCGGATCTGTCCCCGGAGGCCCTTCGGACTGCGGAGAAGAACCGGGCGCGGCTGGGAACTCCGGCTGTGCTGGTGGAAAGCGATTTATTTGAAAAAATAGAGGGAACCTTTGATTTGATTGTATCCAATCCTCCCTATATCAGCCGGAAGGAGATCTCCGGCCTGATGGAAGAGGTGCGGCTTCACGAGCCGCTCATGGCCCTGGACGGCCATGAGGACGGCCTGTATTTTTACAGAGAGATAGCAGGAAGGAGCCCCCGGTATCTGAAGCCGGGCGGTATGCTCTGCCTGGAAATCGGTTTTGATCAGGGAGAGAGCGTGCCTGCGCTGCTGCGTGCCGAGGGCTTTGTTGAAATAGAAGTGGTCCGTGATTTGGCCGGACTGGACCGGGTGGTCCGGGCACGAAGAGGTATGGAGACCTCGGAATGAAAAAGCAAAACGCCCCGGCTGTCCCGGCGGACTGTAATGGAGGGAAAGAACATGTTTGACAAGCTGGACGATCTGCTTCTGCGCTATGAGGATCTGATGAATGAACTGAATGAGCCTTCCGTAGTGAATGACCAGGAACGGTTTCGGAAGCTGATGAAGGAACAGAGCGATCTGCAGCCTATTGTAGACGCGTACAAAGAATATAAGAAATGTAAGGAAACGGTGGAAGAAAGCCTTCAGATGCTGGAGGAGGAAAATGATGAGGAAATGCGCGAGATGCTCAAGGAAGAGCTTTCCGGAGCAAAGGCGCGTATTGAGGAGCTGGAGCACACCCTGAAGGTGCTGCTTCTGCCCAAGGACCCCAATGATGACAAGAATGTTATCGTGGAGATCCGGGCCGGCGCCGGCGGAGATGAGGCCGCCCTGTTCGCGGCGGAGATCTA
The DNA here is from genome assembly GCA_944375745.1 of uncultured Merdimonas sp. Lineage (GTDB taxonomy): Bacteria > Bacillota > Clostridia > Lachnospirales > Lachnospiraceae > Laedolimicola. Next base: position 5,752 of record CALWAV010000037.1, read on the forward strand.
CCGCATGTATGTCCACTACGCCGAGAGACGCCACTGGAAAGTGGAGGTCATGGAGGCAGACGAGATCGGCATCGGCGGCATGAAGAGCGTGACCTTTATGATTCACGGCCAGGGCGCCTATTCTGTGATGAAATATGAGTCCGGCGTGCACCGGGTACAGCGTGTGCCTGAGACGGAGTCCGGCGGACGAATCCACACCTCCACAGTGACTGTGGCAGTGATGCCGGAGGCGGAAGAAGTAGATGTGCAGATTGATGAGAAGGACATCAGGATTGATGTCATGCGTGCTGCCGGAAACGGCGGCCAGTGTGTCAATACTACCGACTCAGCCGTGCGTCTGACCCATTATCCCACTGGAATCGTGGTATACAGCCAGACGGAGAAATCCCAGCTGCAGAACAAGGCAAAAGCCTTTGCACTTCTGCGCGCCAAGCTGTATGACATTGAGTGCCAGAAGGCCCATGACGCGGAGGCGGAGGCCAGAAGAAGCCAGATCGGTACGGGAGACCGTTCAGAGAAAATCCGTACCTACAACTTCCCCCAGGGCCGTGTGACCGATCACAGGATCGGATTAACCCTGTATAAACTGGACAAAATTCTGGATGGAGATATCCAGGAAATCATCGATGCCTGCATTGCCGCTGATCAGGCCGCGAAGCTGGCAAAAATGAATGAAGAAGAGTAACTGACTGACCGCCGGAGCGTGAGATTTATATGAATGAAAAGACGGAAGTGTGCAGAGCCGCACGCAGTCAGACAATCGATGCGATCAAGGGCGCTGCCATCCTGCTTGTGATGGCGGGGCATGTCCTGGTCTGGAATCACATGGAGGACGCCTATGTCTATGACGTGATCAAGGTAATACAGATGCCGCTGTTCATTATGGTCAGCGGCTATTTGTGCGGAATCGGAAGAAAGGTCCGGAGCCTTTCCGATTACGGACGGATTCTGAAAAAAAGGGCGCTGGCTTATCTGACGCCTTTCTTTTTCTGGATTATCCTTCTTCATCCCCGCCATCCCTTTTCCAGCATTGTGCGGGTACTGTTCGATCTGGATGAGGGACTCTGGTTTTTGATGACCCTGTTTATCCTGACGGCGATGATCTATACGGCACAGCTTGCCGGAAGCGGTGTCAGGAGATGGAAAGAGGGCCGGTTTGCAAAATATGCGGCTGCTGCGTTCTGGGCTGTTTATCTGATCCTGGCCGCTTTTGTGCTGCTGGAGACACTGCTTGGCTGGCAGTTCCTGAGTCCGGGCCTTACCAGGCTGTATCTGCCTTTCTATCTGCTGGGATACCTGGCAGGAGAATGCAGAGAGCTTCTGGAAAAGATACCGGATGTACTGAAGAAGCTGCTGTGCGCGTTCTCCCTTCTGGGGCTGATATTCATGGCGGCGGTATGGGATCTGCAGGATGTGGGCAGCCTGATGCTTCTGGGCCGTCAGCTGGCTGCTTCGGTCTTAGGCTGCCTGGCTGTAAGCCTGCTTCTTGCTTTTCTGAAGGACGGGCGCCTGAAGCGTTTTCTGGCTTTTCTGGGAGGCTATACGCTGGAAATCTATGTACTGCATTTCCACTTTGCGACAGTGCTGAACCAGGGAAAGGAATACAGTCTTTACACCTGGGAAGGCTTCGGCTTCGCCCTTGCGTCCTTTGCGGTGATGAGCCTGATTACGGCTGTGATTATTCTGGTTACGAAAAAATTCTGGCTGCTTGATTTTCTGCTTTACGGAAAAGTGAGAAAAAAGGCGGACAGATAGGCGGAGGAAATTATGGGATTTACTTCACTGGCCTTTCTGGTCTTTTTCCCGGTTGTTTTGTGTTTATATCTGCTGCTCCCCGGAAGCCTTCGAAAAATCTGGCTTCTGGCGGCCAGCTGTGTTTTCTGCGCCAGTTTTGGCCCGTCCTTCCTTTTGGTGCTTGCCGGTTCTATTCTGGTGACTTTCATTGGCGGACTGGCGCTGGAAAAGCAGAAGAAAAGAGCAGAAGAAAACTCCGCCCGGAAATGGCAGGACACCCTTCTGTTCGCGGCCGTGATCGGATTTCATATTCTGGTTCTCGGTTTTTTCAAATACAACCGGCTGGGACTTCTGCTGCCGGTGGGTATCTCCTTTTATACGTTTCAGGCCATCGGTTATCTGGCGGACGTCCGCAGCGGGAAGACAGAGGCAGAGAAAAATCTTCTGAATTTTGCTCTGTTTCAGGCCTTTTTTCCCAAGCTGGTACAGGGTCCCATCGAGCGGAGCGGAAATCTGCTGGCCCAGATCCGGACGCTTCCGGAACGAAACCTGCGGGATATGG
>CALWAV010000038.1 GCA_944375745.1 uncultured Merdimonas sp.
TAAAGCCGTTTACGGAAATGCTCACACCAGATACCGCGTCAGACTTTCCATCCGCGTCCGGATTCAGGAAGCTCAAGGACTGGTTCTCAACCAGCGCCTCTGCCAGCGCCTTGGACTGCTCTGCCCAGGTGGGGCCGTCCTCTGTCATCACATACTCTCCGTTTTCGGACATCACGCTCTTTAAGGAGCCGTCCTCTGCCACTCCATCCCATTTCACTTCTGTAATCTTTCCGTCTGTCACGGTAATGGTTACCTGATCCGTGTAGCCGTTGGAGGCTTCCGAAGCCTTGGCCTCATAGGTTCCGTCAGCCAGTACCAGCGGTTCTGCCGCAGAATCCTCGATTCCGGCTGCCTGCTCCAGACACTGGGCAGCCAGGCTGATAAAGCCATTTACGGAAACGCTCACGCCGGATACCGCGTCTGTCTTTCCTTCCGCGTCCGGATTCAGGAAGCTTAAGGACTGGTTCTCAATCAGCGCCTCTGCCAGAGCTTTGGACTGCTCTGCCCAGGTGGGGCCGTCCTCTGTCATCACATACTCTCCGTTCTCGGAAGCAACGCTCTTTAAGGAGCCATCCTCGGCCACTGCTTCCCAGTTTACCTCCGTGATCTTACCATCCGCTATGGTAATAGTCACCTGATCTGTATAACCGTTGGAAGGCTCTGCCGCCTTGGCCTCATAGGTGCCATCCGTGAAGACCGCTCCATCCAGCGCTGCCAGCTCCGCAGTCATATCTGAGCTTTCATCAGAAGCCTCCTCCGTATCCGCGGAAGCTCCGTCTGCATCCACAGTCATGCCCGGCAGATAGACCGGCGCCTTCACGCCTGCAAACTGATCCAGGAACTCCGGCTCCGCAATTCTGGCTCCCAGAGTCTCTGTCTCATTCTGCTCCAGCACTTCCACCTGGCGGATAGTCTCCGCGTCATCCTCAAAGGTCACCTTCAGTACAATATCGCCCGCATAGCCGGCCTCACGTACTGTCACCGCGTAGGCGCCGTCTTCCAGACGGACAGCCTCCTCGATATTTTCCGCTCCGCTTACGTCAAATTCCTCCGCGGCAGCCGCCTGGCTTCCTTCCGCGCTTCCGCCCGCCATGTCCGCAGACAGGGCTCTCGATCCGGCAATCACGCCGAATGACAGGGCCGTTACCACTATCAGTGCGAGAATTCCTCTTAATTCCTTATTTTTCTTTTTCTATCGTTCCCTCCTACTCTGGTTCCATATACATGTCTTTTCTGGAGCAGCGACAGCCCTCCTGCCAGACAGTTGGCCGTCAGGATTCCAAAACAGATTCCTTCCGGATAAATACTGAAAATACGAATAGCCGCTGTGATAATACCTGCTGTGACCGCGTACAGAAGCCTTCCTCTCCTGGTGACAAACGCATAGTCTGTCAGCATATAGCAGGCGCCCATGATCAGTCCGCCTCCGAAAAGATTCAGAAGAATATCTCCCGTAAACAGTCCGGCCGGTCCGAAGATAAAGGTCAGGACCAGGACCGTCACAATATAAGTGACCGCCGCCTCGGCATTGACAATACCCATATAGCACATATAGGCGAAGCCCACAAGCAGCAGCAGCTTGCTTGTCTCTCCCAGGGCTCCCGGAATCTCTCCCAGGAACATCTGAAGATAACTGTATCCGGCCTCTCCGCCGGTCTTCACAGCTCCCAGCACCGTCGCAGAGGATACCGCGTCCGCGTTCAGCGTCACCGGCGCAATGTACTGCATAACTGCCCCCGGCCATACCACCATGGCCAGAAGACGGCCCATCAGAGCCGGATTCGCGAAATTGTTTCCGATGCCGCCAAACATCTGCTTCACAACCAGAATGCTGAATACCGCAGTCAGCACCACCACCCAGGCCGGCGCTGTCACTGGCATATTAAAGGCCAGCAGAATTCCGGTTACCACCGCGCTGAAATCTCCTGCCGTAATCTGCTTTTTCGTCAGCTTCTGCCACAGATACTCGGTCAGCACGCACACAGCCACGGAAAGAGCTGTCAGATACAGGGCGCGGATTCCGAAGAAATAGACAGCGCCCAGAAGGGCCGGCATCAGGGAAATGGATACATGGAGCATCACTCTTCTGGTGGTTTTCTCCGTGCGCACATGAGGCCCGTTGATGACTCTTGCCGGTTTCTTTTCCATCTTTCCGGCCTCTGCCGCCGGACTGGTGATCGTTCCTGCCTGACTCATGCCTTCTTCACCGCCCTTTCTCTCATTCTCTGCTTTACAGCGTCCCTTGCCATTCTTGTCCGCACTGTCAGCTCACGCTTCGCGGGACAGATATAGGAACAGCAGCCGCAGGCAATGCATTCGCTTGCGTACAGCTTTTCACAGAGATCGTAGTCCTCCTCCTGGAAGGCGAAATCGATTTTCCAGGGGGCAAGTCCTGCCGGACATGCGTTCTCGCAGCCGCCGCAGCGGATGCAGGGCTGCTCCTCATAAGCTGAATCCGGAAGCACAAGAATTCCGGATGTGTTTTTCGTAATATAGAAGAGCTCCTCTTCTCCGTTCCAGTCCGAAGCCACACAGGGACCGGTCATAGGGCCGCCCGCAATCACCCGGTTGGAGGATACGGTTACGCCTCCCGCAAGCTCCAGCAGCTCTTTTGCCGAGGTGCCCACCGGCACCAGATAGTTGCCGGGATTTTTTACAGAGCCTGTCACCGTCACAATCCGCCGGATCAGGGGAAGTCCGCCCAGAATCATATCCGCGGCGGCGCGGGCTGTTCCCACATTGGATACAATCACTCCCACGTCCGCGGGAAGTCCGCCCATGGGCACCTCCCGGCCGGTCACCGCCTGAATCAGCTGGCGCTCTCCGCCCTGAGGATATTTTGTGGGAAGGACTTTGACCTCTACCTGCTCACTGCTTTCCATCACGCCGGATTCCCTGGCTTCCTTCAGAATGCTGCTCAGATTTTCCGCTGCCTGAGGCTTATTGTCCTCCAGACAAATATAAGCCCGCTCCGCGCCGGAGCCCTTCAGAAGCAGACGGACTCCATTTACCAGCGCATGTCCTTCCTCCAGCATCAGCCGGTAATCGCAGGTCAGGAAGGGCTCGCACTCCGCTCCATTGATCAGAAGCGTATCAATCTTCTTGTCTGTCTCATACTTTTTGTGGGTGGGGAAGCCTGCTCCGCCCATACCGGTCAGTCCGCCGTCCCGGATTCCCGCCAGAATCTCTTCCCTGGAGATTCCCCGGATATCCGCCGCAGCCGTCCTGTAGACGCCTTCCGGCTCCCGGTGTTCCTTTTCTCTCTGTACTATGCACGCCAGGATTTTTCTTCCCTGGTTCATAACCTCTGTTACATCCAGAACCCTGCCGCTTACGCTGGCATGGAGCGGCGCTGCCATAAAAGCCTCCGGCTCCCCGATCAGCTGTCCTTCCTCCACCGTGTCTCCGGCCTTCACCAGAAGACGGCATTTTCCGCCAAAGGACTGTTCCGACAGGATCGTGACTGTATCCGGCCAGTACTGCTGCACGGCCGCATCCATGGACAGGACTTTATCAGAACCATCCGTGGGATGCACACCGCCTGGAAATACAGATTTTCTCCCTTTCTGCATATCCTGTTTCTCCTTTAAATGAAATCTTTGCTTGTTAAATTATTCACACAGACGCTATCTTAACATACCCCGCCGCTTTTGACAAGAACTTTCTCATCCGCGGAGAACAGACGAGGCCTTTTAGTCCGCAGAAGGCGGACACTGCCGCGCCGCCGCGTCAATGATAAGCCTTCCCGGAAAACCGTTTCAGTATCAGCTGGGCGCAGATTCCCGTAAACGCTCCGGCCAGGCATCCGGATACCAGAAGAAAGGGCAGATAGGCGAACACGCCCAGGGTCTGTGTCACCAGAACCGCTGCCGTAATCTGTCCGATATTATGAAGGACCGCTCCCAGAATACTGCTGAGCCAGATATATTTTTCCTCAATGACTCTGCTTAGGGGAATCATTCCGGCCAGGCAGAAAATGCTTCCCGCCAGACTGTAAATCAGCGTGGACATGACTCCGCCGAACAGCGCTCCCAGAAATACCCGGACAAAGACCACCATCATGACCTCTCCCGGCCTGTAGTGATACACCGCATATACGGTGATGATATTGGCCAGCCCAAGCTTCACTCCCGGAATCGGGAAAGGATTGGGAATCTGCAGTTCAATTACAAAAATAATCAGGGCCACCGCCGTCAGCATCGCCAGCTCTGTAAGCCGTCTTGTCTTCAACTGTACCTCCTTCCTAGCCTGCCACCGCGTCCAGGCTGCCGGAACCTTCCGTAAACTGAATCACCAGATGATTGGGCAGGCACACGATGGGCGCCGCCGAATCCAGCCAGCCCATATTGACGCAGACCTGATCCGGGCAGTCCGCCTCCAGCACATGAATCTGATGATCCCGGATCTCGATCCGGTTGACCCGCCCCTCATATTCCACATCAATCGTCTGATCCTCCTCCGAGGACAGATCAAAGCTGTACAGCACCCTGCCGTCCTGTACGATTTCCACCTGGCTGGTCCGGGGCCTCCGCAGTACCAGAATACTTCCGATCACTCCTGCCAGAAGCAGGACCCCGCATATAAGAAAAAGCCATTTTTTCTGATTCATAAATAACTCCTCTGCTTTCCTTTCCATCACCGACGGCTGCTTATATATAGAAAAGAAAAAGGACTGATTCCTGCTTTTTTCAGCAATCAGTCCTTTTTGCTTAGAGGCGACAACCAGATTTGAACTGGTGATCAGGGTGTTGCAGACCCACGCCTTACCACTTGGCTATGTCGCCATATATCTATTATATTTTATCAAAGACGTAAATATACGTCAAGATAAAAATGACTCCTACGGGAATCGAACCCGTGTTACCGCCGTGAAAGGGCGATGTCTTAACCGCTTGACCAAGGAGCCCTGTTCTTAAGCCCCTTTGGGCTTCGGCACGAGCACTGTTTCCGTCGCGCCTGATTATACTACCATACTTTTTTATTTTTTGCAAGCACTTTTTTGCAATTATCCGCTGTTTTTTTCTCATTTGCCAGCGGGCCCGGGCGGACCTGCCGTCCGCCTCCCTGGCCCGCCCTGTTTTTAAAATTGAAACAGATTCAACCCTATTTCTTCATCAAAACGCCGATCCACCGTTCCGTCTATGAGCTGAATCACCATCTCGCAGGTGGCGCTGACTACCGCCCGGTTCAGGTGGCCTCCGAATACCTGGCCCTTCTCATTTCCCGCGCTGATATGCAGATGGCAGTAGAATTCTCCGTTCATGGTATTGATCGTGCCGGTCAGAGAGACAATCTCATAGGCGCCCTCAAACTCATTGGACAGATACTTCTTTTCATCCGTCTTGAATACGCCGGCCGTGAAGCTGCTGATGGCGCCCAGAGCCTGGACAGACGCCAGTTTTATCTGCTCCTTCAGGGCAATCTCCTTGACCTGCTCCAGAATCTCTTCCCCTTTGTCAATTCTTGCCACAATCATATTTCCGAATTTTCTGTATTCCATATGTGCCTCCTCCATGCGGATCCGGGTATCAGACAGGCGCTTCTTTTCCCGGCATTCTCTTTTATCTTTCACCTGAAGATCTTACGCCTGCGCCTTTTCTTTGTCAACTGTTCCACGGGAAAGAAATCTGAAAAACGGAACCGCAAACATCAGAGCCTTCACCACATTATCCGCAATCATGCAGTACCAGACAGCCCGAAGCCCCAGGCCCCAGACCCGGACGCACAGGAAGGTCAGCAGAATGCGCACGCCCCACATTCCGGCCGTCTCCACGAAGAAGGCGTAGCGGGTCCGCCCCAGTCCGTAAAAAATTCCTTCCAGCACGACCATAAAGCCGAAAAAGGGCTCAGACAGGGCCACCAGACGCAGCATCTCCGCGCCAAGGCTTACCACCTGATCCACAGGCGAGAACAGGCGCATCAGAGGCCGGGCCCCCAGATACAGGAGCAGGCCGCTGACGCACATCATACCAATGGTGAGGACCACGCTGATCTCTCCGGTCTTTCGGAGCTTCGGCAGGTTTCCTTCTCCCCGGGCATTGCTGACCAGCGTAGAGGCCGCCGACCGGAGCCCGTAGCCGGGCACATAAAAGATCGTCTCTGCCGTGACTGCGATGGAATGAGCAGCAAAAACAGTGGTTCCCATCCCTGACACCAGGCTTGCAAAGACCACATAGCCCAGGCAGGAGACCACGCTTGTCCCCAGTACCGGAGTTCCCACCCCGGCGCATTCCCGAATCAGCCGTTTATCCAGAGAAAATTCCTTCCACCGCCAGGTGAGCAGGCGGTTCTTCCGGCAGGCTGCCAGCATCAGCACTCCTGAGAGCACATAGGAAATGGCGGAAGAAATAGCCGCCCCGGCCACTCCCAGGCCTGCTGTGTAAATCAGCAGATAGTTAAAGACAATGTTGACGCCATTGGCTGCCAGGCTGATCAGCATGGGCGTCTTTGTATTCTGGACAGCACGAAGAGCCGCGCCCAGTACCGAGCTGGCGCAGCGGAAGATAAGAGGGAGGCTGATAATGAAAAAGTAGCGGGAAGCCTCCTGCTGAATGGCCTCCTCTGCTCCCATCCACACAGGGATAAAGGGGCTTAAGCCTATGGAAATAATACTTAAAACCAAGCCGGACAAAACCGCCAGGAAAAGAGCCTGCTGGGACAGCTTCCGGACCTGCCTTTCATCTCCGGCTCCCAGCGCCTTGGATATCAGCACCAGCATGGCGGTTCCGATGGCCCCGGGAACACTGTTCACCAGCCAGGTCACATTGGTGGTAATGCTGACAGAGGCCGTGGCCTGTTCGCCCAGCCGCCCTACCATGGCCGTGTCCACATACTGGAGCAGCGTGGCCAGAATTTCCTCCATTACCGTGGGCAGAGCCAGAAAAAGCAGCGTCCGCAGAAGCGGGCGGACAGCATCGCTGTCCGCCCGGCTCTGCGGGTCCGCCGCGGTATGTTCTTCTTTCTGATTAAGCACAGACACACATTTTTTCTGTTTCATGTTCTTCTTTCTGTTCCTGAACCACTACTTCTGCTCTGGAATTCTCATCGTCACGGATCAGCTCTCCCAGACCGGCCACCTGAATCCGTCCGGACGCAGGATTCTTGATGCTGATAACGGATGTGGTCACTACAGCATCCACATCAGACTTCTCGAAGCAGAGATCCGTATCAATCATCTCACAGTTGATAAGCTTCAGATTTCTGCAGTAACAGAAGGGCTGTGTTCCGATAATCTTACAGTTGATCAGGGTCAGGCCCTCAGAATACCATGCCAGATATTCCCCTTTAATCACACTGTTTCTGACCGTAATATTTTTGGAATGCCAGAAGGCATCCTTCGTATCAAAAGTACAGTTTTCAAAAATTCCATTTTCCGTATACTGGAACGAATACTTGCCCTGGAACTTCACTCCGGAAAAATTCAGATTCTCCGAGCGTATCATAAAGTATTCGCTCTGGGCTGTACTGTCCTCCATGATAATATTTTTCACAGACCAGCCAAACTCCGGCGAGATAATATCGCAGCCCTTGATTCTCACATCACTGCACTCCCGCAAGGCTTTGATTCCGTGCATCTTTGTGTTGCTGATCTCGATATGATCGGAATACCACAGGGATGCCCGGCAGAGTTCTGTCATCTCGCTGTCCCGGATCGTCAGAATATGGTCATGCCAGAACGGATAGCGGAGGTTGCAGAATACATGATCCACCTCAATATCGCTGCTCTCCTTCAGTGCGCTCTCCCCGTCCGCCGGACCGTCAAAGGCACAGTTTTTTACTACAATATCGTGGCTGCCATAAAGCGCCCGTTCTTCATCAAATGTTTTATTCTCAATGATTTGCATAATGTCTTCACTTCCTTCTATGCCGTATTATATGTCAATCATTGACGAATAGCAAATACCTGTTTTGAATAGACCACGATAGAGAAAAGCTATGGAAATTCTGCCCCAAATTATTCTTTTTCATATAAGAGGACATTTTTCAAAAGAATCTCTTTCAAAAAATGCCCTCTTTTTATATCTATATCTTTTATTCTAATACAGCTTCGCTCCTGCCGGAATATTGTCGTTCAGCATCAGCAGATTCAGGCCTTCTCTTCCGTCATACTCGTATACAGCGGAAATCAGCATTCCCTCGGAATCAATGCCCATCATCTTTCTGGGCGGAAGATTTGTGATTGCGACACAGGTTCTTCCCACCAGTTCTTCCGGCTCATAGTATTCGTGAATACCGCTTAAGATGATGCGCTTCCGGTCTGTTCCGTCATTGAGCGTAAACTTCAGAAGCTTTTTGCTCTTGGGAACTGCCTCGCAGGCCTCCACCTTCACTACCCGGAAATCGGATTTGCTGAAGGTGTCAAAGTCTACCATATCCTCAAAGAGGGGCTCGATCTTGACCTTGGAAAGATCCAGAGCGGGAGCCGCAGGCATGGCTGTAACTGCAGGCGCAGCCGCCTTCTCTTCGGATACAGCCGCGTCAGCTTTTTCTGCCTTCTTTGCGTCAGAACCGCCCAGACTCTTCATAGTGGGGAACAGCAGCACATCGCGGATCGCCGCGGAGTTCGTCAGCAGCATGCACATCCGGTCGATGCCGAAGCCGATGCCTCCTGTGGGCGGCATACCGATCTCCAAAGCGTTCAGGAAATCTTCATCCGTATGCTCTGCTTCCTCATCTCCCGCAGCTGCGTTTGCGTCCTGCTGGGCGAAACGCTCACGCTGGTCAATGGGGTCATTCAGCTCGGAGTAGGCATTTGCCATCTCCCAGCCGTTCATGAAGAACTCAAAACGCTCCACATACTCGGGATTGTCCGGCTTCTTCTTGGTCAGCGGAGAAATCTCAATGGGATGATCCATGACGAAGGTAGGCTGAATCATGTTCTCCTCCGCGTATTTCTCAAAGAACAGGTTCAGGATATCGCCTTTCTTATGGCGCTCCTCATACTCTATCTCATGTTCCTTCGCAAGGGCACGCGCCTGCTCCAGATCCTTAACCTCATTCCAGTCCACGCCAGCATATTTCTTCACGGCGTCCACCATGGTAATGCGCTCAAAGGGCTTTCCGAGATCCATCTCCACGTCATTGTACACGATCTTAGTGGTGCCCAGCACTTCCTGGGCCACATGGCGGTACAAGTTCTCTGTCAGATCCATCATTCCGTTGTAGTCTGGGTAAGCCTGATAGAGCTCCATCAGCGTGAACTCCGGATGGTGGCGGGTGTCCAGGTCCTGAGGGCGGAAGACTCTGCCAATGTGATGGACACGCTGCAGGCCGCCCACGATCAGTCTGTTCAGGTA
>CALWAV010000039.1 GCA_944375745.1 uncultured Merdimonas sp.
TGGCGAATCCGATCAGCCGGTCCGGATATATATCTGTAAGGCTTTTTACTTCCTCATTGGAGACGATCTCGGCTCCTGCTCTGGTGGTGACATCCTCCGCGGAGATCACTGCCTTGTCGATGCCGGCGGCATCAAGCTGTGTAATAAACAGGCTTAAAGGCCACACATGCTGCTTGTACAGAAAATACTGTTCTCTTCGAAACTCAACCTTTTTCGGGTCCTGGCAGATTTCTTCAAAAAAACCCGGAAACGCATGGATATCAATAACCATAAAAATTCTCCCTTCTTTCTTCTGTTTTTCGCTGCCGTCAGCCAGACCAGTTTCTAACGAACTACAGAAATTCCCATCCTCTCCAGAATCTGTCTGCGCTGCTCCATTTCCTCATTCGAGAGCTTTTCCGCCTGAGGACAAACCGGCTCACGGCCCTGGTAATGGTATTTCTGACTGTATAAAGGATTAAAATTCAAAAGCTCCATCCGCGCATTCGGAAGTTTCTTCACAAATTCCCCGATAGCCTGAATATTAGCCAGATCAGAAGTATATCCCGGAATCATCGGCGTCCGTATCAAAAGGGCATGCCGGCTGGCCAGATCCCAGATATTATCCAAAATCAGCTGATTATCCACTCCGGCAGCCTCTTTATGCCGTCTGCTGTCAAAAATTTTAATATCCACTATAAAATCATCCACTACTTCCTCAAACTGCTCCAGGACTTCCGGATTTGTGTAAAGACTGCTTTCTATAGAAGTGCGGAATCCCTCTTTTTTACACTCCGCCAGCAGAGCAAGAGCAAAACCCGCCTGTTCTCCTGTGGGCTCTCCTCCGGACACGGTTATCCCTCCTCCGGATTTTTCATAGGCAATCCGATCCCTTCTCAGGATCTCCATAACCTCTTCCACAGTCATCCAGCTGCTGTCCCAGCGCATGGCTCCGGCAGGACATACATCCACGCAGGCACCGCAGCCGATGCAGCGTTCTTCCACTCTATGTATTCCTTCCGGTTCCGCACGCAGCGCCTCCCGGCTGCAGGACCGGATACAGTTTCCGCATCCAATACAGTTTTTCTGCACCCACCAGACTTTTCTTTTGTTTACCATTCCTTCTGGATTATGGCACCAGGCACAGCGCAGCGGACACCCCTTGAGAAATACCGTGGTGCGGATTCCCTTCCCGTCATGTACCGCGAAACGCTTAATATCAAATACAAGCCCCTTTTCTGACATTACTCTCCTCCAAACGCAGTTCTTGCTATGATTTCATCCTGCAGATCATCTGCCAGTTCCACAAAGAACGCAGTATATCCCGCCACACGGATGGTAAGACCTGAAAACTGCTCCGGATTTTCCTTTGCTGCCAGTAAGTCCTCTTTCCGGACCACATTGATCTGACAATGGTTAATCTTTAACTCCACTATTGTCTGCAGAATCGCGCAGAAGTTGTCTATTCCCTCTTCCGTCTCAAAAAACTCCGGCAGAAACTTCATGTTCAGCAGTGTTCCGTTGGATCCAAGCTCTGAATGCAGCTTGGATACAGAATTCAGCAGAGCAGTAGGCCCGAATTTATCCCGTCCATATACCGCAGAGACACCTCCGTCTGCCAAAGGAGAACCTGCTTTTCTTCCATCCGGGGTAGCTGCAATATTAAGCCCCATGGGAACATGGGCTGATACTGTATAGAGACCGGTCTGTACTCTTCCTCCCCTCACATTTCGGAAAGTCTCCAGACGTTCTGCAAAATACTTATGCCATTTCACTGCCAGCTGATCTACCCAGTCAATATCATTTCCATATTTCGGCGCTCTTTCCAGCAGCATTTTTCTGATATTCTCTTCTCCCTCAAAATCGTTTTTCAGAGCCTCCAGAAGTCTCTGGCGGCTGATGCGTTTTTCATCAAAAACAAGGGTTTTCAGCGCTGCCAGGCTGTCGGCAATATTGGCCACCTGAATCAGCTGGATTCCGGAAAAGTTATATTTTGCTCCTCCCGCTGTCACATCTGTGCCATTTTCCATACAGTCATCTATGACAGAAGACAGGAACGCGGATGGAAGCACTTCCGCATGAAGATGATCTACAATTCTGGTGACAGGCATCATCTTATCAATAAAATAATCCACCTGCTTTTTGAAAGCTTCCTCGAATTTTTCAAAACTGTTAAAGTCTGTCAGATACCCTGTCTGCGGTCCCATCTGCTTTCCGGTCATCATACAGATGCCATTATTCAGCGCAAGCTCCAGAGCCTTTACCATATTAAACATGGCTGCGTCGCTCCAGCCCAGATTATTTCCCTGAGTCGTCAGTTCCACACAGCCGACGATCGCATAATCCATTGCGTCTTCATGGGAAACTCCCTGCCGCTCCAGAGCAGGAATAATGCTTTCATCATTGAAAATCTGCGGCATACCTCCGCCCAGGGCGATTACCTTTGTAACAGCCCGAAGCAGATCCTTGGGCGTATTTTTATGCAGACGCACTGACAGATTGGGCTGAGGAAGACGGATATGGGACTGCGCCTTCAGGAACAGAAAACTTAAGATATTAGAAGCATCGCTTCCGTCTGTATGCTGTCCTCCCACTGCCAGATTAAAGCCAATGGGGAAACCGGCGAAATACCGGGCACCCATCTCATTACGCAGATATACCACCTGATTGAATTTCAGCCAGAGGCACTCTGTAAGTTCAAGAGCCTGCTCCAGCGTCATACCCTCTTTTACAGATTCTTCAAAATAGGGAAGAAGCGTCTGATCCATCCGGCCCGGCGAGAACGATGAGGCATTGGATTCCATATGCAGCAGCACAAAAAGGAACCATACTGACTGGAGGGCTTCATGATATCCTCTGGCCGGACGCCGGGCCAGATTCCGGCAGTTCTCCGCAGCTTTCAGAAGTCCTTCTTTCTGCTCTCCTTCACACTGCTCTGCCATCTTCTCCGCCAAATCCGCGTACCGCAGCATGAAGTCCATGGCCCCTTCCATACACAGCGCCACGCATTCATAAAACAGTTTTTTTTCAGGGCTGCTCTCCATTTTTTTCTTTTCCTCTGCTTCTTCCCGCAGCTTTGCCGGTCCTTTTTCCAGCCAGGTATGGCTGTTCGGGCAGATATGTCCCTGAGCATGATCCGTCTGATTAATTTTCACCACAGAACCTATTGCGGAAATCTCTTCTCCCGCCTCTTCTTCTACGCGGTCCTCCAGAGTTCTGCCTCTCCAGTATTCAAGAATCTCATTGAAAAAGCATTCCCTGTCTTCCGGCCGGACAGTAAAACGGTCCTGTTTCCTGGTCGCCAGAGTGTCGATCTCTTTTTCCACCCAGGTAAGGCCTCCTTCTGGGAAGATTACGCCGGCTCTTGGTTCTTTTGTTCTGTTCCCCACGATCAATTCATCCGGATCGATTGCGATCTCCATCTTTCTGCAGGCTTCCCGGAAACTCAAGGCTCTTTTCTTTTCCACAGGCTCACCTTCATGCTCCTGATAGCATTTTGTTATGATTTTTGCCTGCTCGATGGAAACAAACCGTTCTTTCACCAAAGCCCTGCTTTTCAGCCGTTCTATCCGCGGCGTCATGCACAGACTTTCTACAACATCCTTTTCTCTTCCCATGCAGATCCTCCTCTCCTGAGACCTGTCTCAGATTTATGCTGCCTTTACCTTCTTCACACTCTTCTTTTTCTTGCTGAGCTGATCGAAACCGACTGCAAAAATAAGCACGATTCCACGAATCAGCTGCTGATAGAACTCATAGACATTCATCATGACCAGTCCATTGGCAAGAACGCTCATGATGAAAATGCCGACCACAACGCCAAAGAACTTTCCTTCACCGCCGTTTACACTGATACCGCCCAGCACTACAGCAGTGATAACGTTCATCTCAAATCCGTCTCCCGCAGAGGGCTGCCCGGAACTCAGACGTGACAATTCCACCAATCCAGCCAGCGAAGAAAGAAGTCCCGCTATCATATAAGTAGCCACTACCATTTTGTCTACATTAATTCCCGACAGACGGGCTGCCTCACGGCTTCCTCCAATTGCGTAGAGATAACGGCCATAACGGGTTCTGTTCAGCACATACCAGCCCAGGACAAGAACCACAGCCATAATAATAACCGGAACCGGTATTACACCCACATATCCTTTTCCCAGAATATCGAATGAGGCCGGGAATCCATATACCGGCAGTCCGCCCGTCAGGATATAACAGAGTCCGCGCACACTGGTCATAACTCCAAGAGTCGCAATCAAAGCCGGAATTTCCACATAATTTACAAGGATTCCGTTGATAAGGCCAATCAGAGCTCCCAGCGCCAGCGCGATGATACACGCCAATATCGGAGAAAGCCCCAATTTTGCCATACAGCTGGCCGCCGTTACCGCAGTCAGTCCAATCACCGCTCCTATGGACAGGTCAATTCCACCCGTCAGCATGACATATGTAAGACCCACAGCAGAAATTCCGGTAACAGCGCTTTGCCTGAGAACATTTACAACATTTGAGCCTGTCAAAAAGTATTCAGAGCCAAAAGAAAAATATATAATCAATACAAGCAGCATGATTAAAATTCCATATCTGCGAAGCAGTTCTCTTTTATCTATTTTCATTTTCCTGTTCCTCCTGTCTAATCTGAGATTGCATACTGCATGACATTTTCCTGCTGAATCTCGTCTCCCTGCAGTTCTCCCACGAGACGTCCTTCTTTCATGACTACAATTCTGTCCGATACACCCAGAAGCTCCGGCATATCCGAAGAAATCATGATAATGCTGATTCCCTGCTTTGCCAGATCCCGCATAATTTGATAAATCTCAAATTTTACTCCTACGTCAATTCCCCGGGTAGGCTCATCAAAAATGATAATTTTGGAATTTGTCAGCAGCCATTTCGCCAATACCACTTTCTGCTGATTTCCTCCGGACAGATTGGATACCAGCTGCTCAATGGAAGGGGTTTTAATATTCAGCTGATGTCTGTATTCCTCCACCAGTTTCTTTTCCTTCTTAAGATCCAGAGAAAATCCATGCCGGCGGATATGATCCAGGCTGGAGATGGTCACATTTTCCCGGATGCTCAGCTTCATCAGCAGTCCCTGCTGTTTTCTGTCTTCTGTAATAAACGCGATGCCATGTCTGACCGCGTCGCCGGGACAGCGGATATTGACCTGTTTTCCGTTCAGATACAGCTCTCCGGAGCATTTGTCAGCTCCAAAAACCGCCCGTGCCACCTCTGTTCTTCCGGCGCCTACCAAACCGCCGAAGCCAAGGATTTCACCTTTATGAAGCTGAAAGCTGATATCCTGAATCTTATCATTTGAGAGATGCCTGGCTTCCAGCACCACCTCGTCTGTTCCATATTTACCCTGCGGATAATTTTCGCCCATTTCCCGTCCAACCATGGAGGAAATCAGGCGGGGCCTTGTACAGTCTTTGATATCCAGCGTCTCGATATACTGCCCGTCTCTCATGATCGTTACCCGGTCCGCTACCTCAAAGAGCTCTTCCAGCCTGTGCGATATATAAATAACAGAGATCCCCTCATCACGTAATTTTCGTACTAAATCCAGCAGCATATCCACTTCCTTGCCGGAAAGGGCTGCTGTCGGCTCATCCATAATCAGCACCTTTGCGTTTTTGGAAACTGCTTTCGCTATTTCTACCAGCTGCTGATATGCTACACTTAAGTTCCTGACCGGGACTCTCGGATCCAAGGTAATGCCCAGCCGTTCAAACACTTTTTCACATTCTGCAATACATGTTTTCTCATCTATGGATGTTCCCTTTACAGGTTCATTCCCCAGAAAAATATTATTGGCCACTGTCAGATACGGAATCAGATTAAATTCCTGATAGATAACGCCGATTCCAAGCTCCATTGCCAGCCTGGGTTCCAGATGCTGATAGGCTTTTCCCTCTACCAGAATCTCTCCCTCATCCGGATGGATAGCTCCAGCGAGCGTCTTAATCAGTGTAGACTTGCCCGCTCCATTCTCTCCAAGCAGTGCGTGAACCTCGCCTCTTTTTACCTGAAGCTGTATCCTGTCAAGTGCTACAACTCCCGGATAGCGCTTGGTTATATCTTTCATTTCAATAATATAGTCGTTCTGCATATTCACTCACCTTGCCTGTATGCGGCAGAACAGTCCCAAAAGCCTTCTCCCCACTTCCGGGACTGCCTTACCTGCTTATTCTGTTACTGTCTCAGCCTGGGCTGTCAGAAGCCCACAGACCTTTATAAATCTTCTGCAGTGACCAGCTTGGCCGGAATTTCATAATAATCATCCACTGTTTCACCGTTAATAAGCTGTACTGCCAGATCTACATCAATGCCGCCGTTCTCATAAGGAATCAGATCGACTGTAGCCCGGTAGGCTCCGCCCTTCTGAATCTGAGCAATAGCTTCATCCGTAGCATCAATACTTCCGATATAGAAGTCATCGTTGTCTTTGCCGGCTGCCTGTACTGCGGAATAAACGCCGATTCCTGTCGCGTCATTGATGCATACAACCGCCTGAAGATCCGGATACGCCTGAAGCAGAGAATCTGCCACGCTCTGTCCCTGAGCCGTCGTATTGGCATCCTGGCGTACAATATTCACGTTGGGGCATTTTTCGCTGATAGCCGCTTCCATACCATCGCCGCGGGCAATCTGTGTAGAAATCTGATCCCATCCAAGTACTGCTACTGTAAAGTCTGCTTCTTCTCCGTAATTCTCGAGGATCCAGTCAGCAGCTCCTTCGCCGCACACATAACCCATGTTATACTCGTCCGCTGATACCCACACATCATGCGTCTCTGTACAGCTTGACTGGGAGATAATTGCAATGCCCTTCTCCTTTGCTTCCTGTACAACACTCTCACATGCCGCTGTATCAAGAGGGCATACAATAATAGCATCTACCTCCATTGTGATGAAGTTGTCCAGCGCCGTTACCTGAGCTGCCGCATCAGATTTCGGATCGTCGATTATCAGTTCAATGCCAAGCTCATCACATCTTGCCTGCGCGCCGTTTGCCACAGATACAAAATACGGATTCGCCAGGTCATATACAGACAGTCCTATTTTCAGCCCTTCTGTTTCCCCAGAAGTATCCGCTGACGCATCCTCTGCAGCTTCATCTACCGCGTCAGCCCCCTGCTCCTCTGCAGCCTCTTCCGTCGTACCTTCATTTGCTGTGTCCGTCTGTGTTCCTGTGCTGCACCCTGTAAAGAGTGACACCATCATAGCTGCCGCCAGCAGCATCCCCAATACTTTTTTTGTTTTCATATCTTTCCTCCTTGTAAAAATAAATTTATCTTTTAATCACCCCATGTGATCAAAATCCCACTCATCCAATTTCAGTTCCCTTTTTCCCGATGCCAGGAAAGCGTCAATCCATGCCCTTTTGGGTGCTCCTTCCATCGGTCCCTTTTTTGTTACTGCAAAGGCTCCTGCTGCGTTGGCAAATATACCTGCATCATAAATTGATTTTCCTTCCACCAGGCCAGTCAGAAGAGCTGCCGCAAAGGTGTCTCCCGCACCGGTGGGATCGACTTCCTTCGATACAAACGCCGGTACATCAATGATCTCGTCACCCCGAAAGAACCTGGAACCTTCCGCGCCTCGTTTCTGCACCACCAGTTTCTTTCCATCTTCTGACAATAACCTGCAGCCTTCCTCTTCTGTCGACGCTCCGGTGAACAGGATTGCTTCTGCTCCACTGGGAAGAATCAGATCCGCTCTCTTTAAAATCGGCTCACACATATTCCGGATTTCCTGCGGAGAATAGATCTCAGGACGAATATTGGGATCAAAACTCACCTTTGTCTCCGGATCCAGCATTTCAAGAGAACGGTAAGCCGCTTCTCTGTAACCCGGCGCCGCTTCCATAGAAAATCCTGTATAGTGTACCCACCGGCATCCTCTAAAATAATCTTTTGTAAACTGGCTGGGATCAAAAGCCGCTGATCCGGAACCCTCCAGATGGTATAGGAACTTCCTTGATCCGTCACTATAATAAGTAACAAAAGTAGATCCGGTATAACTGTCAGGCTGAGTCTGAAGCCAGGTCAGATCCACACCACTTTCTTTCATTCTGTCCACAACACATTTTCCGAAATCATCGTCACCAACCGAACCTATCATTCCAGTTTTCATTCCCAGACGAGCCGCCGCATTGATAAATATGGGTGTGTCACCACTGGGATATGGTCCCTGAAACTCAGCCGGTTCATAAAATTCTCTGTCCAGGCCCTTTCGAATAATCTCTACAACCAAAGGTCCTATTGTAATAATATCAAGATTCAACAAAACACCTTCTTCCATTTATTGTCTTATTGTCCATTCCTTGTAATTCTGCACATACTCTCCATCATTATTTCTTATTATTTCGTGCATTTTTTCTGTTTATGCTTCGGTTATATCAGATTTTTATGTGCATGATCAATATTCAACACTTGTGGTTTATGGTCGAAAATCGTCTTATTCAAAAATTGATCATCCGCCAAAAACAGATCCTTTTTTGTGTTCACAACATAAAAAGCACCGGAAAACAACTGTTTTCCGATGCTCTTTATATCCATTTTCAATTTTGAGTCCCATTATACCTGCCGTGCGGTATCCTGCAGGCAGCTCTCACGGTACTGTCCCGGAGTCATTCCTTCATATTTTTTAAATGTCCGTATAAAACTCTGAACATTTCCTATGCCCAGCTGTTCTGCTATCTCAGCCAGCTTAACCGATGGGTTCTGCAGCATTTCCTTTGCCTTATCCATTTTGCACTTTGTTACATACTGGATAAAAGAGACACCCACTTTTTCTTTAAACTGCTTGGACAGATAAGATTCATCCAGTCCCAGATCTTCTGCCATAGAAGCCAGGGAAATACCCTTATCATAATTTGCGTCTACATATTCCAGCATAATACGTGCCCATTGTTTTCCCGATTTTTTTGGAGCGTCTTCCTGGAACTGCTGATACTCCAGTATCCGATCCAGCATCCAGTACAGTGTCTTTACAGCGTCATCCATGGTGTCAAATTCCCAGGTATTGAACGCCTGGTTTTCATCATCCGGCGTCATATTGAAAAACTGTTCCGGCTCCAGGCCTATATTCCGTACTGCCCGGTATACCCTTTCGAACAGTCTGGAGAAGAAATTGGGCAGGTTATAATAAACAACGCTTTCCAGCTCTTTCCGCAAATCTGCCACAATCAGCTCCAAAGCTCCTCTTGCTTCCTCTATTCTCATCCCGTAAAGATTGTTTGTGAAAATATCAACCTTTACGCTGTTCTCAATATAAAAATCCCGCTTTAAAAAAGATGTTTTTTCATAGTAAAACACATTTTTATCCGGAGAAAAATAATGAAAGCTCAAAGCATCCTTCGCCTCAAGATATGCCTGATGCATTTCCCCTACTCCCACATGAGGCCCACTTACTCCGATATAAATATCTACATTCCGATGTGCAGATACATATGGAAGAAGCAGAGAAATACAGGGAGAAATCTTCCGCTCCACTACCCGCTCCTCTGTCTCGAGCAATACTGCCAAACGCTGATCCGTCATTCCAATGCAATAACACTCCCGAACGGGAAGCTCTGTCTGTTTTTCCAGCATATACTGCTTAATGCAGGCTTTCAGACTGTTCAGCTGTATATTTGCCAGAGCATGTCCCACTTTCGTTTCTCTCCACTGATGCACGGAAATTTCCAGAACGCAGAACTCGCTTAAACTTATAATCTCATGGTCTGTCTCCTCCTGCACTCCTCCCAGAAAGGCACGCTCAAACCAGGACTCCAGCAAAAATTCTTTCGTATCCAGCGTCTGGGCAATCAACTCCTCCAGATACTCCATGCTCTCCCCGTTTTCAGAAAGCAAATCCCCTTTCCGGGCCCTGTCCATCAGACGGCTGTAAGGGAGATAGACTCTTTTCCAGATCATCACCAGCACAATTCCTATAGCAGTAATACAGATCGCCACTGCCGCCAGCATAGCATTTCTTGCCAGCTGCGCTGATCCATACAGCCCCTCCATGGAAGAAACTCTCAGCAGATACCAGCCAGTCTCTGCGAAATCTTCTTTCTGACACAGCCAGAGCGTATCTCCCATCCTCTTGCTGATGTATTGTGTATCTCCGTCCTTCAGTGTATTCAGTTCTTTCTCCGAAAACCGGCTCAGGTTTCCCTCCGTTCCGTCATAAATCAGTGAACCATTCGCCGCCATAATTGCGACCTCTTGTGGTCCATTCAAGTCCTCCCAGCTTTCCGCGTCCATAATCTGTACGATTTTATCCAAAAAAAGATTTACCACAAGCAATGCCTGCGGCCTTTCAGAACCCTCCCAGGAATTTCCCAAATTCATTTCACAGATCAGGCTGACTACCTGAGCCCCGTTGATGGAACGCGGAGACAGATAATGAGAGCCTGATATCTCCATCCCGCTTGTATTATCTGCCTCCTGAAAACTTCCTGTTCCATATTCCTCCCAGGTATCATCATAAAAAGAATCCAGCTGAAAATATCCTTCATTTGCGGTCAGCACCAGATTATCTTTTTCAAATACTGCATAAATAGAATGTATCGCAGAATGCTTGCTCTTATTTTCCCGCAGAACATCCATCACTGCATGATATTCTTCATAGTCCGAGTTCTCATCCCATGTATAGATTTCTTTGGAATACGAAATAGAATTAATCTGTCGAATCACTGCATCAAATAAATTAGCCAGATACTGCTCGGATGATCTCAGTTCTGCCGTCCGAATCGTTATCGCTTCATTTTGTGAAGCGCGGGTAAAAACACTGTAGTAAAAAAAGTAAAATCCCACCGATACCCCTATGGCCACCATCAGCATCATAATGAAGAAAAGGCTGAATGGATTTTTTCTGTATTTTCTCTTCTCCTGCATAACCCCTCCGTTCTTTTGGCTTTCATTATACCATGTCCTCCGGACACGGCCCCTCCGGGGGATGCACACGCGCCGGTAAGGTATCTGCCCCTTGGGCGGCCGGCCCGGCGCAGGTATAATGTCTTTCGACATTATATCATAGTTCTCCCTTAAAGGAAAACCTGCAAAAAATGCAAAACCCTCCGAATACCTTATTAGTATTCGAAGGATTTTACAAAAGCTGTATTTATTTGTATTTTCTTTCTTTTCAAAGCATCCATCCGCTGATTAAAGGCTGTGCAGTCTCTCCCCTACCGCTCCTCCCGGATGAATCAGCGCAAACTGCTGATTCTGAAATCCAGTCTCTTCAATAAGGGCCGCCTGCAGCGCATGAAAGATCACGCAGGACACGGTAGTGCTTGTGGTTCCCTGGCTGTTGTATTTATCCGTTTCCCTGGTGATGTACTCTTTCAGCACAGCGTCCGCTTCTCTGGCAAGAGGGGAATCAGGGTTTTCCGTTACGGTAATGACCCGCACTCCCTTCTTTTTGCAGATATCCAGAATCGGCAGCAGTTCTTCCGTCCTGCCTCCTCTTGAGACAAAAAGCATTACATCATCTTTCTGAAGGAAACCGGACGCTCCGTGCACTGCCTCAGAGGGGGATAGGAAGCGGGCCGGCCTTTCGATACAGCACATCAGATGAGCAAAATGGCGGCACGCGATTCCGGAATGGCCGCAGCCGGAGGCGCCGATTCTCTGCGCCCCGGCCAGGAGCTCCACAGCCTTTGAAAACTGTTCCTCGTCTATGGCTTCCACGCTTCTGCGCAGACAATCCGCTTCAATTTCAAAGGCCTCTTTCAGACATTTCAGACTTTCTCTCTTCATATTTTTCCGCAGCTTTGGTTATTCATTCCTGCTCTTAAAGTAGTCAATGAATACGGCTATCATAATCACGATGCCTTTTACGATATACTGCCAGGAAGCATCGATTCCATACAAGTTCATTACGTTGTTCAGGATAGCGATAATCAGTACGCCGAAGACTGTACCGGATACGCTTCCGGAACCGCCTGCCATACTGGTTCCGCCCAGAACTACAGCCGCGATAGCGTCCATCTCCGCGCTCTCTCCTGCTGTATGGGTTCCGGAGAACAGACGGGACGCGGAAATGATTCCTGCCAAAGATGCCAGAAGGCTGCTGTATACAAATACAAACAGCGTAACTTTTTTGGTATTGACACCGGAATAAGCAGCCGCCTGCATATTGCCGCCGGTAGCCAGAATATGGCGTCCCAGCTGCGTGCGGTTCAGAATCACTGCGGTAATAGCTACAATGATGATAACATATACGACCTGAATCGGAATCGGTCCGATATAGGTAGCCGCGATAGACTTGAAGAAATCATCGCTGACTGTGATAGTCTTGGTCGCGCTGTATACACGGGCAATACCGCGTCCGATGTTCATGGTTGCCAGCGTGATGATAAACGGCGGGATTGTGGTAAACGCTGCTACCGCGCCGTTAAAAAGTCCGAGACATACTCCCAGCAGCACTGCCAGAATAATTGCCACGCCGGAAGGCATCTCCAGATAGGAGATAAAGCCGGCGGCAAAACATCCTACCATGGCAATGACAGATCCTACAGAAAGGTCAATGCCTCCCAGCATAATCACCAGCGTCATGCCGCAGGCCAGAAACATGTTTGTGGACAGCTGACGCAGTACATTGGAAAAGTTTCTCCAGGCAAAGAAGGTATCGCCCAGCACAATCGTCGCACCGACGCAAAGAACCAAAAAGGCCAGCAGCAGTCCCATATTATTCTTGATTACAGCCAGACTGCCGGACTTGCTAAAAATTCCGCTTTTCTTCTCTTTCATTGTTTTGTTCCTTTCTGACTTTGTTCTGATTTATTCTGTGGTTGCCAGAGACATGATGCGCTCCTGATTTGCCTCTTCCCGGCTCAGGACGCCTCGAATCTGTCCTTCTCCCATAACAATGATCCGGTCGCTCACACCGAGAACCTCCGGGAGTTCTGAGGACACCACGATGATGGATACTCCTTCTTTGGCCAGGTTATCAATAATCTCATAGATTTCCACCTTGGCTCCTACGTCTACGCCGCGGGTGGGCTCATCCAGAATCAGAATCTTCGGATCACTGGCCAGCCAGCGGCCGATAATGACTTTCTGCTGATTTCCGCCGCTCAGACGGACGATCCGCTGGAACGGGGAAGCCAGCTTGACTGACATCTTCTTTACATACTCATCTACAATGCTGTTCTCTGTCTTCGCATTGTACCGGCCTGCCTTGAGGAATTTGTCCATAACCTCAATCGTCATGTTGTACCGCACGCTCTGGTCCGGATACAGGGCTTCCTGCTTCCGATCCTCTGGTACCAGCGCCAGTCCTTCCTTCATGGCATCCCGGACGTTTCGGATCTCCACAGGCTTTCCTTCCAGTTCCAGAGAACCTGACGTCTTCTTTGTCACTCCGAAGATACAGTTCATCAGCTCGCTTCTGCCTGCTCCTACCAGCCCGGCAAATCCAAGAACCTCTCCCTGATGCAGCTCAAAGGATGCCCCTTTTACACTTGTGCCGTCACTGTAATTGTCAACCTTCATTACAACCTTATCAGAAGGTGTATGTGTATGTATGTAATAGTCTCCCAGTGTTCGGCCAACCATCTTCGTAATCAGCTCGTCACGGGTAATCTTTCCTATCACTTCTGTCGATATATATTCACCGTCCCGCATTACGGTCACACGGTCTGCTATCTCATCCAATTCCGACATCCGGTGGGAAATATAGATAATACCTACATTTTCTTTTTTCAGCCTCCGGATTGCGGAGAACAAAAAATCAACCTCTTTTTCCGAAAGGGAAGAAGTCGGTTCATCCATAACAATGATACGGGCACCGAAAGAAATAGCCTTGATAATTTCAATTATCTGCTGCTGTGCTATCGGCAGATGCCCCAGTTTTTCCCTCGGATCCAGATCCAGCGAAAAGAACTCCAGCATTTCCTGTGTCTTCTGAATCATATCTCCGCGTTTGATAAAACCGCCGTTCTTATATTCCTGTCCCAGGAACACGTTTTCATAAATACTCATCTGCGGCAGCATCATAAGCTCCTGGTGAATGATGCTGATGCCGTTCTCCCGCGCTTCCTTTACGCTTGTGATTTCAACTGGCTTACCATTGATGTAAATCTCCCCGGAATCCTTGCTGTAAATGCCGCCCAGGATTTTGATAAGCGTGGATTTTCCCGCTCCATTCTCGCCGAGCAGGGCGTGTACCTCACCGCTCTCCAGAGAAAGCTGTACATCACGCAAAGCCGGAACGCCGTTGAACGATTTGCTGATTCCCTTCATTTCCAGTAAGGTGCTCAAGTCGATTCCTCCTCTTATCTCTCTGCTTTACAGTCCGCGCAGGAGACCCCTGCGCGGACTGCGAGTTTCCTTTTTTGACCCTGATGATGTCTGTTCTATTACTGCCAGCCGTCCATATAATCCTGAACGTTGCTTGCGTCGATGATGAAGGTCGGAACATAAATCTCTGTCTCAAACTCCTCGCCATTCAGAACTGCGTAAGCAGTAGCCATGGCTTCCTGAGCCATCTTGATCGGAGACTGTGCAGCCGTAGCTACGAACGCGCCGCCTTCTGCAATGTACTCTTTGCCTTCCGGAGAACCGTCTACGCCAAGTACTACCGCGTCAGATCCTGCCTCGTTGATAGCGGCATATGCGCCCTGCGCGCACTGATCATTTGCGCCGAACACAGCTACGATATCCGGATTTGCCTGCAGGATATCCTGAGTCTTCTGAAGTCCCGGATCCGGCTTTCCTTCTGCATCCTGCTGTGCCACTACTGTGAAATCTGTTCCCTCAAGAGTGTCTGTGAATCCCGTTACACGATCCACGCATGCGGAGTTTGCCGGATAGTCCAGAATCGCAATCTCTCCTCCGTCCGGAATAAGCTCAATGAGCTTCTCGGCACACTGTACGCCAGCGCCATAGTTATCAGAAGCTACATAAGAATCAACCTTGTCCAGGCTTGCCACTGCCGTATCGATATTGATAATCGGGATGCCTGCCTCATTCAGCATATCCAGAGCCGGCTCAATTCCCTCACGGTCTACGGGATTCAGAAATACGGCGTCAACGCCCTGTGTAATAAAGTCCTCGATAATGCTCAGCTGAGTAGCCTGATCCTGCTGCGCGTCCACGATGATTACTTCATCGCCGTTCTTTGCCGCTTCTTCAGTCAGCGTATCGCCAATGGTAGAGAAGAAGTCAGATGCCGCCCAGTAGGTGTAGCCAAAGGTACGTCCGCCCTCTGCGGTCTCTGCGTCAGCAGTCTCCGTCTCTGCCGCCGCGTCTGTGGTATCCTCTGTGGTCTCTTCTGTGGTCTCTTCGGTGGTTGTGCTGTCAGCCTCTGTGGTGTCCGTTCCGCTTCCGCATCCTGCCAGAAGCGCCGCTGTCATCGCGCAGCTCAAAAGGCATGCCAATACTTTCTTTTTCATGTTTTTCCTCCTTAAAAATATAATTTTTATGTTCACCGGCCTCTCTCCCTTCAAAGGGAACCGGTTAGAACCTCTTTTTATGCTGCAGATTCTGAATGCTATACGCCATAAACCATGGTTCTCGCAGCCCTCAGAAACCTAAGTCCCTGCTCCGCCAGTTCTTCCGGCGTATCAGCGAACTTTCTCGTCAGATAAGTCAGCGGAGCTGTCTCATCCAGCGTCTGTGGATTAAAGGTCTCGATGCATCCGCACCCTTCATAGCCGATTTTCTTCAGGGCCCGGAACACTTCCACCCAGGGGATATGCCCCATTCCCGGAGTGCCCCGGTTGCTGTCTACCAGATGCATATATGCCAGCCTGTCTCCGCAGAGCTCGATTGCTCCCGGAATATCCGCTTCTTCGATGTTCATATGAAAAGTATCCAGATGAACCTTGATGTTGGATTTTCCAGTAAGTTCAATCAGTTCCAGCGCCTGTGCCGCCGTATTCAGAAAATGTGTCTCAAATCTCTTTACGGCCTCCAGCGCGATGACAGCCCCGTACTGCTCTGCATACTCTGATGCCTTCTGGAGATATTCTACATCCCTTTCAATCTCCTCCTGTGTCCTGGGCTTCCCTGTGTGGTATCCGGAGCCCACATAATTCACGCCTCCCACGATCCCCGCTTCCAGCTCTCCTGCAATATCCAGGAGGCGCTTCATATACGTCAGCGCCGCTTCCCGTTCCGCCGGGTCTGGAGAAATCGCGTTGCAGTCTGCCGGCATGGCAGTCGTCACAATCACTTCCATGTCATACTGCTTCACCCGATCCTTTACCTCTTTTACCGGAAAATGAAACGGATCATTGACGGAAAAGTCTATGGCTTCCGCTCCCAGCTCCGCCGCTTTATCGATGCAGAACAGATGGCGTGTCTCGAATTTATTCGCCCACAGCCATGTGTTGACACCCAGTTTTATCATACCTTTTTCCTCCCCTGACTTTACTCTTTCCAGCCGGCGTTCAAAGCCGCTGTATTCTATTCCAGATTTGCGTGCCGCTGGAACATGGTTCCGCTTGTCTCTCCGAGCCGTTCCATGAGCGCCAGCACCATATTATCAAAAAACAATCCAGCTGCTCCCTCAAACAAAGATCCCATAGGAAGTATGGTTTCGCTTTTCTCATCTACCGCATCCTTCCGCGGTGACGCAAGAACAATACATACGTCCGCCATTTTCCCCAGCTCAGATTCCCGGTTTCCTGTCACAACAGCCAGCCTGGCCCCATTCTTTTTTGCTTTGCGGGCATGGGATACCAGGGCCTCCGAGCTGCCGGAACCGCTGCACACCAGCAGCAGGTCGCCGGGCTGAATGGACGGGGTTACTGTTTCTCCCACAACAAATCCGGTCAGTCCCAGATGCATCAGTCTCATAGCAAAGGCTCTGCAGCACAGCCCGCTCCTTCCCAGTCCGTCACAGAAAATCCTTTCCGCCTGGCAGATCAGCTTTTCAAAGGCTTCTGCCTCCTCCTGACGGATTCCGGAAACCGCTCTTTCAAGTTCGTCTAAAATTTCACCGCTGTACATAAAAGCCATTTCATTTTCTCCTTTACAGCTTCGCAAGCTCCGTAAAATCAGCCTTTAAAGCCTCATACATATGGTCATAGACCCTGTGGTATTTCTTATAAAGCTCTGCGTCCTCCGGATTGCAGAACACGGTATCCTTTTCCTTGATGAACCTGCCGCAGGCTTCCCGGACAGAGGGATAGATTCCCGTTCCCACGCCTGCCAGAATCGCGGCTCCATATGCGGCTCCGCCTTCCTCACCCAGCGTATGGATATCGCACTCGAACAGATCCGCAAGCATTTTCCGGTATACAATACTCCGGCTTCCGCCTCCGCAGGCCCGCATGGACGTGACATGAATTCCTTCCTCTTTGAGCATATTGTTGCAGTCCGCCAGGCAGTAGGATACGCCTTCCATAATGGCCCGGAGCATATGCGCCTGGGTATGTACCGTATTCAGTCCCAGAAACGCGCCCCTGTACAAAGGATCCATGTGAGGCGTCCGCTCTCCCATCAAAAACGGAAGATAGATAAGCCTCTCGCTTCCGATCGGTATTTCATCGGTTATCTCTGTCAGCATATCGTAAAAGGATCTGTTTTCCTCCTTGGCTTTCTGCACCAGATCCTGGCAGAACCGCTCCTTAAACCATTCAATCGAAAGTCCGGCCGACATGGGACCTCCCATGGAATGCCAGCATCCCGGTACCGCGCAGCAGCATACATGAAGTCCGCCGTCCGGAACACTGATATAATGGTCAAAATGGGAATACACCACAGCGGATGTGCCGAGGGTTACAAATGCCTGTCCTTCATTTACCACTCCCGTTCCCACGGCCGCGCAGGCATTGTCACTTCCGCCGGCTGCCACAGCTGTCTTCGTGGAAAGCCCGCATTCCTCCGCGATTTCCGGAAGCAGATATCCAGTCACTTCCTGGCTTTCATAAATCTTACCCAGGATTCCTTTGTCAATGTTCAAAGCCTTCAGGATCTCATCGGACCAGCATCTGTTTTTCACATCCAGCATCTGCATTCCTGTGGCATCAGACACATCCGTAGCAAATTCGCCTGTCAGCACAAACCGGATATAATCCTTCGGCAGCAGCAGGTGTCTGCATTTTGCATATTTCTCCGGCTCATTTTCCCGAATCCACAGCATTTTTGCCGCAGTCCATGCCGCCAGGGGAGGATTCGCCGAGATTTCCAGCCATTTTTCCATGGGAAGAAGCTGAAGCATCTCCTCCGCCTGAGCGCTGCTCCTCTGATCACACCAGAGAATCGTGCGTCCAAGGGGCTCATTATTTTCATCCAGAAGAACAGAACCATGCATCTGTCCCGAAAGGCCGATACCAGTCACTTCTTCAGGCTTTACGCCTGATTTCTGCACCACCTGTTTGATTGTGGTCAAAACTGCTTTTTTCCAGTCTGCCGGATCCTGCTCTGCCCAGCCGTTATGGGGCTGATACATGGGATAGGAATACTCGGCCGATGCCCGCGTCACGCCATTTTCATCCACCAGGATGGTCTTTGTGGCGCTTGTTCCCAAATCAATTCCCAATACATACTTCATACTGCTTCCTCTTTTCTGCTTTATCTGCTATATTCCTGCAGCCGCCTGTATCCTGCTTTCTGCCTTGTACGCCGCATACTTCATTCTGCGGATATTCTCTGTAATATTTCCTTGAACCAGAGCTCTTCCGGATACAATAACTGTGGCTCCGGCCGCCGCCACCGCTTCTATATTGTCCATGGTGATATTTCCATCTACCTCTATCTCGCAGTCCGGCTTCCATTTGTCCAGAAACTTCCGCAGGCTTTCTATCTTATTCAATGACTCCGGAATAAAAGTCTGGCCTTCCATTCCCGGGTGCGTGGTCATCAGATGAATGACATCCGCCCTTGTGAGAAGCTCTCTGTCCAGGACTTCCAGCGGCGTCTCCGGCTTCAGAGCAAGCCCCGCTCCCAGCCCCAGTCTTCGAATCATATCAAGGGCTTTCCGCACATCTCTGCACGCTTCATAATGGACTGTAATCACATCCGCGCCGGCCCGGCCGATTCTTTCCAGATACCTCTCCGGCTCCTCTATCATCATGTGTACGTCGAAAACCAGATTGGCGGATGGCCGGATGCCTTCTATCAGTTTCGTGCCTATTCCCAGATTCGGAACAAACATTCCATCCATCATGTCAATATGCACGTAATCCGCTCCGGCAGCCTCTATCTCCTTCAATCCTCTGTCCAGATGCCCATAATCCATTTCCAGCAGTGAGACAGCTATTTTACACATGTATTATCCTTCTCCTGTCCTGATTTTGTTGCAGTCAATTGCCTGCTGCGTATACCGGATCTGTTCCCGGTTCCTCCGTCCTGTCCTGGCCTCATATCCCAGATATAATGCCTCCAGAATGAACTGATCCGCAATCCGCCTGGTGATTTTGTCCCGCCCTATGGTCAGGTCCTTGGCTGAAACCAGAAGACGGATATCCGTATAATCCAAAAGAGGTGATTTATCCCTCCTCGTAATACTGATTGTCGTGGCTCCTCTCTGCTTCGCAATTTTCATCGCGTCCACTACATTTCTGGAGCGTCCTTCATAGGAAACTGCTATGGCCACATCATTGCGCGTCAGATTGCTGGCCGTAATCATCTGCATCATGATATCCTCTTCCGCGGAGCACTCCACTCCCAGGCGTCTGAATTTTATGTAAGAAAGCTTTGCCGCCATATAAGCGTCACCTACAGCAAAAAAATTGATGGATCTCGCTCTCAAAAGGACTGCCAGTACATCCTCGTAAGGGTTTTCCGCTATGGCAAGTGTCTCGCTCAATACCTCCAGATTATTTTTATAAAGCTTATTTAAAATCACTGACATATCATCATCTGCGGCAATCGAAATCAGCGAAGCAGGCTCTCTGTGGTTTGCCTGTGTAAACGTTTCCTTAAAAGCTGTATAACCGCTGTATCCCAGCCGTCTGCAGAAACGGATAATGGATGCTTCACTTGTTCCGGATTCCCTGGAAATCTCCGCCAGGGTCATTCTCTCAATAGCTTCCGGATTTTCCATAAGCGCCTCCGCGATGGTTCTCTCAGCGCGCGGCAGCGAAGACGAAAGTTTTGTGATTTTTTCAAGAAGTTCATGCATTTTCGGTTCCTTCCTTTCGTATCCCCTTTGCCTGTCTCAATCATAGATCCAAACTTAAAATGAAGTAAATATTGCACATTTTTTTCTGTGCATTTTACCAATATCTGCCCTATTTTTGCCAGGGAATCTCTCTATTTTTATGCGATTTACACAATTTTTTAAATTTTTCACTTTATTTTGAAGCGCAATTCTCCGCTTCACTTCATTTTGGGTTAAGTTTCCATTTACGCAAAAAACCCTCCGGATCCTTTTACAGTATCCGGAGGGTTTTTACATTATCCGTATTCTGTTTTTACCTTTTACACACCCAGCTTCAGCTTTCTCATCTGCTCGTCCGCTGTCACATTGGTAACCGGCTGATATCCTTTAAGAGGAATCAGTTTCTCGTTGATGGCATCCAGGATCCACTCCTTCTGCGGGAAGAAGTACTTGTCATACTCGAAGGGCGGTGTAATCCAGTTCTGAGCGCCGACCACTGCAGGCGGAGCATCCAGATAATCAAAGGCAAGCTCTGTAATGTTCTTAGCCACTTCATCCAGGAAGCTTCCTCTTGCGCAGGCGTCAGAAGCCAGAACCACTTTTCCGGTCTTCTTCACAGACTCGAGTATCTTCGTATAATCAAGCGGAACCAGGCTGTGCAGATTGATAAGCTCTGCGGACAGGCCATATTTTTCCTTCAGTTCTTTCACTGCGTCGTATGCTCTGTAAAGGGTCGCGCCGATGGTCAGAATCGTAACGTCGCTTCCCTTTGTGATGATGTCCACATCGCCAAAGGCAATCTCATACTCTTCCTTCGGAACGCCGCCCTCGTGGAATTTTTCTCCCACATCGTAGATTCTCTGGCTCTCAAAGAATACCACCGGATCCGTTCCGTTCAGAGCTGCCTGCATCAGGCCCTTAGCCTCATAAGGCGTAGCCGGGAAGCAGACCTTCAGTCCCGGTACATGGGCGCACATGGAGGTCCAGTCCTGAGAATGCTGAGCGCCGTATTTGGATCCTACGGATACACGAAGGATCAGCGGCATCTTCAGAATTCCCGCGCTCATAGCCTGCCATTTTGCCATCTGGTTGAAAATCTCATCTCCGCAGCAGCCGATGAAATCGCCATACATCAGCTCAATGACAGCACGTCCGCCGCACATGGTATAGCCTACGCCGGTACCCACGATGGCAGACTCGGAAATCGGGGAGTTGAACAGACGGGAATAGGGAATCACATCCGTAAATCCACGGTATACGGCAAAAGCGCCGCCCCAGTCACGCACATCCTCGCCATAGGCAATCAGTGTCGGATCTTCATAGTATTTATTGAACATGGGCTCGAAAACAGCGTCACGGATATTGTAGCGCTTCATGGAGCTCACTTCCTGGCCATCCATATAATGGGTGCGGATTTTCTTCTGAATATCCATGTAACGCTTGCAGTTTTCTTTCGGTCCCATAACAGAGGGCTCTCTTGTGGGATCCATATTGCGCTGCTTTCCGTTATTGAACATTACGCGCTCAATGATTCCCGGATCCTTGTCAAAGTCAAGATACGGAGACGCCTCTTTGTCAGCTGCCAGACGGCAGATGCGGGCCATTCTCTCCTTAGTCTTCGCCCAGATCTCCTCAAATACGCTGTCCTCAGCCACACCGGCTTCTACCAGCGCCTTGCGGTAGGTTACCAGCGGATCCTGCGCTCTCCAAGCCTCGATCTCTTCCTTGGTGCGGTAAGCATTCTGGTCAGAAGTGGAATGTCCAAGCAGACGGTAGGTCACCACATCCAGAAGCACCGGACCTTCGCCGCTCTTTACCAGCGGAAGCTTTCTGCGGTATGCGTCAATTACTGCCAGCGGATTGTAGCCGTCCACGCGCTCTGCGTGCAGCTGGCTGGCTGTCACTCCTGCGCCCACACGGGCCAGTTCTCCGTAACCCATGGTCTCACCGCAGGTCTGGCCGCCCATTCCGTAGGAGTTGTTGTTGATATTGAAAATCAGCGGCAGGCCGCCCTTTCTTCCTTCCTCCCACAGAGTACGGTACTGATCCATGGTCGCAAAGGAAAATGCCTCCCACACGGGGCCGCGGCCTACAGAACCGTCTCCCAGATTCGCTACTACTACGCCTTCCTTGTCGTTGCACTTCTTATACAGGGAAGCTCCTGTGGCAATCGTTGCGGATCCGCCTACAATCGCGTTATTCGGATAGATTCCAAAGGGCAGGAAGAATGCATGCATGGAACCGCCCAGTCCCTTATGGAAGCCGTTCTCACGGGCAAACAGCTCGGCCAGAGCTCCATATACCAGAAACTCGATGGCCAGCTCTTTCACATCGCCCTCTGCCTTGCTGGCAGTCTTGACTGCCTTCAGAGTCTTTCCGTCAAAGAAATTCTCCATAATGTCCAGAAGCTCCTTGTCCTCCAGCTTCTGAATACAGGACAGACCCTTTGCAAGGATCTCACTGTGGCTTCTGTGGCTTCCGAAGGTAAAGTCTTCCTTTCCAAGCAGATATGCCTCTCCTACGGCTGCCGCTTCCTGTCCCAGTGACAGATGGGCCGGGCCCGGATATGTAGTCTCCACATCGGCATACTTCGCCTGGGTCTTAATCTGATGCAGCATATCCTCAAATTCACGGCAGATGGTCATGTCGCGGAAAATACGGATCAGATCTTCTTTCGTGTAGTTTCCTTCATCCAGCTCTTCCTGTATGGATTTTTTGTACGTGTTAATCGGAATGTCCTCAAAGGTGATTTTTCCCTCAGCACGCATTTTGTCCGGATCGACAAATATTGACTTTGGCATATTCTTTTCTCCTTTTTTATTTCATTTCACAGACTTTCTGTCTGTGGGGATTACATTGTTCTCCGTTTCGTTTAGAACTGCAGATATATTTCCTGTGGCCGCACAGTTATCCGTTTCGTTTAGAACTGTAAGCCCGCCTCCGTAAAATGCACTCCGGCGTGCTTGGGCTGAGCGCCCTATGCGTCCCCAGTTAAATATGCTTCTGCAGATACATCTGCCTCGCATATTTCCTGTGGCCGCACAGTTCTAAACAGTATCAAAATGGCAGGGGCCGGGACCGGACGTAACCTTTCCCGGCCCAAAAGTTGGTTGGCAGTTTTATTTCATCATCAAAAGCGGAAAGTTCTCCAGGGCGCTGCACAGCTCTTTCATAAACCGGGATGCGGGCGCTCCGTCTACCGCTCTGTGATCGTAGGTCAGACACAGAGGCATTGCCTGATAGGTCTTGATCTCTCCATTTACTTCCTTCACGCGGGTGCTGGTTCCGCATACACCCAAGATGCCTACCTGAGGCGGATTGATCACCGGCGTGAACATTTCCACGCCCAGGGAGCCCACATTGGTAACCGCAAAGGTGGCTCCGGCAAGCATATCCGGGGTTGCCTTTCCATCCTGGCAGATCTTTGCCAGACGCTTTGCCTCCACGCTGATTTCCGCAAGGCTCATCTCGTCTGCATGGAAAATGGTCGGCACAAACAGGCCCTTCGGGGTATCGACAGCCATTCCCAGATTTACGTGTTTGTATCTGCGGAGTACATTCTCTTCCGGCATGATTGCGTTCAGATCCGGGTGATTCAGAATCACGCGGGATACCGCGAAGAGAATCATATCATTCAATGTAATATTCGGCATTCCCATGGCCTCGCCGTTGGCCTTAAGCTGCTTTCTCAGAGCGAGAATCGCTGTAGCGTCGAAGGAATGGCAGTTGGTCAGCTGAGCCATTGTACTCAGGGACTTTGTCATAGCCTTTGCGGTGGCACGTCTTACGCCGGAGAATTTTACATCCGTGTACTCTGCCTCGGGCTCTGCTGCTGCGGATGCTGCCGCCGCTGCAGGCGCCGGAGCCGCAGATACTGCAGGCGCTTCCGCGGGTGCTGCCGGTGCGGGCGCTGCTGCCGCAGGCGCGCTGGCCGCGTAAGCCTTCACATCCGCCTCAATAATACGTCCATGCGGTCCTGTTCCCGCCGCTGCTGTGGCATCTACGCCAAGCTCCTTCGCCGCTTTTCTGGCTCTCGGAGAAACTTTTGCGTCCGGATTGGCCGGACCAGATGCCGCAGGCGCTTCCGCGGGTGCTGCCGGTGCGGGCGCTGCTGTGGGCGCAGGGGCTGCTGCAGAAGCCGCTGCTGGCGCAGACGCAGCGGGCGCTGTGCCGTCCTT
>CALWAV010000040.1 GCA_944375745.1 uncultured Merdimonas sp.
GAGGTAACCCAGGGAACTCTGGAGGGAGACATCGTTCCGGGCGACATCACCTTCTTCCGTCTGCAGAGCACGGCAGACTGCAAGCTCCGCGCATACGTGGCACAGGGCGAGGTGCTTCCGGTAGCGACACGTTCCTTCGGAGCCATCGGTATCTTCGCGATTCCCGAGATGGGACGCTTCTACCGCCATGTGCTGGTAGAGAAGAACTATCCGCATCACGGAGCCGTGGCTTTCGGACATTACGGAAAGGCGCTCTATGAGGTATTCAAGTATCTGGGAGTGGAGCCGGAGGAGATTGGATTCAATCAGCCGAAGGGAATGAGATATCCCACCGAGAATCCCTTTGCGTAATTGATACTGGTATGTTTTCATGTATCCGGTGTACCTGGGACCTGCTGTTCCACGGTATGGTGCCAATAAGGGCTGTGCCTGGGTGTACAGGCCTGTTTGAGATTTAATGAGCATTCACAGGAGGAAAGTATATGCTTTATGTAGGAATTGATTTGGGCACTTCCGCCGTGAAGCTGCTTCTGATGGATGGAGCGGGAAAGATACAGAAAATCGTGTCAAAAGAGTATCCCCTGTACTTCCCCAATCCCGGCTGGTCAGAGCAGAATCCGGAGGACTGGTATGACAAGAGTATTGAGGGATTAAAAGAACTCCTCGCGGACTGTGACAGGTCTCAGGTGGCGGGAATCAGTTTCGGAGGCCAGATGCATGGTCTTGTGATTCTGGATAAGGACGATCAGGTAATACGTCCGGCTATTCTCTGGAATGACGGCCGCACCGGAGAAGAGACAGACTATCTGAACAATGTAATCGGAAAGGATAAGCTGTCCGCTTACACGGCAAATATTGCTTTCGCGGGCTTTACCGCTCCGAAGATTCTCTGGGTGAAAAAACATGAGCCGGAGAATTTTGCGAAGATTGAAAAAATTATGCTGCCGAAGGATTATCTGGCTTACCGCTTAAGCGGAACCTTCTGCACGGATGTATCCGATGCCTCCGGCATGCTGCTTTTTGATGTGGAGCATAAATGCTGGTCCAAAGAGATGATGGAGATCTGCGGCGTGAAGGAAAGCCAGCTTGCGCAGATTTTTGAAAGCTATGAAGCGGTGGGTACTCTGAAGCCTGAACTGGCAGAAGAGCTGGGCCTTTCTGAAAGTGTCAAGATCGCGGCAGGAGCCGGTGACAACGCGGCGGCGGCTGTGGGAACAGGAACCGTGGGAGACGGCGCCTGCAATATATCCCTTGGCACCTCAGGCACCATTTTCATTTCCAGCGAGAAGTTTGGAGTGGACGAAAACAATGCCCTTCATTCCTTCGCCCACGCAGACGGACATTATCATCTGATGGGCTGCATGCTCAGCGCGGCATCCTGCAATAAATGGTGGATGGATGAGATCCTGCGCACAAAAGATTATTCTGGCGAGCAGAAGGATATCAAAGTGGGAGAGCTGGGAAAGAATCACGTATTTTTCCTGCCCTATCTGATGGGAGAGCGCAGCCCGCACAATGATCCCAATGTGCGCGGCACATTCATCGGCATGAGTATGGATACCACCAGAGAGGATATGACTCAGGCCGTTCTGGAAGGTGTAGTTTTCGGCTTGCGGGATTCCTTTGAGGTGGCGAAATCTCTGGGAATCCATATCGAGCGCACCAAGATCTGCGGCGGAGGAGCCAAGAGCCCTCTGTGGCGCCAGATGGTGGCGGATATTTTGAATATCAAGGTGGATATCCCCGAGAGCGAGGAAGGACCGGCCATGGGCGGAGCCATGCTGGCAGCCGTAGCCTGCGGCGAATATGCGAGCGTGGAAGAGGCGGCCGCAAAGATCGTAAAAGTAGTGGATACGGTGGAGCCGATTCCGGAGAACGCCGCCCGCTATGAGGAGCAGTATCAGAAGTTCCGGAAGATTTATCCGGCGGTGAAGACGCTGTTTCCCATGTAATTGAATCAACAGAACTGTTATTTCAGGGAATCCTGTATCCGGACACAGAAGACGGACGCAGGGTTCCCTGACTGCTTTCAGGCGTTTTCCTTACTTTTTCTGTCGCTTGATATTCCGGGCGCCTTTGACTATAATGTAGACAGAAAAAGACGGAAGGAGGAAGCAGCGATGATTCGAGTCATTGTGGCAGACGATGAGTATAAGGTATGCCAGCTGATCTGCCAGCTGATTCACTGGGACGCGCTGGGGATGCAGCTTGTGGGAACGGCATCAAACGGAATAGAGGCGCTTCAGATGATAGAAGCAGAGAAACCGGATCTGGTGCTGACTGATATCCGGATGCCGGGATACGATGGAATGGAGCTTTTGAAAAGAGCCAGACTTCTGAATCCCAATATGGAATTTATCATTATCAGCGGATACTCCCATTTCGAATATGCTCAGACGGCCATTCGATATGGGGTGAGTGATTACATATTAAAGCCTGTAAATGAGGAAGCGCTGAATGCCACGCTGCAGAAAGTGCGCCAGCGTTATCTGGAGCATCAGGCTGAGGCGGAGGAGAACAGGGAACAGAAGAAGCAGCAGGTGCTGGACCAGGCGAGGCTCCGGGATACACTCTGGATAGATCTGGAACAGGGGCAGGCTCCGGTGGAGCTGGAGATGTTGAATGAAAAATACAGGTATCATTTTGAAGAGGGAGTATTCCGGATTTTTCTGATTCAGGCAGATGTAAAGGACAATAAGAACCTGAGTGAGCATTATGCGGAAAATGTCATGGAGCTTTTGAATTCCAAGCTGCCGGGACTTTTCGGAAAGTATGTGGCTGATCTTTGCATGGACAGTGAAGTGTTCTGCAGAGGAAGAAAAGCGGCAGGGATTCTGAATTGTGAAAAGGAAAAGATACAGGAGGTAAGGGATGCCCTGGAGAGCCTGATCGTGGCCCTCAGCCAGGAACTGCATGCCTTTGAGTATATGCGGTTTCATCTGGCGGCCAGCGGGACGGTGTCGGATCTGGGGCGGCTTTCCAACTGTGTGCAGGAGGCGGAGCTTGCCATGGGGCAGAGGCTTCTGGTGAGAAACGGCCTGTTTCTGGAGGAGATTCCCGAGAATGTGAAATTCAACGCGGATGAACTATACAAGCCCTTCAGCGTGGCTGTCCGGCAGAGCCTGGATCTTCAGGAAACGGAACAGTTGAAATTGGGGATTGAAGAACTGCATAAGAGCGCTTTAGCTCTTCATTTGAATGGAACGCAGATGCTTCATCTTGTGAAAGATGCCTACCGGCTGTTTCTGCTGTCCGGCATGTTTCAGAGTGAGTACCATTTTGAGGACCGGGAGGAACGGGAAGAAAGCTTTTACCGGAAGGCAGAGCTGTGCAGCAGCCACGAGAATCTGTTTGCCTATCTGACGCAGGTATGCCGGAAAAACATGGAGGACGCCTGTGCCTGGTTTAATATCGAAAAGATGCGTCCTATCAATCAGGCGAAACGGTATATCAAGGAACATTATGCGGAGGGCATCAGCCTGGAGGAAGTAAGCTCCCAGGTGGGCTTTTCCAGCAGCTATTTCAGCACGCTGTTTCGGAAGGAGACAGGGAAAAACTTCCTGGAATACCTGATGGACGTGAGGATTGAGGAAGCCAAGGTGCTTTTAAGGGAGAGCAGAATGACCATCGAAACGGTGGCAAAATCAGTAGGTGTCAATGATTATAAGCGCTTTTCTAAAATATTCAAGAAGAACACGGGAATCAGTCCGAAGGAATACCGAAATCTGTATTCCTAGAAAGTGTGGGCCAATGAAAGAGGACAAAAAAGAAGAAAAGATATTCCTTCATGTGCGGATTCAGAGATTTCTGGCGGCTTTTGGCGTGGTGCTGTTTCTGTTTGCGGTGGCGGCATTTTTTTCGGCCGCGGATTCTCCGGCGTTCTGGCTTCTGCTTGCCCTGCTGCTGGCGGCTTTTGCGCTGCTGGCCAGGGCCTATTACTGCATATGGAAGCCTTATGCGGACACAAACCGAAAGCTTGGCGTTTTTGCGGTACGGGGAAGGAAGGAAGATCTGGAACAAATCCGGTATTATCTCATGCCTCAGGAAAAAATGGCTGTGGAGCGTATGCTGCAGTATATGACTACTTCCAACACTTTGGAACTGAGCAAGCGCCAGGCTCAGTATCAGGCTCTGCAGAATCAGATTAATCCCCATTTCCTGTACAATACTCTGGAAAGCATTCGGAGCGAGGCTCTGCTTGCGGGACTGACCAGCGTGGCGTCCATGTGTGAGAAGCTGGCCAGCTTTTTCCGCTATACCATCAGCAATATGGAAAATCTGGTGACGGTAGAGGAGGAAATCGATAATATCATCACCTATTTTTATATTCAGCAGTACCGGTTCGGAGACCGCCTGCAGCTGGAAATCGTATGTCCGGATGAGGACAGGGAGATCGCCATGAAATGTCTGATTCCCAAGCTGACTTTTCAGCCAGTGGTGGAGAATGCAATCATCCATGGGATCGAACAGAAAATCGGCCAGGGCAAGGTTACGATTCATATGATGCTGACCCAGAAAAGGCTGATTATCCGTATTTCCGATGATGGAGTGGGCATGGATCAGGAAACGCTGAACCGTATCAATTACCAGATGACAGAGCGCAGTGTGCGGGGGAAGAGCCAGGGCGGAATCGCTATCGGCAACGTACACAACCGCATCAAGCTTATCTTCGGTGAGGAGTATGGGCTGACAGTCTTTTCTACAAAGGGGATCGGAACAGATGTGGAGATCACGCTTCCCCGTACATCGGAGCAGGAGCGGAAGGAAATTGAACACAGAGCGGAGGAGATGAGATGAGATGAGAGAGGAAATCCTTCGCATGGAGCATATTCTCTGTACAGAGGGCGGCGCGCTGAACTACCTGAGCCTGCAGATTTTCAGGGGAGAAATCTACGGAATTCTCTGTCTGGAAAACCAGGGAATTGACAAGCTGGTAGAGTTGATCTGCTGGAACCGCCCGATGGAAAACGGACAGGTGTTTTTCGGGGAAAAGCTGGTCAACAGCGTGCAGGAAAGCAGCGGGACACGGAACAAGGTGACTGTGATAGGCCGCCAGAGCCGCCTGATCGACGGCCTGACACTGGCGGACAATCTGTTCGTGATACGGGAAGGGTTCCGGCGTCATGTGATACCGGACCGGGCAGTGCAGACAGAGACGGCCAGCGTGCTGAAACAGTACGGAGTCGAACTGTCCCCGAAGACCCGGGTGAAAGACCTGGGCAATTATCACAGGCTGGTGCTGGAGGTGCTGAAGTCGGTGATAGTGGGAGACAGGCTTACGATTCTCTGGGAGATCTCGGACCTTCTAAGCGCCGAGGAGCTTCCGCGTTTTCACAGCCTGATCCGCCGGCTGGCGGATCAGGGCAGCACGTTTCTTTATATTTACAGCCATCATGAAGTGCTGCGGCCGGTTTGCGACCGGATTGCCATTTTCAAGGGAAATACCATAGAGAAGGTGCTGACTGTGCAGAGTACCATCCGGGAACAGATTCAGACCGTATACGCCCGCTACTGCTATGAAAAATTTATCAGTATCCGGAAAGACATGGAGGAAAAACCCCGGGGCTCTGAGGTGCTGTGCCTTCAGAAGGTATCATTCGGAAATATTCATGAGTTGAGCTTTTCTATTACAAAAGGAGAAAATCTGCTGCTGTTTGATCAAAGCAACACCATACTGGATGAACTGATTGAGCTGCTGCTGGGAAGAGAGACGCCGGAGTCCGGAAATATTTATCCTGTGCTTTCGGCGAAGACAAGAGGAAAAACCATAGCTGTGATTCAGAGAAACCCTGTATCCAGCACGCTGTTTCCGGAGCTGAGCTATCTGGAAAATCTCTGCTTTCCCCTTGCGGAGAAGGTGCCTTATTTCTGGCAGAAGGTAAAGTTCCGCCGGAGCGTTCTCAGAGAATACAGGGAGGAAATCGGACCGGTTATCAATGCGGGAAATCTGTACGGACTTTCTACAAAAGAACTGTATACACTGGTGTATTACCGTTATCTGATATCCAAACCGGATGTGGTAGTCTGTGTTCAGCCTTTTGCCGAGCTGGATATGTACCTGAGAGGCTATGTGGGAGAGCTGATGAGCAGGCTGCACCGAAACGGCACGGCCGTGCTGGTACTCAATACAGAACTTTATGACACTCTGTACATTGCGGACAGGCTGATACAGGTGGAACATGGCAGAATTATCGGAGAATACACCCGGGAATGCTTTGATGAAGTCAAGCTTGCGCAGCCAGTGATTTTCCCGGATTAAAGATTAAGATAAAACCGGCAGAGGATGCCGGAGACCGGCGGCGGGCCAGGAAAAATTTTTCCTGGCCTGCCGCTCATTTTCTCTATGTACATTTTGTACAAATAGAAAACCGGAAAATCATACAAATTCACGAAAAAGTCAAAAAGATCAAAAAAAACACCCCCCTGATCCAAATAAATGCACCTAAAAATTAAAGTTTTCCGGTGTTATACTATGGACTGTAGCAAGGAAATGTTGTTTTTATATGACAGCGAAGCAAGAAAATTTCAGAAAAAAGGAATTGGGAGTATGGAAGAGTATATCGTTGAGATGGAGCACATCAACAAATCCTTTGCCGGTGTAAAGGTGCTGAAAGATGTGAAATTTAATCTGAAATCTGGTGAGGTCATGGCTTTGCTGGGTGAGAATGGAGCGGGAAAATCCACGCTGATGAAGATCTTAAGCGGTGTTTACACCCGCGATTCAGGTACCTTACGTATCTTCGGGAAGGAACAGGGAGATCTGGACACGAAAAAGGCAAGAAACCTGGGCGTGGCGATCATCCATCAGGAGCTGAATATGTGCCGTCATTTGACGGTCGCGGAAAATATTTTCCTGGGCCGCGAGGAGAAAAAGGGCGCTACGCTGGACAACAAGGATATGGCAGAAAAGACGAAGGAGGTTCTGGATTCTCTGAAAATTGATCTGGACCCCAATGAAATCGTCGGCAATCTTTCCGTATCCAAGCAGCAGATGGTAGAAATAGCGAAAGCCCTTTCTATTCATGCCAAGGTACTGGTTATGGACGAGCCCACATCGGCTCTGACAGCCAAAGAAATCAATGAGCTGTTCCGGATTATCAACCAGCTGAAAAAAGAGGGCTGTGGAATCGTGTACATATCCCACCGGCTGGAGGAGCTTGGCCATGTGGCTGACCGGGTGACGGTGCTGCGGGATGGCGAGTTCGTTATGAACGGTGAATTTAAGGATTATACCATGGACCAGCTGATTTCATTCATGGTAGGCCGCGAGATTACAGAAAAGTTCCCCCGCGTGAAATGTCCCAAGGGCAGAAAGATTTTCGAGGTAAGGAATCTGAATGCCGGAAAACTGGTGCGCGGTATCAATATGGAACTGTATGAAGGCGAGATTGTAGGAATCGCGGGACTGATGGGAGCGGGCCGTACAGAAACCACCCGGGCGATTTTTGGTATTGATCCGAAGGATTCCGGAGAGATTCTGGTAGATGGAAAAGAGGTAAAAATAAGTAAACCCATAGACGCCATTAAAGCCGGCATCGTGCTGGCGCCGGAAGACCGGAAGAAGGACGGGCTCTGTACGAAGCTGAGTGTGCGGGACAATCTGGCGCTTCCGAATCTGGACCTGCTCTGTAATAAGATTGGAAAAGTCAATAAAAAGAAAGAGAAGGAGCTGGTGGATAAGGCGGTAGAAGAGCTGAATATCAAGCTTGCGTCTCCGGAGCTGAACGCCGAGAGCCTTTCTGGA
Organism: uncultured Merdimonas sp.; assembly: GCA_944375745.1. Classification (GTDB taxonomy): domain Bacteria; phylum Bacillota; class Clostridia; order Lachnospirales; family Lachnospiraceae; genus Laedolimicola. The sequence goes on from CALWAV010000040.1 coordinate 7,745, forward strand.
GGAAACCAGCAGAAGGTTGTGGTAGGAAAATGGCTGGCCCGGAACTCAAGAGTGGTTATTTTCGATGAGCCCACCAGAGGCGTGGACGTGGGAGCAAAGGTCGAGATTTATAACCTGATGAATCAGCTGAAAAAGCAGGGTGTAGGCGTATTATTTGTTTCCTCGGAGCTTCCGGAGGTAATGGGAATCAGCGACCGGATCATCGTAATGTGCGATGGCAGAATCACCGGAGAGCTGAGTCCGGAAGAGGCGACGGAGGACAGAATTCTTCAGTACGCCACACAGTTTGAAGCAAAAATATAAGGAGTAATAATTATGAATGAGAAAAAATCCTGGTTAGGCCGCGCGCTTTCCGCGCGTGGAGTACAGTCGGTGGTAACCGCCGCCTTAGGTTTTGTTTTACTGTTTATTATTTTCTGTATTTTAAGCCCCCAGTTCCGTTCGGGCAATAACATTCAGAATCTGTTCCGGCAGATTGCGCCGACCATGATTATCGGTATCGGCCAGGGCTTTGTCCTGATTACCGGAAACATTGACCTGTCCATAGGTTCTGTGGTAGGTATGGCCTGTATGACAGCCGGAACCCTGATGAGCAATGGCGTAAATCCCTGGGTTTCCTGCCTGATCGCTCTTGTCATGTCTCTGGCTATCGGCCTTGTCAATGGCGTGCTGGTGGCAAAGGTAGGGCTGCCTTCTTTCATTGCCACACTGGGTACCATGACTTTGGCCCGTGGACTGGCGCAGCTGGTAAACAACAACCACAATACAAACTTCATCGGAAATACAGCCCAGGGCTTCCGTGACATGCTTTACTACAATAATTTCCTGGGCATCTACAGTACCGTATGGATTGCGGTTATTCTGTGGGTAATCCTCTGGTTCCTGCTCAGCAAGACAAGGACAGGACGCCATATCTACGCGGTAGGAAGCAACCTGGACGCTGCAAAGCTTTCCGGCGTCAATGCTTTCCATACGATCCTGATTACCTATATGGTAAGCGCCTTCTGCTCCTGCCTGTGCGGTCTTGTACTGCTGGCATCAGCTGGAATGGGAACCATGGACGCAGGAACGACTTATGAGATGTATGCGGTAGCAGCCTGCGTTATCGGCGGAATTTCTACTCTGGGCGGCACAGGTATCCTGGCAGGCGTCATCCCGGGAGCCGGCATCTGGGGTATCCTTCAGAATGGACTTCAGTTCGTAGGAGCGCCGGTAGCTCTTCGTAATATTATCATCGGTATTATTGTAATTGCGGCTGTTATGCTGGATGTGGTTGCGCGTACCGGAAGAAAGAAACCTAAAGCAAAATAATAGAGGTATCATCCCCAAGAGGGGTCGATATAAAAAACAAGAAAAGGAGAGGAACTATGAAAAAGAAATTACTGGCCATGCTTATGGCGGCAGCTGTAACTGCTTCCCTGGCTGCGTGCGGCGGCTCCGGAGACAGCACGACTGCAGAGACAACAGAAACGACGGAAAGTACAGACACGGCAGATGAGTCAGCAGACGCGGCTGAGACAGAAGCTGCGGATGACACGGCAGCTGAGGCTTCAGACATCAGTGTAATCCTGGTAACCATGGATGGTCTTGACAACCACTGGGTAAATGTAGACGCAGGCGCTTCTGCGGCGGCAGAGGAGCTTGGCATCAACTATCAGTGGATGCAGCCGGATAAGAAGGACGTACAGCTTCAGATCGAAGTTCTGAACAACGCTATCGCGGCGCAGCCGGATGTACTGGTTGTGGCAGCTGTAGACCCGGATGCTATCGTATCCACACTGCAGTCCGCTCTTGACGCTGGAATCAAACTTATCTATGTAGATTCCCCGGCAAATCTTGACGCATCCGCATCCTTCACTACAGACAACTATGCGGCAGGCCAGGAGGCAGGACGCCAGGAGATCGCGCAGCTTGAGGCAAAGGGAATTACTTCCGGAGATATCGGAATCGTATCCTTCTCCAACGCTACTCAGACAGCTGTAGATCGTACACAGGGCTTCATCTCCGCGTTTGACGGAACAGATTACAACATCCTTGAGGTTCAGTATGGAAACTCTGAGGTAGCCGCTTCCCAGGCTGCTGCTGAGAACTTTATTTCCCAGGGTGTCGTAGGATTGTACGGCGATAATGAGCCGGGCGCTGTAGGTGTAGGAAACGCTGTAGCTGCAAATGAGAGCTGGGACGGCGTAGCGGTAGGCTTCGATGCTACAAGCACAGCTCTTGACCTGGTAGACAGCGGCGCTCTGTACTGCGTAATGGCTCAGAATCCGCAGGGAATGGGTGATGGAGCTGTAAGAGCAGCTTACACACTGGCAACAGGCGGAACTCTGGAAGAGACAGATGTAGATACCGGAGCAACGGTTGTAACCAAGGATAACTCTGCTGACTTCAGATAAAAATTGACAGCTTTAGTTGAGACAGACACAGATAAATAATGACTGACAGGCCGTCGGGGGTAAGAAGTTGGGAGACTGGATTACTCCCGGCGGCCTTTTCGATTAGAAGGAGACAGTTTACTATGGTTATTGATATCCATACATTCCCGGGCTTCTTTGAAGAAATCTGCGGGGACCCGAAAAAGGTTGAGTTTCGAAGAGAACAGTATTTTCTGTACAAGCAGCATGTGTGGCCTTTAAGCCTGTTTATTACACAGCTTGATGCTGCCGGCATCGACAAGGCAGTGATCTCCGCGGAGGATGTCACCACCAGAGCAGGAGCCGAGATCGTCTCCAATGAGGAAGTAAAAAGCCTTACAGATATATATCCGGACCGGCTGATCGGATTCGCCA
>CALWAV010000041.1 GCA_944375745.1 uncultured Merdimonas sp.
TTCGTAAGCTGGACAAGCATGGCATTCTTGTTGCCGGGTGAATTTGAGATTCCGTGACAGAGAAACAGAGCTTCGATCTCCTCTGGAAGCTGGGACAGGAAATCATCCAGTCCTTCTCTGGTGCTCAATTCAGCCTTAATTTCCTTCGCCACTTCAAAATCAAGAGGCTTTCTGCGCACAGAAGAATAGACATTCGCGCCCAGCTCTGTCAGCAGTCTGGCCGCTGCCTTTCCCATTCCCGAGCCTGCGCCTGTAACTACCACGTTTTTACTCTGAAATCCAAAAAGTTCTTTTACATCCATTTCTGATCCCTCCTGTTATTCTGATTATATCTGTTTCTGACTTATAAGAAAATCCGGCAAAAATGTTGTTTTTTTGACGGATACCTCTGCATTTTTGTCAGAAAAATCGCGAGTGTATTTTCGTTTTCCCGGATTTCAGTGGTCTTTCAGGCAAATTTCCTGTCAGAATTTACGTGCTTTCCATCACATTTCCCTCTGTTTTGCAGGATTGTACCTGTAAAAATAGTGTGATACAAAATAATTGACGATAAAATGCATAAGAAAAAAAATATTTGAGCGCTTAAATTATTTAATATGCACATATTCAAAATACAAGAAGGAGGATAGCTATGGCAAAATTATTGAATTCCGTATTTCAGGCCGGAATCGTAGTAGAGGACCTGGAAGCCAAGGTGAAATACTACGCAGAAGAACTGGGAATCGGTCCCTGGAAAATCTTCCGGACCCGGGACGCGGACGGGAATGTAAAAAGCATGTTTGCGCGTGGCTGGACCGGAGGAGCTATGAATAAGGGATTTGAACTGGAGCTTTTTGACAAGGACTTCACCTATCCCATGTATTCGGATTTCTTCAAAGAAAAAGGAACCGGCGTGCAGCATCTCTGCTTTGGATGCGAGGATTTCGAAGCCACCAGAGCTGAGCTGATGAAAAGATTTCCGGTTATGATGGATTCCTGTGTACGCGGGTATGATCCTTCCCATGTAAACTGCACATACTTTGACGCCAGAAAAGAGCTGGGAATCATTCTGGAAATTTCCGAATATCCAATCGGTGCTGAAGAGGGGAAAACAGCAAGCTATCAATGGGAAGAGGAAGTCTATCCTGTCAAGGTAAAAGTCTGAGGCAAAAACCAGAAAGGAGGCAGAGCATTGAAATATCGCGCATTATTGTACAACGGTCCGAAGGATCTGGAGTTTGCGGAACTGGATATGCCGGAATGCGGAGACAACGATGTCATTTTAAAAAACCGGATGGCAAGTATCTGCGGCTCTGATACAGACACCTGGCTGAATGGCGGAGAGATGCACTATATACCGCCTCATGTGGAATTCGGCCATGAAGTAGTCAGTGAAATATACGCTATGGGAAAAAACGTCAAAGACATCAAAGTGGGAGACAGAGTGGCTCCATTTCCACTCAAGGTAACTCCAAACAGCCGGAAAGCCGGATGGCTGGGAGGCTTTTCTGAATACATTTACTGTACAAACGCAGCTTACGACTACAATCTGTGGAAGCTGGACGATAGTATTTCGAACAAGGAAGCAGCCATGATCGAGCCCTTCTCCGTAGGCATCACCACCGCTGACAAAGCCGTCCTGCGTGAGGGGGCCACCTATCTCATTCTGGGCTGCGGGCTGATCGGCTTCTGTGTGGCTGCCCGGCTGGCAGACAAAGGTGTTCCCAGAAAAAACATTACCCTGATTGACAAATCAGAGCTTCGCCTGCAGAAAGCCAGAGAACAGGGCTTCAACGGCGTATGTAACGCAGGAAACGACAATTTCTGGGATGAAGTATTTGAATATACCGGAAAGGCGTACAGCGTTTACGGACCGGGTTCAAACGCGGATTATATTTTCGAATGCGCCGGCAGCATGTATCCGGACGCGAAGGAACCTACGCTGATGGAGCAGGCCATGAAGGTTCTCAAATATAACGGCACCATGGTTGTAACCGGCGTGCACCGCCAGCAGGTGAATATCAATATGCAGAAGCTGGTATTCGGCCTTCAGAATATCGTATACGGCAGCGGAAACGTGGAATATCACTTCAAAGAAGCTATCCGTATCCTGCAGTCAAAGCAGTTTAACTTCGAGACGCTTGTAACGCAGGTCTATTCTTTTGAAGATGCCATAGAAGCAATTAAATTCACCTGCGATCCCAATAAATGCTTCCGTGTATTAATCAGCTACAACTCGTAACCAGCTAAGCCTTATGTAAAAAAGGAGACCAGAAATTATGACAGAAAACAGCAATGCTAAAGCAGGCTCTGCCGGAAAAGGCACCTGGCTGATGATTATCGGCGTACTGCTGATGTCCATCACCTCCCAGGCAGCCAACTATGGCAATAACCTGGTGCTGCCCAGCAAGCTTGAATATTTTAATATCACCGATCTCTATTCTCTGTTTGCCACTTTATCCGGCATGGGAATGATGATTTCCCTTCCTCTGGTAGGAATGCTTTCCGGCAAATTCGGGGTGAAGAGAGTTGCCCTCTCCGGCATGATCCTTCAGTTTGTCATCCGCTTCATCCTCATGTATGTTCCCAATGCGGCATTATTCGCAGTTTTATGGGTTCTGATGGGCATCGCGTCGGGTCTGTACATCTCAGCTCCCTTCACTATTATGGCCACACTCGTTCCCCGGGAAAAAGTTCCGAAATTTTACGGATATATTGCCACAGCCTCAGCAATCGGCTCCCTTGTGGGCCCCGGTCTTACGGGCGCCGTGATTGACGCCGTTTCTCCCAACGCAGGCCTGATTATCTATGGCATTTTTGCTATTATTCCGCTGCTTACGCTGGGAGTCCTGTATCCCAACCGCAAAAAGGAAAACGCGGACAAATCCTTTGATTTCGCAGGAATTTTCCTTCTGGTTGTATTCGTATGCTGCATCATCCTCTGGCTCTGTATGGCAGGCTCCTACTTTGAACTTGCAAGCGTTCCCGGAATTGTGCTTCCTGTCGCAGCAGTGCTCGCTTTGATCCTGCTGATCAAAACGGAGCTGAAGGTAAAAAATCCGTCCGTGCCGATCCATATGTTCCACAAGAAACGGTTCCGCGCGGCATTCAGCGTACAGGCGCTCATGGTTGCGTATTCCACCTGTATCACCGCCTACGCTGTCAATTATGTAGTCTACTATATGCAGGGTTCTTCTTTCCAGAGCTCCACAGTTACCATGCCGCAGACCATCGTCCAGGCAATTGTGGGAATGTTTGTGGGAACGATTATCGGAAAGCAGTTTAAAAAACGGTTCCGGCCTCTGGCGCTTCTGGCTCTGGCGCTTTACATTATTGCCCTGATCATCCTGTCTACGCTTCAGCCGGATTCTTCCATGATAGTCATTTATGTGGCAACGGCCATCGGCGGCATCAGCCAGGCTCTTACCCAGTCTCTGAACGCGCCCTTCTTCCAGTCGGAATTACAGCCGGAGGAAATTGCCCCGGCACAGGGAATGTTCCAGTTCAGCAGCACCGGCGGAGCCAGCATCTTCGGCGCTGTCTGCGGAGCATTCATCAACTTCGGCGCCACCTTCAACGATGTGTTCCTGCTTGGCGCAGCCTTTGTGGGAGCCGCCCTTGTCATCGCCATATTTACCTTCCGTTTCCCAAAAGAGGAAATGAACGCATGACACAATCTGTGAATTACCTGTTTCCCTGCTTTTGCAAAAACAGGAATAAGTAATACATATTTCATAAAACAGAAAAGGAGAGATAATTATGAGTAAGAAAATCGACGATCGTCTTCCCAAAGAAGTAGGAGCGAAAAGCCTTCCTAATCATCCGGCCGTAAAAACTCCCTGGGAAAAGCTGATCTCCTTCCATGACGCTTATCATTATGCCTGCCGTCATCACGCAGCTATTGGAGCCGTATTTCAAGAGGTACTTCGTATCATGATCCCGGATTATGAAGAGCGCTGCGACCTGATGTGCAAGACAGATGTGGGTGTAAAGAACTACGTTTTTAATAAGATGGAAATCGCTCCCGGACAGTTATACCGCGATTATCACGCAAATAAACATTTCCTGCATCCTTTCTTTAAAGGCACAGACAGAACCGGAGGATTCCGCGCGGGAGCCTTCGGTGACAACGGCGACGAGCGTCTTCTGATGCAGGGACGCGTCAACGATCTGGGAACCTACCGGGTGGAGAAGGAGCTGGACGCATGTCCCTGGGACATCATGGGTTCCGAAATCTGCAGAACCTCCACTGCTTCCCTGGAAGAAATCGGACGGGCTTACGGCGATAACTGCGAATACAACATGGTGGAAGCCAGAGGCTGCGGCGATCTGCACTGCCGCGTAGTCTGCGAAAACAGAACCAAATTCCCCATGCCTCCCAGAGAAAAGGTATGGGATAACTTTGGACCGATTGCGACGGAAGACCAGATTAAATTCACGCCCAGAGAAGAAATGTACACAGAACCTCAGCAGATGCGCGCAGAGACAGGCTTTAAATACAGAAACGGCATGTGCATGGAAATGGACTGTGACGCATATTATGCGGACGGCGCTGTTACCTACGCTCTCGGAAGCGATTATGTCATCAACCCCATCAACCAGCTTGTGAAGGCCGGAAAGTTTACCCAGGAGCAGGTAGACAATCTTGTCATCTGCTGCTTCGAGGGAGCCGGAAAGATGATGTTCGCAGAGCATTTTGCAATCAAGGGGCTCCATGACTGGCTCGGCGTGCCGGACGGCATGAACGATGGCCGCGTACTTGGCGGATATATTGAGGTACTGCTCCAGTGCATCCTCTGTAATTATGACGTTGTTGCTTTCAATGAAGAAGAGGTCATCTATGATATCGACCGAAAGGCATTCGGACGCGGCCTGAATATGATGACCACAGCCTATACCGCGTTCTGGTATGGCATGTCCAAGACCCTGATCAGCCCGGAATGGTCTGTATGGGAGGAGACGGACGGCGTGGACGAAAGTATCTACCGTATTAAAATTGCTAAAAAGATTGACAAATTCTGCCGTTAAACAGAGCGAAATCAAGATGGGAGGTTTCTGAGCATGTATAAAAACGTATATAAATATGATGATATGAAAAGAGCAGAACATATGGCTGTCCGCAATACTGCCGGCTGGTATCTTTACACCCATGAAATTCTTGAAGTGACCGGCGAAGACGCCACTGCGTTTCTGGATTACCTTTATGCCAACCCCATTGGAAATCTGGCTGTATCCAGAGCAAGATATACCACTATGCTGGATGAAGAGGGAAGGATACGCGATGATGTGGTAATCTTCCGCATGGACGAAAACAAGTACTGGGTATCCACGCTCTATACAAGAAAGGATATCCCCTGGTATAACGCGCACAAAGGAGATTTCAAGGTAGAATACAAGGATATCACTCCGCAATGGGATATGTATGCGGTACAGGGGCCAAAATCCAAAGATATGCTGAACGATATTCTGGATACTCCGATTGACACACAGAAGTTTTTCCAGATTCTCGACAATTCCATCGATGGCGTACCTGTTAAGATAAACCGGGGCGGCTTTACGGGAGAAAAGCTCGGATATGAAGTTTATGTAGCACCAGAGCATACTCAGCTGGTAATCGACAAGCTGAGAGAGATTTCTCCCAAATATGATGCAAAGCAGGTAACTGACATTCAAATTATGGTCTGGACCCTTCCCACAGAAAAAGGCTATTATCTGATGTGTGATATCGGCTGGGCCAATCCTCTGGAAGTAGGCCTTGACAAGGGCATTGGCTGGGATAAGGAATTTATTGGAAAAGAAGCACTCCAGAAAATCAAGGAAGAAGGCCCGAAGAGAACTCTGTATGGCTTTACCGTAGATGAGGACGATATTTTCATTCCCGCAAAGAATATCGGCGGCCCCGGCACTGCCGTCATGCTCGATGGGGAGGAAATCGGACGTGTTACCAAGGTTACCTACAGCTATTGTCTGGACAAAAATATCGGCTATGTGCTGGTAGACAACAGTAAGGTTAAAATCGGAGATAAGGTTATGCTTCATGGTTTTGAAGCTGTGCTGACCGACAAAGTCTTTATCTAATCTCCGAAAGTAATGCTATTGCTTTTCACCTAATCACAAGACAGGAAGGGACTGAGCCTGCAGGCTCTGCCCCTTCCTGTTCTCTTTTCCGCTCTCCCTTTTTTCAGGGCTCTACTTCATCAGCGCTTTTTCCTCTTTCAGCGCTACGCAGGAGCGGGTATAAGTCAGCGTCACTGCCAGCCAGATCACCGCTACCATGACCACCGCCAGCATTCCCGTATTGAAAAACAGATTGGCAAGCATGGTCAGCACCAGAAGCACCGGAACCAGCCTTCCTATCATAATATACGCCTTGTAGGAGCTCCGGTAAATCACTTCCCGCTCTGCCTCATCGCAGCTCTCCAGCCATTTCTTTTGAAAATTTCTGGCGGAGGGATCGGCTTTCTTCTCCGGGTGGCCCAGCTGGACCAGCTTCACGGAGCGGATCTGCCAGATACTGTCATACACCATGCAGAGAATAAAGACAATGCAGGCGTACAGGAAGCCTCCTCTGGCTGCTTCTGAACTGGCCAGATAATTGGAAGAATAGCCGGCCGCCAGGATAATGATGCAGAGTACCTGAGAAAGAACATTCAAGTTCATGGAGAGGGCTCCCCATTTCTCTTCTTCATATTCCAAACGATCCGATTCCTCATCCTCCGCATCCGGAAGCTGTGTCTCGATTTTCTTCAGCTTTCCGCAGGTGATTTCACCAGCCAGCACAGACAAGACAAGCAGCACTGCCAGAACCGGCAGAATCAATGCCTGCAGTCCGCTGTAAAGCTGTGAGGCCGTTCCTTCCAGCCCCTGCCCCCAATTATCCAGAAACATATAAGCGCCTGCTCCCAATACGCCGCCCACCAGGGCGCCTCCCAGCAGATAAAGTCCTATTTTCACATAGCTGTTTGATTTTCCGGTTTTCATTCCTCTCCATCCTCCTCATATACAAAAATATCTTCTACAGTGACCTGGCATATCTTTGCCAGCTTCAGGGCCAGGGTAACGGACGGGGAATAATCTCCCCGCTCAATCAGGCTGATGGTCTGCCTGGATACCCCCGCCAGCTTTCCCAGCTCCGTCTGGTTGATGCCCAGCCTGGAACGGTACTCTTTTAAATGATTGAATAATGGCAATGTTCCTTCCCCCTGAAATTTTTTTGACAACTTTTCTTGTCAACATCACTATATCATTGACAACTTTCTTTGTCAACACTTTTGACAAATATTTTTGTCAAATCTTTCAGGAGCTCCCCAAAACGCAGACAGGCCCCGGAACACTCTAAAGCGTCCCGGAGCCTTCCTGCATTTATCCTCCCCTGTGGCAGCAGGGGAAAAGAAAGCAGTAAACCAAATTAAAACCGTTTTTTAATCCTTACAAACAGCCGCTCGATGCAGTAGGCCACAAGAAAGACCAGAAGAATGGCCGTTCCCGCCGTACCGTAGTCATAGCCCTGAAGGCTGTTGGAAATCACATAGCCGATGCCGCCTGCGCCTACCATGCCCAGAATCGCGCACTCGGAAAAGTTGGTTTCCAGGCGCATGCCCGCCCAGGCCACAATCTGGGACAGGGCCGCCGGAAGAACCGCGTTGAAAAAGATGCTTAAACGTCCTGCCCCGGTCACCTCCAGAGCCTCGATGGTCTCATCGGGAATACTCTCAAAGCTCTGGGCAAAGGACTTTGTGAAGAAAGCCGTGGTATGTACGCACAGGCCTGCCACACCGGCCTCCGGCCCCATTCCCAAGCAGACCAGCATCAGAAGCACCCACACCGGCGTGGGAACCGCCCGCAGGAAGGTGAAAAAGGACTGGGTCAGGACAGACAGGAGGGGAATCCGGAAGATGTTACGGGCCGCCAGCATGCCGAAGATGATTCCCAGAAGCAGACTGTACAGAAGGGACAGCACGGCAATGGAAATGGTCTCCACCAGGGAGGACAGAATCAGATCCATGTTGGCAAAGTCCAGATGTGCCAGCTGCCAGAACACTTCTCCGATATCCGGCACTCTGGAAACCATCTTTCCCCAGTCGATTTCCAGGTAAAACAGGCTCAGCACCGACAGAACCACGACGCCTGCCAGAAAGCAGGGGATGAACCGGTTTCTCTGGCGGCATTTAACCGGAATGCGCCCCTTCGTCTTCTGCGCGTCCCTGATCAGTTTCCTCTGGGGATTCAGCATTACAATATTTTCATCAGAATTCATATTCATTTCAAAATCTCCTTCCGGAGCCGGGCCGTAATCTGATCCACAACGATAACCATTACGGCCACCAGCAGAATGATGCTCAGCGCTACGTCATACTGAAAGCTCTTGATATAGGAAAACAGGGTAAGTCCCACTCCGCCGCCTCCTACCATGCCCACAATCGTGGATGCGCGGATATTCACCTCCACACAGTAGAGAAACCAGGACAGAAAGCCACTTAAGCAGGAGGGCAGAATCGCCTGGGCTACTCTCTGGGGAAACGTGGCTCCCACGGCCTGCAGGCTTTCCACACAGTCCTGGGATACATCCTCCATGGTTTCCACAAAGGCCCGCACCATAAAAGCAAAACTGGTGATGCACAGGGCCACAAAGCCCACGCCCGTACCGATTCCCAGAGAAGAGAACAGGATAAACGCCCAGACCAGCGCGGGAATATTGCGCAAAAAGGTGGCAAAGCCGCGGACCACTTTCGCAAACTGCGGGAACGGCGATACCTTCTCACTTCCGAACAGGGATACGAAGAACGCCAGAATCGCCGCCACCGTGGTAGCCGACATGGCCAGCGCCAGCGTTACCACCACGCTGGAGAGCACGCCCGGAATCCGGCTTGCCTTGGGCAGAGCCGGCGGCAGAAAGTCTTCTGTCAGAAAGCTCCAGAAGGCATCTCCATTGGAAATCAGCGTAAAGATATTAAACTCCGTGAGAATGCTGGTCACGGCGAACAGCACCACTGCCGCAATCAGAAAACCTGTATAAAGCTTCTTCAAATCATGCGCAATGAGCGGTATCTTCTTTGTCATCTGCATTTCCTCCCATCATCAGGTTTTCCCTGGAAGTTCCGTAAATCCGTTCGATTGCGGAATCGTCAAGGTCCTCCGGAGCGCCGTCAAAGACAATCTCGCCTTTGGACAGGCCAATGATACGTGTGGAATACCGGACCGCCACATCCAGCTGATGCAGATTGACGATGCAGGCAATGTTCCGTTTCTGCGTCATGCTGTGAAGAAGATCCATAATCGTTTTCGCGCTGGAGGGGTCCAGAGACGCGATAGGCTCGTCGCACAGAAGGAGCCGGGGCTTCTGCATAATCGCCCGGGCTATGCCCACTCTCTGCTTCTGCCCGCCGGACAGATCCGAAGCCCGGTTGTAGGCAAACTGGGAAAGTCCCAGCTCCTCCAGAAGATCAAGCGCCTCCTGCTTGTCCTCCTCACTGTACATGCCGAATACGCCTTTCACTCCCCGCATATAGCCCAGACGGCCATGAAGCACATTCTGAAGCACTGACAGACTGTACACCAGATTGTAATTCTGGAAAATCATACCGGCCTTGCACCTAAGCTCCCGAAGCTTCCTGCCTCTCTGGGCAGATACCGGCTGCCCGTCCAGCCAGACCGTGCCGCCGCTTATGGGAATCAGCCGGTTGATGGCCCGCAGAAGGGTGGACTTTCCGGAGCCGGAAGGCCCGATGATGGAGATAAATTCTCCCTCCTGCACTTCAAAGGATACGCCCTTCAGCGCGTGGACGCCGTTTGGATAATTCTTGGATACCTGTTCAAATTTCAAAATTGGTTTCATCCTGCTCTCCTGATTCCACGGCTCCGGACTGCGGAAGTGTCCTCTGTACACCCCTGCAGCCCGGTCCGTTTTCTTTCCTAAAACTCGTTGATAATCTTGTTCAGCTCAATAATCTCTTCATAGTCGCTCAGGTCACACTCCACAAAGCGGGCGCCCGGAACCTTGATGACGTCTGTGAAATAGGTCTCATTGTCGTAGGAGGTCAGAAACTCCGTCAGCGCGTCTCTGGTCTCCTGATCCACATGCTCGCCTACCACCATGGCCTCAGCCGGAATCGCGCCGGACTCATGAATGATTTTCACGTCGCCCTCGGCTGCGTTGCCATGGGAAATCTCAGAGGCCAGAATCTGGTCGGAAATGGGAACCACGTCCACATCCCCCTTGATCACCGCCTGCAGTCCGGCCTGATGGGAACCGGAAAAGCTGACCGCCTCAAAGAAGTCTCCGTTGGTGTGCAGCATATCGGAATTCAGATTGTCGTCCGGGAACGCCTGGATAATCTCGGCTGTGGGCACCAGATTTCCGGAAGTGGAATCCGGGTCTACAAATGCCATGGTCTTTCCCTTGATATCCTCAATGGAGTTGATCTCATCATTGTCGCTTCTCGTGATAAATACAGAGTGGTAAATGGCTTTTTCCGGGTCTCCATCCTCTGCCTTCATAACAATGGGCTCCAGATCCGTACGCTCTACTCCCAGAGCCAGCGCCTGAGATCCCATATAAGCCATATCTGCGCTTCCGGTACGCAGCGCCTCGATAATCGCATTGTAATCGCTGGCCTGAATCTCTTCCACCTTACAGCCCAGAAATTCTCCCAGGTCCTCCGCCAGGCCGTTTCGCGCGTCCGCACTCTCTGTGGTAGACTCGTTGGGCGCGTAAGCGATGGTAAATACCTCTTCTTCACTGGATCCGCAGCCTGCCAGAAGGGTCAGGCTCAGAACAGTTCCCAGAGCTGCAGCTGTTATTTTACGATTCAGATTCATAATCCGTTATCTCCTTTTCTCTTTTTCACAAAATGTATGAATTTATCTGTTTTTCCCGGTTCCCGCCCCGGACTATGCCGACAGCGTCACCGGTCTTTCCTCATAGATTTCTTCCAGAATTCTCTGTACTTTTTCAGCGGTCAGCTCCGCCGGATTATTGTCGGCTCTTCCCTTGGTCAGGCCAAGCCCTGCCAGATGGGGCAGATCCTCCCGCCGGACGCCCCACTCCCGCAGAGTGGCAGGCTGTCCGGAACGGGCCAGCCATCCGTAAATCCGTCCTTCCAGCTCCTCCGGGTCTGCAGCGCCCAGGGCGTCAAGCAGTTCCTCCAGCCCTTCCGTACAGGAAGCGTTCAGCCGGAATACCGGAGCCAGCAGAAGGCTCACGGCCGTTCCGTGGGGGATTCCGTAGTGCATGGTCAGCGGGTAAGAAATGGAATGACAGGCTGTGGTCTTCGTATTGCTGAAGGCCAGGCCGGCCAGCATGCTTCCTCTTGCCATGGCCTCATGGGCTGCCGCGCTTCCCTCAAAAAGTCCGTCCATATGTTCCATGATAATCCGGACCGCCTGGAGAGCCAGCGCTCTCGACACACAGTTGGTTCCCCTGGCCCAGTAGCTCTCTACCGCATGGGCCGCCGCGTCCAGAGCTGAGGATACCGCAAGCTTTACCGGCATGGTGGCCGCAAGCTCCGGGTCCACCAGAGCGGCATAGGCATAGTTTTCATGATTCTCCACAGAACGCTTTGCGTCCTTTTCCGGGTCCCAGATAGTGGCCCAGCAGGTGGTCTCGCTGCCTGTTCCTGCTGTGGTCGGAATCCCGATCCAGCGGGCCCTGGGCGTTCCAAAGGCCTTGGAGCAGATCAGCTCCCGCAGCTCTTCCAGATTCGCGATTTCCTTTCCGTATAGACAGCAGAGGGATTTCCCCACATCCATGATGCTTCCGCCTCCTATGGCTGCCACCGCGTCCGGCGCGAATTCCTTCGTCTCCTCATAGGCCTCAAAAAGCTGCTCCACACTGGGATTGGAAGCCTGAAATACAAGGGAACGCACCTCCAGCTCTGGATTCTTTTCCTTCAGTTCGGAAAACGCCGGATGCTTCAGCGCTTCCCTGCTCCAGGCCAGAATCAGAACCCTCCGGACTTCCGGCTTCATCTCTTTTAAAATCTCCGGGAGACGGTTCAGAGAGCCTGCTCCTTCTATGGTATGGACGGGATTATAATAGCTGTTCATTTCCTGTCCCCCTCTTTCTCCATTCTCCGGTTCAGTTCCTCTATGGCAGCCGGGAGCTCGGAAATAGAATCAATCACCAGGTCCGCTCCCACTTCCAGGTACCGCTTTCTGGCCTCTTCCTTCCGGGTTTTCAGATCTTCCGGAGACAGTACCTCGTATTCCTGCTGAGTCAGCCCCAGCAGGTTGGATCCGGTGAGAATTCCGATGCTCCAGGCTCCGGCATTTCTGCCTTCCTGCATATCCACCACCGTATCTCCCACCTTCACAACCGCTCTGGGCGGATAGACCTGAAGCCTCCTCATGCACTCAAACAGCATGAAAGGGGTGGGCCGTCCAATCCCGGTCACATCCGGCGTCACTACGCAGTCCGCCTCATATCCCAGCTCTGCCGCTTTCGGTATCACCTGCTCCATCATCTGGGAAGTATAGCCTGTGGTGGAACCGATTTTCAGGCCCTGCTCCCGCAGCCTTTTCACCGTCTCCGGCACTCCCGGAATCGGTACGCTGTATTCAGCCACCACCTGAAACAGCTCTGCCTCAAAATCCTCGTACAGTCTTTCCACATCTTCCTCTGTCCAGGTCCTTCCATACTGCTCTTCCCACTGCCGTCTTCCGGACTCCGCCGAAAGCAGTTCCCGGATATGAGCCTTCTTTTCCATGCCCATGGGACGGTTGATTTCTTCCCTGGTAAAATGAATCCCGGCCTTTTCAAATATTCTCTCAAACACCGCGGCCGGCGCGCTGGAACCATAATCCACAGTTGTGCCTGCCCAGTCAAATACGGCCATCTGAATTCTGTTCTCTCTGTCCATTTCTGAACTCCTTGCTTCTTTTTGCGTTTTTTAGCTGTTTTCTGCAATTGCAACTCTATTATAAACAGCAAAATCCTGCTCTTACAAGCAAGTTCCCGTAAACACTTTGTTAAATCTAGATGAAGGCATCCCGTAAAAAGCAGAAAAAAGCCTGAAGAACACGGGCTGTAAAAGCTCGTCTCTTCAGGCTTTCTGTTCATTTATGCAGCATCCCGCAGTTTACCGTATGATACAGCTCTCTGCGCTTTGCGGCATTCTGCTGTATAATTCGGCACTTTGCGGTATGCTACAGTATTTCAATTCCCTTTTTCCGGTACTGCTCCCGGATCTCCTCTGAAACATGGTGGTCCATCAGCAGAAGATCCACCTCGTCCAGGGAAAGGACTTTTTTCTTGGAACGTTTTCCAAGCTTGCTGGAATCCATGACCGCAATCACTTTTTTCGCAGTCTTTGCCAGCAGCTGAATGATTCCGATCTCATCAAACCGGAAATCCGTAAATCCATCGTTATTGCTGACTGCGTTTAAGGAAAGAAAAGCCACGTCCGGAATATACCGGCCAAACTCCTCCTCGCACACAGTCCCGTAGGTGGATTTCTCCAGGGGATCCACCGTTCCGCCCACCGCAATCAGGCGGATGGAGGGGTTCTGCATGAGAATATTCACCGCCGCGTAATTATTGGTCACCACCGTGAATTTCCGGTTCAGGGCCGCCAGCTCCTGGGCCAGAATCATATTGGTCGTTCCGGAATTCAGAGCCACCACATCCCCCTCCCGGATAAAATCCAGAGCCTTGCGTGAGGCTTCCCGCTTCAGATCACTGTTTACAATCTCCCTTCCCGTAAAATTGGAAAAGGAAATCATGGACTCGGGAAGGCATGCTCCGCCCCGGACGCATTTGATCAGCCCGCTCTGTTCCATGGATTTCAAATCACGCCGGATCGTATCCACAGATACATGGAGAAGCTGGCTCAGCTCTCCCACCTTCACCGTGGACTGAAGCTGAAGCTGCTGCAGTATCACCTCGGCCCGCTCATTATACAGCATCATGGGTATGGTCACTCCTGTTCGTTAAATTTCTGTTTTCTGCCGGATATCCCAAAGCCGCGCAGAGCTTCTTCACCTCTTCTACAATGGCTTCCACAGCATCCAGGCATTTCAGCTGCTCTTCCCCGGCTGCGTACATATGCCGGAACAGACTCTCAAGATTCTCTTCAAAATGCTCCGGGAGGAAGCTGCACTCTGCCAGGCAGAGCTCCATCAGACGCTTTTCTCCCGGATGAGTCTTTCCGTTTATAGCAAAAATCAGGTCAAAATAAGAGGCCAGAAATTCTGCTGTCCTGTGATTGATGCTGACCAGATCGCCCCGCTTCACCGCTTTTCTTATCTGAACCGGGTAAGCCGGCATGGCAGAATCCAGAAGCTTCAGTTGTCTTTCTACGATCGCCGCCTTCAGAGCCTCGGGATAGGGAATGGAGTATCTCTCCTTCGCTGCGGCCAGCCTTCCCGTCTCATCATACAGGATTCTGCAGTTTAAAAGATTATGCCACATACAGGTCGTATAGCTGTTGGAGGGCTGGCAGCGGACCACTGCGTTTTCTATGCCCCGGCAGAAATCATCCAGATCTCTGTACAGAATATCAATATCAATTCCATTATTCAGCACGCAGTTGTCCTCATACTCCCAGAAATGGTTTCCTATCTCCATATAACTGCAGTGCTCCGACAGCAGCCTCCTTCTTGTCTCTTCTTCAACCGGCGCTTTCACATAGACGTAGACGTCGTAGTCCGATTTCTCATCAAAATGTGTTCCCGCACGCGAGCCGCCAAGCGCGATGGCTTCCACCTGCTCCAGCTCTGCCAGGGATTTCAGCAGTTGTTCCGGCATCCTCCGCCCTCCCTCAGATGTTCACTTTTTTATCATCTTATCATATTTAGTTCTGAGAGGAAAGAGCATCCTGTATCCTGACCGGCCATTTTGTGTTATAGTAGCAGAAGAAAGCAGCTTTCCGCCTGCTTCCCAATCCATATTTCAAATGACAAAGGAGAATGAAAAATGAAGAAATTTATTCAGGAATTTAAGGCTTTTGCCCTGCGGGGAAATATGATGGACATGGCTGTCGGCGTCATTATCGGCGGCGCTTTCTCCAGCATCGTCACTTCCCTTACCGACAATTTTATCAATCCGATTCTGAACTTCGTGACGGGCGCGCAGGTCTATGGACTGAGCGATATCGCGGGCTTCGCTTCCAATTTCATTTCCGCCCTGTTCAATTTTCTGATTATGGCCTTCGTTCTTTTCTGCCTGCTCAAGGCTGTGAACAAGCTGGCTTCTCTGGGGCACAAAAAAGAGGCTCCGGCAGCTCCGGCCACCAAAAAATGTCCCTACTGCCTGAGCGAGATTCCCATTGCGGCTGTGAGATGTCCTCACTGCACTTCACATCTGACGGAAGAGTAAGGCATAGAATGAGAATGGGGGCCGTCAAAGACATCTGCACAGTGTCTTTGACGGCCCCCGGTTTTTTCGCAATCCCACTCTTTTTCGCAATCCTCCGCCAGCGGCAGCGGTCAGTCTCCGCTGTCCCTGACAAACCGGAAAGACAGATAATAGACATAATCATTTTCCACCCCGCCCGCGCTCTCCGGAATATCTTCCACAGGGAGAACTCTCAGTCCGCCCTCCGCGTAGATCAGCGCCAGGATTCCCATATCCGTATCCGGAGAAATCTTGATTCTGCCCTGTATTTCCGATGCCGATCTGCCATAATATTCTCTGTCCGGCACTCCCTCCAGAATATTAAAGTCTGTAGAATATTTTGCACTGCTGTCTGTGAGAATCAGCCTTACCTTAAAATTTTCAAAATCAGGGACAATGGCCGCTATCCCTTCCCGTACCCTGTCCTGCCCCTCACTCAGCTCAAATTTCAGGGACGCCGCTTCTTCTGTCCTCTCCAGAGTTCCTTCCTTATATACCGACAGCATAATTCTCAGCTCCGTAATAGTATCATCCAGAGCATAACGATACAGGTAAGCGCCGTCCACGCCGGACAATACCTTCGCTATATTCATTTCCGCGCTGTCCTTCGGAAGAGGTTCGATATAGTTGACAGGAACTCTCCGCAGAGCCAGCAGAACCGCAGACAAGGCGCCCAGAGCCAGCAGAGACGCACACAGAAGAACCGCGATGATCCTTTTCAGTTTTTTCTTTCCGACATTTCCTTCTTCCGCTACCTGCATCAGATTCTCTTCGGACTTCTGTACCATCTCTTCCTGCTTCAGATCCTCTCCCGCGATAAATTCGTTCAGAGTGATTCCAAGTATCTGGCACAGCTCCAAATACACCGACACATCAGGCAGACAGACGCCGCGTTCCCATTTTGAGACAGATTTACTGCTCATTCCCAGCTTTTCCGCCAGTTGAGCCTGGGTCAGCCCCAGAGCCTTTCTTTTGGATGCTATATATTTTCCAATCTTTATCAAATCCATACTTTATTCTCTTCCTCTGCTTTGATAAAGAAATTGTAACTCTTATAAAGCCGGCTGAACACCCCTCCAAAGTAGAATTGCTGAAGTTTTCCTGTTTTTATTTTCAGGACAGCTTCAGATCGCCATCCTTTACCCATCCCAGCCTGCGGCAGACCTGGTTGATAGCAGGAGCCAGTATGGCAGGAAGTACAAAGGAAATCAAAATCAGTCCGGCCCAGTCAAAGGCTGTGGGCGTGATGGCTGCCGCCCCATTGGCAAGAGCCGTCTCGCTTGGCGAAATCCAGCCGGTCCACACACCCAGCTGCCCGCACAGTCCGCAGGTCCCCATACCGGAATTGATCGCGTCTCCATTCATCTGCAAACGGAAGATACAGGTGGCCACAGGACCCGTGACAGCTGAAGCCAGCGTGGGAGCGATCCAAATACGGGGATTTTTCACAATATTCGGCATTTGAAGCATGGAGGTTCCAAGTCCCTGGCTTACAAGACCTCCCCAGCCGTTTTCCCGGAAGCTCATAACTGCGAAACCTACCATCTGCGC
Organism: uncultured Merdimonas sp.; assembly: GCA_944375745.1. Lineage (GTDB taxonomy): Bacteria > Bacillota > Clostridia > Lachnospirales > Lachnospiraceae > Laedolimicola. Next base: position 16,862 of record CALWAV010000041.1, read on the forward strand.
GCAGCATCCGGCCACAGCCGCTCCGCCGGCAAGGCCGGTCAGACCTAAGACAGAGCAGATAGCAGCGGAGGAAATGGGAAGCGTCAGCGCTACACCCACAAGCACCGATACCAGAATTCCCATCAGGAAGGGCTGTAAATCCGTTGCCCTCATAATCAGCTGTCCAAAAGCATTCGCCGCGCTGCCGATGGGCGGCGCAATCACCCAGGCCGCGCCGATTCCCACAAGTGTAGTGACAATCGGTGTCACCAGAATATCAATTTTCGTCTCCTTGCTGATCATCTTTCCGGCCTCGGCCGCGATAATCGCCACAAACAGCACAGACAAAGGGCCGCCGGCCTGTCCCAGAGCATTGCAGGCATAGCCTACTGTCGCCAGAGAAAACAGAACCAGCGGCGGAGCCTGCAGAGCATATCCGATGGCAACCGCCATAGCCGCGCCGCTCATAAAGGAAGCCATGCCTCCGATGGTATAACCTACCCCATTGATCGTAATAATCTGGGCTGTAAGGAACCCCACATGGAACTGGTTCCCAATCGTATTCAGAATCGTACCTATCAGAAGAGAACAAAGCAGGCCCTGAGCCATGGCGCCCAGCGCATCAATGCCATACCGTTTTGCAGAAATTACGATATTTTTCCGTTTCAGAAATGCTTTCATTTTTCCCATTCATCCATCCCCCGTATAAAAAGCAGTGTGGTATACAGGTGTCATGACACCTGTATACCACACTATACTACGGTTAAGTACTGCTGTCAATCTCTTTCTCAGTCTTCCAGCAGAACCCCAAGCTCTCTGAGAACATTCTTTACGCGCTGAAACGCGGCTTCGTCCGGACACGACAGCGTATGAAGATGGATTCCTTCCGTAAGATTGGAAAGCGGCAGAGCATCCTCCTCTGCGGAACGGGCAATAAACCGGGACACATCATATCTGTTGGAAAGGTGCAGCGGACCCGTAAGCTGTCCGTAAATCGGATGCTCCACGATCACATCTATCACAGTACATCCCTGATCTACAATGGCATTCAGCTCCGCTTCCATCTCCTCAGCGCTGTGACGGCAGGCGATCTGTTTTACTACCCCTGTCATGCTGTCCCGCAGAATCACATAGCCCCGGGGTGTGGCGGAAATTTCAGCTCCGGCTGCCCGAAGCAGCGCGATATCCCCAACAATAATCTGCCGGCTTACCGAAAAGCGGGACGCCAGCGATGAGGCGCTGACAGGTTTCTCTGACTGCTCAATCAGCTCTAAAACGGCCTGGCGGCGTTCTTCTGTGCGCACACAAATTCCTCCTTCTTTCCATACCGCTGCCTTCGAACATGGCCCCTCCGGGGGGGTGCACACGCGCCAGAAAGGAATCCGCTCCCTCCGGTCGCCCTGGCGCGGCGCAGGTATAATGTCTCCCGACATTATGCCATGTTCAGAGAACATGGCCCCTCCGGGGGGATGCACACGCGCCAGCAAAGAATCTGCTCCCTCCGGTCGCCCTGGCGCGGCGCAGGTATAATGTC
>CALWAV010000042.1 GCA_944375745.1 uncultured Merdimonas sp.
AGGCAGAACAGAAACTACTATACTGGAAGATGATACAAAAAGGAACCATGAAGTTGCAACTGCAACCCCATAGTCCCTGCTTCATGTAATTCTAAGCGCAACAGCCTATGTTGCATTTAAATTTTCAATTAACCAAGGAGAACTAATATGGAAATCAGAGTGCTTCGATATTTTTTAGCGATTGCCAGAGAAGGCAGCATTACTAATGCAGCTAATTTTCTGCATGTAACGCAGCCGACGCTTTCCCGTCAAATCCGCGACTTGGAGGAAGAACTGGGGCAAAAACTTTTCACCCGCGGCAGCCACAGTATGACATTAACCGCAGAGGGGATGATTTTGCGGAAACGCGCGGAAGAAATCGTTTCTATGGTTGATAAAACAGAAGCAGAATTTAATTCTATGGAAAATGTAGTTGGCGGCGATATTTACATCGGAGGCGGTGAAACCGATGCGATCAAATTGGTGGCACAGATTGCCTGTGAATTGCGAACAGATTATCCGGGAATCCATTATCACTTATACAGCGGAAATTCAGAGGACGTAACAGAACGCCTGGATAAAGGCTTATTGGATTTTGGAATCCTGATTCAGCCCGCAGATATATCTAAATATGACTACATCAATATTCCTGCCAGAGATACATGGGGAGTCGTTATGCGGCGTGACAGTCCCCTGGCTGAAAAAGAAGTAATCCGAAAAGAAGACTTGCTGGGTGTTCCTTTGATTTGTTCCCGGCAGGCTATTTCCGGAGAACGGCATGGAAATGAATTTGCCGAATGGTTTGGCGAAGATTTTGACAAGCTGGACATTGTAACTACGTTTAATCTCGTATATAATGCCGTCATTATGGTTGGGGCCGGAGTTGGCTATGCAGTAACCATCGACAAAATAGCTAATACTGCCAAAAGCAGCAATCTTTGTTTCCGCCCGTTAGAACCGCGGCTGGACTCAGGCTTAAATATTATCTGGAAAAAATATCAGGTATTTTCCTCTGCTGCGGAATTATTTTTAGAGAGGCTGCGTAAAAGTTTTGGCGGTTAAAATCGAGAAATTCAAGAAGTGGCAATCGGGTATAATTTCCAGATTGCCACTTCCGTCATGAATATATTTGCTTAGTTTTAAATGAACTCATATATGATACATCCGCCGGCAGCCGGCCAAGCAGATACTCAGTCAAGCTTAATATTTTTAAACAGCTCGCCCAGGTTCGTGGTCAGCTCTTCGCTCTTGGGAAGCACAACCTTCTCCTCACGCACCTCTTCAGCAGCCACATCCTTCAAAGCTTTCATGCTTAAGGACAGCTTGCCGTCTTTGATGGCGATAACCTTTACCTTTACCGTATCGCCTACTTTAAGGACAACGTCGGGGGACTTGATGCGCTTGTCGGAAATCTGGGATACGTGAACCAGGCCGGAGAGGCCGTCGCCCAGATCGATGAACGCACCGTAGGGCTGGATGCTTTCTACTTTTCCTTCTGTCACAAGGCCCACCTGTACGTTGGAAATCTTCGCGCGGCGTTCCTCAGCAGCCTTTTCTCTTAAGAGCTCGCGGGCGGAGAGAACCAGTCTCTTTTTCTCAGGTTCCACGGTGATGACCTGTACCTGGATCTCCTTATTCAGCCAGTCTTCCAGATTTTCCACATAGCTCAAAGACAGCTTGGAAGCCGGAATAAAGCCGCGGATGCCTTCCACATAAACGATGACGCCGCCCTTTACCACGCCGCCGATTTTTACGTCCAGCACGGTCTTTTCATCCATATACTGCTGAAGCTTTTTCCAGGCCAGCTCATCGGCCGCGGCCTTTCTGGAAAGAAGGATATGTCCCTGTCCGTCATCTGTGCGGAGCACAGTGGCAGTTACCTCATCCCCCACATGTACATCGCTTTTGATGGAAAAAGACGGATCCTCCGAATAATCTTCGGCACGGATGATGCCGTCCGTATAAGATTTTAAATCTACGGTCACCTCTGTATCGGACACACCGATGACAGTTCCGGTCAGCACATCGCCCTCCTGCACCTTGCGCAGGGAAGCCTCAAGCTCGGTTGCGTAGTCGTCCATAGTCAGTTTCTCTTCCATTTTGCAGATACCCCTTTTCGTAAATAATATTTGTGACGCTCACAGATCAAACAAAAAATTGTCCAATGCCTATATTATATGGTAAAATGGCATAAAAAGCAAACGCAAATCAGGAGAAAACCATATGAATGTCGTAAAAATACAGGGAATCAAGCTGGGAGAAGAGAGTCCCAAAATCTGCGTGCCCATTACCGGGCGCACGGAGGAGGAAATCAGGATCCGCCTGGAGGAGCTTCAGGCAGCCGGACCGGATCTGGCAGAGTGGAGGGCAGACTGGTATGAGGAAGTCTTCGACCGGGGAAAACTGAAAGACATGCTGGCATTTCTGCGCCGGGAGCTGGGAGAAATGCCGCTTCTGGTGACCTTCCGGACAAAGGAGGAGGGCGGTGAACAGGAGATTTCACAGGAAGCCTACGGAGATTTTCTGCGGCAGGTCATTGCCTCAGGACAGGCAGATCTGGTGGATGTGGAGCTGTTCCGCGGCGAAGAATTTCTTTCGGAAATCTGCCGGGAGGCCCATGAGGCTGGGATGAAGGTGGCAGCTTCCAGCCACGACTTTAAAGGAACGCCGGAAAAGGAGGAGATTATCCGGAGACTCTGCCGGATGCAGGAGTGCGGAGCAGATCTTCTGAAGCTGGCTGCCATGCCGCAGAATCCGGGAGACGTGCTGACGCTTCTTTCTGCCACCTGGGAAATGAAAGAGAAGTACGCAAGGCAGCCTCTGATTACCATGTCCATGGGCGGCACGGGGCTTGTGAGCCGGCTGGCAGGAGAGGTCTTCGGTTCGGCGCTGACCTTCGGATCGGCAGGCGTGGCTTCGGCGCCGGGGCAGATTAGCGTGCAGGAGCTGAAAACTGCCCTGAAGCTTTTTCATGAAAACGGATTTTTCGCATAGACTGTTTAGAGACTGGGAAAAGGCGGGAAAGTTCTGTGGAAAATCCCAAGATAGAAAATATGCTGAATCTGGCGCTGGATGCCACGCCGGAGGAGCGGGCGCGTTCCCTGAACCTGGATGTGGGCTTTGACAGGGAAGAAAACACCTGGGAAGTGATCGTGAAATATTCCGGTTCCCTCTCCCGGCTGGAGGAGGAAGGAATCACAGTGACAGAGCTGCTGAACGAATACGCGGTTCTGATTGTGCCGGAATCTGAAATCAGCCGTCTGGCGGAGGTCCCGGAAATAGAATACATAGAGAAACCAAAGAGGCTGTTTTTCGCTGCGGAGCAGGGAAGGACAGCCTCCTGTGTCACCGGGGTGCAGAATGCCCGGTATGATTTATATGGAGATGGGGTGCTGGTAGCCGTGCTGGATTCCGGCGTGGATTACACGCATCCGGATTTCCGCAATGAGGATGGCACCACCCGGATTCTGGCCCTCTGGGATCAGACCATTCCAGGCAGGCCGCCGGAAGGCTACCGGATCGGAACGGAGTATACAAAGGAGCAGATTAACGAGGCGCTTTCTGAAGATGATCCGGTCCGCAGGCGGGAGCTGGTGCCAAGCCAGGATACCAGCGGCCACGGGACCCGGGTCCTGGGGATCGCGGCAGGAAACGGGAGAGCCGGGGGAAGCCGCTACAGGGGTGTGGCTCCCAGAAGCCCTCTGCTTGTAGTGAAGCTGGGGGTTCCCAGAACAGAAAGCTTTCCAAGGACTACGGAGCTGATGCAGGCTCTGGATTACTGTATCCGTAAAGCGCTGGAATTTGGCCTCCCGGCGGCAGTCAATATCAGCATTGGAAATACCTATGGGGCTCATGACGGGACTTCGCTGCTGGAGACCTATATCTCTGATATGGCAAATGTCTGGAAATCCGTCATCTGTATCGGAACGGGAAATGAAGGATATGCGGCAGGCCATGCATCGGGCAGTATGCAGGAGGGAGAGAGAAAGCAGATTCAGCTGGCAGTGGGAGAATATGAGCCGTCTTTGAATGTGCAGATTTGGAAATCCTATCTGGATGACTTTTCTGTATCACTGGAGAGCCCGGGAGGCCGGAGCGCAGGTTTTATCCGGGATGTACTGGGACCTCAGCGCTTTACCCTGGAGCAGACAGATATTCTGCTGTATTATGGGGAACCTTCTCCTCACAGTCAGTCTCAGGAGATTTATATAGAATTTCTGCCTCAGGGAGATTATGTGGATTCCGGAATATGGACCCTGACGCTGGAGGCCCGGGAAGTGCGGAACGGACGTTTTCACATGTGGCTGCCAAGCGCCGCAGCCATAGGCGGAGATACCCGGTTCCTGGAACCGGAGCCCTATACGACTCTTACGATTCCGTCTACAGCCAGACGGATCGTGGCGGTGGGAGCTTATGACAGCCGGAGCCGGACTTACGCGGACTTTTCCGGCCGGGGGGACACCAGAGACGGCCGGGAGCGGCCGGTACTGGCCGCTCCCGGGGTAGGCGTGGTGACGACCGTGCCCGGCGGCGGCTATGCCGCCGCCACGGGCACGTCCTTTGCGACGCCTTTTGTGACAGGCGCTGCCGCGCTGCTGATGCAGTGGGGCATTGCGGAGGGAAATGATCCGTTTCTGTATGGGGAAAAAGCTGCTGCTTATCTGAAAAAGGGAGCCCAGCCTCTGCCGGCTTTCCGGGAGTATCCGAATCCGCAGATTGGCTGGGGAACCCTCTGTGTGAGAGAAAGCCTGCCGGAATAAGTGGCCGCCTTCTGATATCCGAGTGTCCGTGAAATGTCCGAACACAGGCTCCAGAAGGCGGTGCTCTATTTTCGGGCGATTTCCCCTTCCTGGATTCCGCGGATCCATTGAATCACATGTTCCTGGAACAGGCCGACTGCCGGGCTGATGGGGTCATCTTTCCGGAGCAGCATGCACATTTTCCAGAGGTACTCTCCATCGGAAAAGGGAATCAGGCACAGCCGGTCCCGGGACATATCATCGGTGATGAAATCCACAGTGACGGAAATTCCCTTATTTTCCCGTACCATTTTATGGCAGAGGCTGAATCCGCAGGTCTCGAAGACGATATTGGGCTCGAAGCCTGCGGCCTGGCATCTGTCTGAGATCAGGTGGTGGATTTTGAAATTGCTGTTTTCCAGATAGAGAGGCTGCCCTTTCAGATCCTCAATGGTGACGGAGGAGCGGCGGCTTAAGGGATGCTCCTGGCTGACCAGAAGCTTGATGGGAAAACGGGTCAATTCAAAGATGTCATATTTAGTTTCATCAAAGTCCGCGATGGAGAAAGCCACATTTCCCTCATGCTGCTCAAAAAGCCGCTCCACCTCCATGTCCGGGTATTCCCGGTAATGGAATTCAATATCCGGATGGGCCTGGCGGAAGGCGATGATGCATTCCGGCGTGACCATCCGCAGAATGCCGTAGGCGGAGAGCAGATCGATGACGCCCTTTTCCTGCTGGCGGATATGAAGCAGATCATTCTGCATGGCGTGATACCGGGCCTCAAAATCATTTGCATAGTCCAGAAAGCACAGGCCTGCCGGTGTGAGCTCCAGACCGTTTGTCCTGCGGTAAAACAGTTCGCTCTCACATTCCTGCTCCAGATTTTTGATGACTTTGCTGATGCCCTGGGGCGTCATATAGAGAAGGCCGGAGGCCTTTGTGATATTTCTGGTCGCTGCCACTGTCTGAAAAATCTTGATATCACGGATATTCATTTCTTTTCCCCCTGTATGCGTAACTGCTGAAGTTCTGCGGAAAGCAGACAGCCTGCTGCCTGCTTTAGATGCTTTAACTGTAGCACAGAGGCAGGAGGAAATCAATTTTTCGTTGATGCCCTCCAATAAAGCGTTGATGGTCAGAAGCGCCGCTGATTGTTATGATATTAACATAAGAAGTTTCCTAAAAGGGAGAGAGTACACAGTACTTAAGAGATCAGGAACATACAGGAGGTATAGAATGAGCGGATTTAAGCTGACAACAGTGGAAGAATTCGAAGCGGCTACAGAACGGCTGCTGGAGACGGGAAAAAAAGTGGGTGCGGACGCGTGGCAGCTGCGCGTGAAAAATCAGACTCCCCACTGCAGATTTGGAGAGCAGGGTATCTGCTGCCGGATCTGTTCCATGGGACCCTGCCGGATTACCCCCAAGGCCCCCAGAGGAATCTGTGGCTGCGATGCCCATGGCATTGCGGGACGGAATTTCCTGCGGTTCACCGCAGGCGGAGCGGCGACCCATTCAGACCACGGACGTGAGATTTGCCGGACGCTGGCTCACACGGCCCCGGACGGAAATTATAAGATAAAGGATCCGGAGAAGCTGATTCGAATTGCGAAGGAGTGGGGCGTGGAGACAGAAGGAAAAGACATCTACGACCTGGCCCATGAAATGTCCGAGCTGGCTCAGATGGAGTATGGAAAGCCCCATGGAGTGCAGAGATGGTTGAAGCGGGCGCCGGAGCATACCCAGAAGCTGTGGCATGACGCTGAGATTGAACCCAGAGCCATCGACCGGGAGGTTTCCACAGCCATGCATATGACCCATATGGGCAATTCCAGCAAGCCGGAAGCTCTGGTGCGCCAGTCCCTCCGAAGCGGTATGTCTGACGGCTGGGGTGGCTCCATGGCGGGAACCGAATTTTCCGACGTCATGTTCGGAACGCCCATGCCCATAGATACGGAAGCAAACCTGGGTGTGATGAAGGAAGATATGGTAAACATCATCGTACACGGGCATGATCCGAGCCTGTCCGAGATGATCTGTGAGTATGCAGAGGATCCGGAGATGATCGCCCTGGCAAAGTCCGTGGGCGCAAAGGGCATCAATGTGGCCGGCGTCTGCTGTACCTCCAACGAGGTGGCCATGCGCCGGGGAATTCCCATGGCGGGAAATTTCCTGCAGCAGGAAAATGTGGTCCTGACAGGAGCCTGCGAGGTGATCGTTGTAGATGTGCAGTGTATCTTCCCGGCTCTTGGACCTTTGAGCAAATGTTTCCATACAAAATTCATCACCACCTCTCCCATCTGCCAGATGCCGGATTCGGAATTTATCCGGTTTGAAGCCGAGACAGCAGGAGAGAATGCAAAGAAGATTGTACGGACTGCAGTGGAGAATTTTGTAAACCGCAGACCTGAGCTGGTACATATTCCCCAGTTAAAGCAGAAGGCTACGGTTGGATACTCCACAGAAGCCATTGTAAAGACGCTGGATGGCGTGACAAATTCCCAGGTGGATGAGCTGGGAACCACAAAACCGCTGATCGAGTGTATTACCTCCGGTGTGCTCCGGGGAGCCGTGGCCATGGTAGGCTGCAACAATCCGAGAGTGCGCCCGGATTATGCTCATATCGAGCTGATGAAGAAGCTGATTGCAAATGATATTATCGTGATTCTGTCCGGATGTTCCGCCCAGGCGGCTGCAAGGGCAGGCCTGATGGATAAAGAGGCGCGGAATCTCTGCGGAGACGGCTTGAAGCGTGTCTGTGAGCTGGCTGATATTCCTCCGGTGCTGCATATGGGTTCCTGCGTGGACATCAGCCGTATGGTGGTACTGGCTTCCCGCCTGGCGAAGGATTCAGGGCTGAACATTTCCCAGCTTCCGATTGTGGGCTGCGCTCCGGAATGGATGTCAGAAAAGGCTGTTTCCATCGGAAACTATGTGGTAGCCACCGGCATTGATACATTCCTGGGCGTGGAGCCTCAGGTGTCCGGTTCCGATCAGATGGTATGGTGGCTGACAGAAGGAATCCGTGACTGGGTGGAAGCTGCCTATACGATTGAGACAGATATTGAGAAGCTTGGCGATGCCATGATTGCCAGAATTGAAGAAAAGCGTGCGGCGCTTGGAATCTGATGCGGGGAGGAACGAACATGACATTATTTGATGTAGTTTTCAGTGGAAATGATGCAGTGTATGGTCTCACGGAAAAGGCCATCGACGATGCGATTGCTGCAAACGGCGCCGACAAAGCGGTCGCCTTTCCGGACACAGCCTACAGCCTTCCCTGCTACTACGCAGTGACAGGCACAAAGGTAACCAACCTGGGAGAGCTGAAGGAAGCCCTCGGGGTAGTAAAGAGCCTGATGACAAGAGAGAAGAGACTGCATGACGCTTTCATGAGCGGTATTGCCACAGCTCTCTGCGCAGAGTTTATTGAAGTTCTGAAATATATGGACGGAGCGTCTCCCTATGAGGCTCCGGAAGCCGGACATCTTCCGGACGCGGCCATCCGTGAGCTGGGCGTGCCGCTGGTAACCGGCGACATCCCGGGCGTAGCCGTTATCCTGGGAGCGGCTCCCACTGCTGAGGAAGGCGTGGAGCTTGTAAAATCCTATCAGGGACAGGGTATCCTGGTGACTCTGGTAGGCGGCATCATCGACCAGTGTGTGGAGAAAGGCTTGAAGATGGGCGCAAATGTGCGTGTGATCCCCCTTGGAAAAGACGTGACTGCAGTCATTCACGCAGTTTCCGTAGCTGTCCGCGCAGCCCTGATTTTCGGAAATATCCAGCCAGGCGACGCATCCGGACTGATGAAGTATACTTTTGCGCGTGTACCGGCATTCGTAAATGCTTTTGCTCCGCTGAATGATGTGATTGTGGCCTGCGGCGCAGGCGCTATCGCTCTTGGCTTCCCGGTTATCACCAATGAAGATACCTTCCGTGTACCGAAGAGCCTGATCGTGCAGAAGGATGTAAGCAAGTTCAACGCTACTTCCCTGGAAGCACGTGACATCAAGCTGAAAATCACAAAGATTGATATCCCGGTTGCTTTCGCTTCCGCGTTCGAAGGCGAGATCATCCGCCGGGGCGACATGCAGGTAGAGTTCGACGGCTCCCGTGTGGACTGCTTCGAGCTGGTACTGTCCAAGGATGCCACCGAGGTAGAGGATCACAAGATCGAGCTGATCGGACCGGACATCAACGAGATGCCGGAGGGAAGCAAGCAGAGCATCGCTTACATTGTAGAGGTAGCTGGAAAGTCCATGCAGAGCGATTTCGAGTCCGTATTCGAGCGTAAGTTCCACTCTTACCTGAACTGCGTGGAAGGCTTGATGCACACTGGACAGCGTGACATGATCCGTATCCGTATCAGCAAGGAGACTTACCAGGCAGGCTTCCGTCTGAAACATCTGGGCGAGGTTCTTTACGCCCGTGTAAAGAGCGAGTTTGCAGCCGTTGTGGACAAGTGCCAGGTGAAGATTATCACCGACCCGGCTCAGTGTACCGAGCTGCGCTACAGCCTTGCGATCCCGATGTTCGACAAGCGTGACGAGAGACTGACTACTCTGACTGATGAGGGTGTAGACGTATACTACAGCTGCATCATGTGCCAGGCATTCTCCCCGAGCCACGTATGCGTGGTTACTCCGGAGCGTCTGGGACTGTGCGGAGCCGTATCCTGGCTGGACGCAAAGGCTACCAACGAGCTGGATCCCCAGGGCCCCTGCCAGGTGATTACCAAGGAGCGTGTCATCGATGAGAGAATCGGTGAGTACGAGGATGTCAATGAGGCAGTAAAGAAGTTCTCCCAGGGCGCTCTGGAAGACGTATCTCTGTACTCCCTGATTGAGAAGCCCATGACCTCCTGCGGATGCTTCGAGTGTATCTGCGGAATCGAGCCCCTTTCCAACGGCGTCTGCATCGCGAACCGTGAGTACGCGGGAATGACACC
>CALWAV010000043.1 GCA_944375745.1 uncultured Merdimonas sp.
GCAAAAGAGCACTATACGGAAGAAGAGATCCGCGAAATGATGAACCACATCAATTCCTATCCAAGAAAAAAATGGAACGGACAGGCTCCCATTGATTTGTTTGTGAAGATCTATGGCCAGGAAGCCACCAAACTTCTGGGCCTTGAGAAAATCCCGTCCGATTCCATTCATCTAACTCCAGCATTATTTAAGAAATAAGCTGGAAATACATATAAGAAGGCAGGACAACTCCAACATAAACCCTATCCCAACGGGGTGCATTTACAACTTCATGAAACTTCCAAAGTGCATTTACAATTTCAATGTTGCATTTAGAATTTCTACTAACCACCATGTACGACATGACCCGTGTGAACGCCAACGCGGCTGGAATGTGACCGGCACCATGTCTTTTATGAACCAGCCCATCCTCCGGTACAGCAATGAGCTCCGTTCCGCTGTGCTGATTATTCACGGTAAGAAAGCCCACTCCTGCTACTTCAGCCGGGACGCCTACGCCGCTATGATGGAGGGCAACCCCAACCCGGAGAACAAAGAGCTGCTTATTATCCCCGGTGCGGTGCATACCGATTTGTATGACAAGTTGGATGTGATCCCCTTCGACAAGATGGTGGATTTCTTCCAGAAAGCAATGCAGTAACAGAAACAAAAAGAACTGGCTGAAAAAGAACGCTTTGGCTTGATAAGAAGTTAAGCCAAATTGGCGGCAAGCGAAAGCCCATTTGAGAGGAGAATTTCCATGAACGAGGTTATGGACACATTGTCGTCGCACCGCTCCATTCGAGCCTACCAAGACAGGCCGGTGGAGAGCAAGGTGCTGGATCAGATTTTGAAGGCGGCGCAGGCAGCTCCCAACTGGGTAAACCTTCAGCATGTCTCTGTCATTGTTGTACAGGATAAAGCGCGGCTTGCGAAATTTTCCGAGCTGTGCGGAGGCCAGAAGCATATCGCGCAGGCTCCTGTTTTCCTGATATTCTGCACAGACTTTTACCGTACATGGCTGGCCTGCCGGGATCATGGACAGGAGTTTGATTCTGTTGTCAGCCAGATCGACAACCTGATTGTTGGGGCGAATGAAGTAGGAATTGCGCTGGGGACTGCTGTGGCTGCGGCGGAATCCTTTGGACTTGGTACGGTACCGATTGGGAACATCCGCCTTCATGCGCTGGAAGCTATTCGGGAGCTGAATCTTCCAAAATATGTACTTCCGATGCTTGGCTTATGTGCAGGGTATCCGGCGGAAAATCCCGGGATAAAGCCACGGCTGCCGAAGGAGGCCGTTTGCTTTGCGGAACAATACAATCAGGAACTAAGCGGCTTCCTGAAACAGTATGATGAGCAATATGCCTCATACCTCAAGGAACGCCCTTGGAACAGCCGGGTTGGAAACTGGACGGGAATGGCGGCAGATTTCTACAAACCGCCCTACTCGCATTACCCGGAAGTTCCTGCAATGTTGAAACAGCAAGGATTTAATCCCGGTACAGAGTAATTGAAATGAAGAAGCCATTTCGGACAGGTAAATCGGATAAAAGAAATACAACGGGAAGGAGGCAACACCTTATGACACAAAAATGGATCTCCATTTTTATTTCCGGTCTGTTCTTAATTGGATGCCTGACAGGATGCAGCAGCAATACTGCAAATACTACAGAAAATGCGAGCTGTTCGCAGATGAAGTGATTTCCGCCATTGCGAAAGATCATGATATGGCTTCGGCGCAGGTGATTCTCCGCTGGAATTTACAAAAAGGTGTATGTGTTATCCCCGGTTCCAGCAGCCCTGAGCATATCCGGGAGAACATCTCGCTTTTTGACTTTGCGCTGACAGATGAAGAGATGGAATCCATCGCTGCATTGAACAAAAATGAGAAACACGATTGGTATTAAAAGATAAAATACTCTGACTGCTGACAAATTCAGACGGTATCTGCGTCATCATCAAAAAGCTCCTGGACACCGGACCGTCCCCGCTTGACAGTCTGTGCGATTCGAGAAAACTTTTAATCAGCATACCTTCTGAATTACATTCTTCAGGCGCCAGCGCTCTTCCTCTGTGAGAAATGCGGCGTCCGCCGCGTTCAAAAGAAGGGTCTTTCGTTCCTCCGGCGTCATCCCAAGCTCCTCCTGAAGAAGCCGGAATTCCCGTTCTATCGTCGTATCCGAAACCGTCATATTGTCTGTATTGACTGTGACAGCCAGTCCCTGGCGGAGAAATTCAAGAACCGGATGCTCCCCAAGGGACGGAACCGCCTTCGTCTGCACATTGCTGCTGGGACACATTTCCAGCGGAATATGCCGTTCCCTGAGCTCTGCCAAAAGCTCTGCGTCCTCCCCGGCCCGTACTCCATGGCCGATCCGGCTGGCCCCCATACGCAGCGCTGCTCTCACGCTGTCCGGTCCGTCCGCCTCTCCCGCATGAATGGTAAAAGGCACAGAAAACTCCCGGGCCAGCCGGAAGATCTCTTCGTAATCCTCCGTAGGATAGAGAGCCTCTGCTCCGGCCAGATCCACCGCGGCCACGCCCCGGCCCAGAAATGACGCGGCAGTCCGTACAGTCAGAAGATTTTCTTCTCTATTGTCCGCACCCCGCATACAGCATAGAATCAGTTTTGCCTTGAAAAAAGAGCCGGCCAGAGCTTCCTGCAGGCCCAGAAGGGCAGCCTTTACCACCTGCTCCTGAGTCAGACCTTTCCTGGTATGAAGCTGGGGCGCAAAACGGATCTCCGCATACAGCATGCCCTGTTCTCTCAGAGAACTGGCCAGTGTATACATGCCTTTCCGAATTGCCTCTTTTGTCTGAAGCACCAGAAGAGGCAGATCAAACTTTTCCAGATATTCATTCAAGCTGGTGCAATCTGAAGGAGCCGTAAGAAAGAGCTTCAGCTCATCAGGCTCCCGGGCCGGGAGCCTGATTCCCTGTTCGTCCGCCAGCTCCAGCACCGTGCGCGGCAGCAGCGAACCGTCAAAATGTAAATGCAAATCTATCATAAGCTATTTATCTTCCACCATTTTAATCGCAATTCAGCATAGTCTTTCCCTTTCCGCACAGATTCTCGAAATCACTGCGGAAGGTGTCCAGAGCCGCCGTCACGGAGTCATTCTTAATCAGCAGTTCCAGCACATCCGGAGAAATAGTCGTAGCTCCGATTCCGTACTCGCAGAGGGAAATCACCTGGCGGGAATTCTTGAAGCTGGCCGCAAGCACCTCTGTCTTAAATTTGTAATTGCGGAACATGTCGTGAATCTCCTTGGCTGTGCGCACGCCGTCCGAACCCAGATTGTCAATACGGTTGATGTAGGGAGCCACATAGAGAGCGCCTGCCTTTGCAGCCAGAAAGGCCTGCATCTGGGTATAGATGGCGGTAGCCGTCACATTGATGCCTGCCGCCGCCAGAATACGGATAGCCTTCAGGCCCTCCTTTGTGGTCGGAATCTTGATATAGGTGTCATCTCCCAGCTCCTTGCGGATCTTGTAGGCTTCCTCCACCATATTGTCCGCATGATCGCTGACTACCTGCACATGCAGCTCGCCTTCTTCGATAAAATCACGGATTTCCTTCAGCACCTCGTAGGGCGGGCGCTTTTCCTTGGCCAGAATCGTGGGATTGCAGGTCACACCATCCATGGGGAAAAATTCATACATGGAACGAATCTCATCAATATTCGCATTGTCAATAATCAGTTTCATTCTCTCATTCCTCCTGCTTATTCTTTCAATCACTGCTCACAACTGAGCCATATTCTGATATAACTATTCTCATTATAATCTATTTTCTGTGGAATACAACTGCAGATGACCTCTATTTCCCCCGCTATATCCCTTCGAGAACAGTTTCTTTACTTTTCCCTTTTTCTCAGCAGATTTTCTCCTTACGGCAAATCTTCAGCTCCTTCCAGGCAAAGATCAGCGTCAGCACCTGGAAGGCCGTCATAATCGGATACCCTCCCGACAAATACCAGTAGAGGATCGCATTCCAGCCGGATATCTCTGAATAGGAGATTCCGCCCAGCAGCACCAGGTAGCTGGCAAGCAGCGCTGATACCACCAGCCAGCAGGCAAGTTCTGTCTCGTCCTGCCTTTTCTTTATCAGGCAGAGTATCCGGCGGGCGGTGAGGAAAATCCAGGAGGCAAAGCCCAGGGCTGCCAGCACCGGTCCCGTCCAGCGGTACACCTGAAGAATGCCGTTCAGAATCTCACCCTTGTAGTTGATAGACGCCAGGAATCCGTGGCGCTCCGGCACATCCCAGTACCAGTCCAGATTCAGCCGGGAATTCTCCCGCTCTACGGAGGTTACATCTTCCGAAAGCTCATACTCATCCAGCAGTTCTCCATCCCGGTAAGCGCGTAAGTATATGATCTGCGGCTTATCCTCCACAGAAAGCTTCAGAGAAAACCGGCATTTTTCACTGCCGGGAGCAGTCACTCCCTGCTGCGCCAGGTAGGAAGCCACATCTTCGCTCTCTGTAAATTCTGCCGTTCCAAGGACCGTTCCATCTGAAAGCTCTGCCTGCAGGGTCACGCCGTCCATGCCTTCATAGGACACATACCAGCCTGCCATTTCGACCAGATCTGACTCATACCAGACCGCCTTGTCCCCGGTGATCCGCTCAAACAGAGGAATTCCTCCATTGTCATCCGGCTCGCTGTACAGATATACAAGCGTCTCCATCTCATCATAGGTCGTTGTATAAGCAACCGCCTTTCCCATGGCTCCAAACAAATCTCCCAGATATCCCTTTCTCCAGGGAGACATATAGGTGGAAGGCATCGTAGGCTGCCGTTCCAGAAGACCTGCGTCCAGCGCTTCCTCAATCTCGTCACGGATCTGCAGACAGACAGCATTTGCGATGGCTCCGTCCGTATAATATCCGGCTTCCTCCAACGCCGTCCGGAAGATCCAGAATACCCAGCCGTCCCGGACTTCCCAGTTTTCCGCGTCCCCCTCTTCGCCGGCCCAGTATTCCTTGCTGCTCTGAATATAAGGCTCCAGCTCCCCGAGAGTGGGACATACTTCACACATACGGGCGATTTTCTCACTGGTCATAGTAACGCCCGGGATATCCTCCTCCGGTTTCACGGACATCATACTCTTGTACATTTCAGCAAAACCGCCGGACTGCAGCTCGTTCGTAACTTCGATGCCATAATGGTTCAGATTCTGGCGGGCAATCCATTTTCCTGCTCCCCAGAGGCAGAGGAAAGGCAGCAGAACCAGAACTGTCTTCCACACATAGGGGGCTGCTTTTCCCCGCTCTTTTCTCCAGAGCCCAAACAGGCTTCCCAGATATACCAGCACAAAGACCACAAGGAAGGGAACTACCCAGATGGCATCCTCCCTCGTATAGAAAAAACTGACAGTACCTGCCGCAGCCGCGATGATCCAGGGAATATGACGCTTTACAGGCTCACGTCTCCGCAGATAGACAGCCAGAAAGCCTCCGAAAATCAGCAGCACCTGAATATAGGAAATGCTGTTCCGGTACACCCTCTGGAAAGCCTGCAGCGAATAAGATATGGGATTCCAGAGAAGGGCAAGATAAAGCACCAGCCGCGGCAGCTGCTTTTTCACCAGAGGCCGCAGAGCATAGACGAACACCATGCAGCTTACCGTATACAAAAGGGCTGTCACATTCAGGTAGGACAAATGAAAAAAATTGATAACTGCCAGATACAGCGGGAAAAACATTCCTTTGGTCAAAGTCAGGCTGTTGTATTCTCCCAGCCACTGGCCGTTTCTTAAAGTATCTGCCAGATGTACCATGATCCAGTCGTCATGAATCCCTTTCGGCACCGCCATAATAG
Organism: uncultured Merdimonas sp.; assembly: GCA_944375745.1. Lineage (GTDB taxonomy): Bacteria > Bacillota > Clostridia > Lachnospirales > Lachnospiraceae > Laedolimicola. The sequence continues at coordinate 5,806 of CALWAV010000043.1, forward strand.
GCAGATTGTAAACAAGAAACTGTTTGACGAGGCCAAAGCCTGCCATGATCAGAAACAGGAAAATTTCTTTTTTTACAGGCGAAAGCCTCTTCCATATATTCATGGGTTTTCGTCCTCCTTTTCTGCCGGTTTTCTCCCAAGGTTCTCCGGTCCGAAGCTCAGGGGCAGAAGTTCCTTTAAAAGATACGAATGCAGATCTTCTTCTCCAGTCCCCAGTATAATCCGAAAGCTGTCCGGATCACAGAATTCCCGCATGACCTGGCGGCAGACGCCGCAGGGCGCAGTAAATTCCAATGTTCCGCTGACAAAAGCTCCATCTTTTCCTGACTTGAGAGGACTGGCCGGACCTCCCACAATGGCAATAGCCAAAAATTCTCTTTTTCCTTCACTGACCGCTTTGTAGAGCGCTGTGCGCTCCGCGCAGATTCCCGGCGTATAAGCCGCGTTTTCCATATTGCAGCCTGTATAAACGCTGCCATCCGCACAAAGCAAAGCTGCCCCTACCCGAAAATTCGAATAGGGGCTGTAAGAATATTCTCTTGCTTTGATTGCGGTTTCCATCAGTTTTTTATCATCCATACTTTACCGCCTCCGCATTCCGGCCGGGCATCCTTTGCCCGGATGCTCCCTCTTTCCGCCGGAAGGTATTTATTTCTCAGGCTTTGGTCTTTCTGCTTACCGCCAGAATGCCTGCTGTAATCAGCCTCTGGAAACGTTCTGCGGCTCTGTCCGCCGTCTCCTGAACTTCCTCATGGGAAAGCTTTTCGCCTGTCACGCCTGCCGCCATATTAGTAATGCAGGAGATTCCGCAGATACGCATTCCCGCGTGATGAGCCGCAATCGCCTCACATACCGTACTCATGCCGGCTGCGTCCGCGCCCAGGGCCCGGGCCATTCTTATCTCAGCCGGAGTCTCGTACTGGGGGCCTGAAAACTGAATATACACGCCTTCCTGCAGGGGAATGTCAGCTTTTTCTGCTGTCTCCTTCATAATAGCCCGGTACTCTGCGTCATAGGTATCCGTCATATCGCAGAAACGCGGTCCCAGGCTGTCCAGATTCGGCCCGATCAGCGGGGAAGGCACCAGGGAAGAGATATGATCCCGGATCAGCATCAGATCTCCCGGTCTGTAATCCTGATTGATTCCGCCTGCCGCATTGGTCAGAAACAGAGTCTCCGCTCCCATCAGGCGCATCAGCCGGACCGGAAGCACCACATCACTCATGGCATAGCCTTCATAATAATGAACCCGTCCCTGCATGCACACCACAGGAACCTCTTCCACATATCCAAACACAAAGCGTCCCTTATGGCCTTCCACCGTAGAGCGGGGAAATCCCTGAATATCCTGATAATCCAACGTTCTTTCCACACGGATATTCCCTGACTCCGCATAGCCGCCAAGGCCAGAGCCGAGCACCAGCGCTGTCTGGGGCACAAAAGGCAGCTTTCCACGGATACTTTCATAACAGCCTGTCAGTTTTTCTTCTATGTGATTCATCTGTATTCCTCCTCTACCGGTCCAGTACCATCTGATCATAATCCAGGAACTCAAAACCAAGGCGTCTGTACAGGCGCACTGCTTTTTCATTGGCCTTTGAAACTTCCAGACGAAAGCGGCGGATCTCCGTGCGCTCTTTCATCACCATCTCAAAGAAACGGCTCCCATAGCCCTTTCCCCGGGCTTCCTCCTTCAGATACAGCTCCTCAAACATCATGCAGCGGCCTCCCACCTCGCAAGCGTAGAACACCGTCACATAGGCAAAGCCTATGATTCTGCCATCCTCCTTCAGCACATAACCTTCCAGCGCCGGATCAGGGCTCACCGCGTCCACAAAGGTCCGCTCCCGTATCTCCTGCTCCACCCCATGGCTTACTGCGTCGCTCTGATAGAACTCATCCACCATGGGAAGCACTTCCGGACGCATCTCTTCCGTCATTTTCTCTATTGTGAACATCCGGTCCACCTCATATTACATCTTTTTCTCCAGTTTACCCTGAATCAGTGTAGCCGTCAACAGGATCACGATGGTTCCCAGAATCATCAGCGTAGACAGCGCGTTCACATCGGGGGAAACGCCCTTTCTCACCATACCGAGGATCTTCAGCGGAAGCGTCTGGCTCTCCGGTCCGGCCGTAAAGAAACTTACCACCACATCGTCCAGGGACATGGTCAGCGCCAGCATGCCGCCGGAAATAACTCCGGGGGAAATCATGGGAAGAGTCACCCGGAAAAAGGTATGAAGCTCATTGGCTCCCAGGTCACGGGCCGCTTCCTCGATGGATTTATCAAATCCCGCCAGTCTCGCCCGCACCGTAATCACCACGAAGGGCATGGAAAAGGTTACATGGGCGATAATCAGCGTAACCATGTTCATATTCACATGAATGGAAGAAAAGAAGATCAGAAGCGCAATGGCAAATACCAGCTCTGGAATCACAATCGGGATATACAGGGAGCTGCTGATCAGATTCTTCAGCTTAAACTCAAACTTATACAGTCCCAGCGCGCAGAGCGTCCCGATAACCACGGAAATGATGGTGCTCCAGAAAGCCACAATCACCGTATTGAAAAAGGACTGCATCAGCTGCCGGTTCTCCAGCATCCGCCCATACCACTCCACCGTAAAGCCCTGGAAGGTAATGTTCATCTCTGAGGTGTTGAATGAAAATACAATCACCACAAAGATAGGCAGATATAAAAAGAGGTAAACCAGGCAGGCATAGAAGACGCTGCCCGGCTTGAACTCTCTGACTTTTCTTTTTTTCATTTTGGTATCCCTCTCTCTTACTCATGTGCCGCAGCATTTTGGCTTCGCACGGCTCATGCACCCCAGGGTGCCCTCTCTTCCGCCTTCGGCGGAATTCACCTTGCACCCCAGGGTGTCCAAAGGCATGAGCCGCGCCAGCTCGATTTCGCTCCGCTCCATCTCGCTGTCGGGCTTCGCCCTATGAATCCGGGAATGGGCACGCCGTCTTACATGCAAGCATGACGCCTGCGTGCCCATTCCCGTCTTCGCACGGCTCATTGCCTACGCCATGTCTTCCAGTGAGCCGACTCTCGTATACAGCTTCATGATAATCAGCGTTATGATAATCAGCACAATGGACAGTACCGCGCCCAGGGGCCAGTTTCTTGCCGACAGGAACTGATTCTTGATCAGGTTTCCGATATACATGGTCTTCGCGCCGCCCATCATGTCGGAGATAAAGAAGAATCCCAGCGACGGAATAAAGGTCTGGATCGATCCTGCGAAGATACCGGGCATGGTAAGGGGCAGAATCACGCGCGTAAAGGTATGCACTTTGGATGCGCCCAGATCGCTTGCGGCCTCCAGAAGGGAATGATCCAGCTTCTCAATGGAGGTATGCAGGGGCAGCACCGTAAAGGGCAGCAGCGCGTATACCATACCGAGCAGAACAGCGCCATCTGTATACAGCATATTCAGGGGCTTGTCGATAATTCCGATCCACTGAAGGAAATGGTTGATGACGCCTTCTGTCCTGAGCAGAGTATTCCATCCGTAGGTACGGATCAGGGAATTGGTCCAGAACGGAAGCATCAGAAGCATCACCAGAGCCGGTTTCCACTTCTTCGGGGCATTTGCAATAATATAGGCGAAGGGATAACCCACAATCAGACAGATCACCGTGGTCTCCAGAGAAAGCCACAGGGAATCCGCGAATACCTTCACATATTCATTGCTGAAAAGAGCCTTATAATTATCGAGTGTGAAGATAAAATCCACGCCGCCGTAGGCATTTTTGGTCAGAAAGCTGATGCCGATCACATAGATCAGCGGTATCATCAGGAAGAAGCCGAGCCAGAGCACGGTCGGCCCTACCGTCACCAGCGCGCCGATGCGCTTTTTAAAAGATTTGATCATTTGTCATACCCTCTATCTCTACAGACTGCTCGATTACGTTGTAGATCTGCTCTTCTTTCGTCCGCATTACCACAGCTTTTCCCGGATTCCAGAATACGTTGACTGCGGTTCCCACCGGAATCAGTTCGTCCTCCGCAGGCGTCACGCTTTTAAGCATCTGTCCGTTGGGCATCTCAATCATGGTTTTATTGGTGGAACCGATGAAAATATGCTCCCGCACCTGGCCCCGGAACCGGAAGCCTTCCCGGGGTTCCGTGGAAATCTTCAGATTCTCCGGACGGATGCAGAGATAAACCATTTCCTCCATCCGGTAGCCGGTCTCCTGAATGACAGCTTTTCCGGATTCCATGGTAACTTCGATGGAATCATCCGTCATATTCTCTATATAGCCCTCGATGATATTGGACTCACCGATAAAGTCCGCCACGAACTTGGTCTCCGGATGATTGTAGACCTCCTCCGGCGTGCCCACCTGCTCCAGACGGCCCCGGTTCATGACCGCGATCCGGTCGCTCATGGTCAAAGCCTCCTCCTGATCGTGGGTTACATAGATAAAGGTAATGCCAAGCTGACGCTGCAGCGCCTTCAGCTCGCCCTGCATCTGCTTTCTGAGCTTCAAGTCCAGCGCTCCCAGCGGCTCGTCCAGAAGAAGCACCTTGGGGCGGTTTACCAGAGCCCGGGCAATGGCCACTCTCTGCTTCTGGCCGCCGGACATCTGAGCCGGCATTCTCTTCTCCATGCCGTCCAGCTGCACCAGCTTTATCATCTCTTCCACTCTGCGGCGGATCTCGTCCTTCTTTACTTTTTTCTCCACCAGTCCGAACGCAATATTATCAAATACGTTCATGTGGGGAAACAGGGCATAATTCTGAAATACCGTGTTGACATTGCGCTCATTGGGCTTCTTGTCATCCACGTCCTCCCCCTCCAGAAAAATCTGTCCTGATGTCGGCACCTCAAATCCGGCAATCATTCGAAGCGTCGTGGTCTTTCCGCAGCCGGAGGGACCCAGCATGGTCAGGAATTCTCCCTCCTCCACGTCCAGATTCAGCTTCTTCACGACACGCTCATCATCAAAGCTCTTATCCACATCTTTCAGTCTGATGATTACGTTCCCCTGAGTATCACTCATCTGCTGTTCCTCCTGTATTACAAGGTCTTGTATCCACGCTCCCCTGTTCTGATTCTCACCACATCGTCAATTGTGGAAATAAATATCTTTCCGTCTCCTACGCTTCCTGTTGTCAGCTTCTGCTGAAGCTCCACCAGGATTTCCTCCAGGTCCTCGTCCCAGACTACCGTCATCACGTGAATCTTGGGCAGGAGATTCATCTCCAGGTTCAGTTCCTCAAAATCCTTGGCGTCCGCCTTCTGACGGCCGCAGCCCATGGCTGCCGTAACGGTCATGCCAGAATATTCATTCTGGGCCAGAATCTTTTTGATAATATCCAGTTTGTCCGGTCTTGTGATAATCTCTATTTTCTTCATAAGCCACCTCCGCTTAACAGGTTCGTCCCCGCTGTAATTCCGGGACTGCCGGGAATTTTCCACTTCTGACAGCCCCGGAACAGGTCCTAGTTCGTCTTCATCTGTGTGAATACATCATCATAATAGGTAACGGCATCTCCGACTTCCTCAATCAGATTTGCGCGGGCAATCTCGGACTGGTCCACATTGCTGCCCGGATTTTCCAGGTAGCGGGAATCCATGATCTCCAGAGCCGCATCGTTCACGCATACGCCCGGGAATACGTCCAGAATCATCTTGTAGATGTCCGGGCGGTGTACAAAGTCGATGAACTTCATGGCGTTCTCCACATTCTTTGCCTCGGAAGTCAGTACGAAATTATCCATGGACATCTCGCAGGGCTCCTCCGTAAATACCACATCGATATCCGGGTTCTCATTGATCGCCTGGCCTGCGTCGATATTGTAAACCACGCCTACAGCCACTTCGTTGGCAACCAGCAGAGTCTTGGGGCTGTCGCTGTCATATGCTTTGATATTCGGAACCAGCTCCTTCAGCCAGGGAAGCGTTCCCTCAATCGTAGCCTGATCGGTCGTATTGGAATCCTCTCCCTGAGCCTTCAGAGCGATTCCCACGATCTCACGCACGTCGTCTACCACTACCATGTTATTTTCCAGAGCCGGATTCAGAAGATCGTTAAAGGACTCGATGGTCACTCCCAGCTCATCGCACATCTTTGTATTTACCGCAATGACAGTGATTCCTCCCATAAACGGTATCGAATACTGGTTTTCCGGATCGAAGTCCATTCCCAGCGCGGTATCACTGATATTTCCCAGGTTTTCCAGCTGTGTCTTGTCAAGCTCCTGAATCAGTCCCTGCTCCTGCATGGCCTTGATTACATAATTGCTGGCCACTACCATGTCGTACTGGCCTGTTCCGCCTGCCGTCAGCTTTGCAAGCATCTCCTCATTGGAAGAAAAAGTAGACTCGATAACCTCGATTCCCGTCTCCTCCTCGAAGGCATCATAGACTTCCTGCGGAATATATTCCGTCCAGTTATACAGATACAGCTTCTCTCCGCTGTCAGAGCCTCCTCCGCAGCCAGCCAGTGCTGCCGTGCAGAGTGCAGTAACCAGTGCCAAAACAATACCTTTCTTTTTCATCCATTCATTCTCCTCTTCTTCGTGATGGGAAGTGGTCCTGCCTGTCAGAAGCCATCCGGCCAGCGTCTGCCCCCAAAGCTTTTCTGCGTCCAGAAAAACCTTCCAGGCTTTCATATACACAAAAAATAGGACGGAGAAAGCTTTACTGACTTTCCCGTCCTATGTGCTTCTACTAACCAATGACCTCCGCCCGCACGCGGGCGAAACCACCATATTAGGCGGAGTTCTTTTTCATCCCACAGCTTACCTGTGTTCCTCCGCACTTTGGATTATATACTCAAAAGCAGTGTACGTCAATGGTTTTTTTCAGCCCTGCAGCTTTTTCCGCAGTTCTTCCTCCCTGCTGTCCGCGTTCAACAGCTGCTCTGTCTCAGACCAAAGCCGAGGCACCTCCTTCTTCAACACTTCCCGGCAGACCGGATGCTCTGTCAGTCCGGTCAGAAAAACTATCAATTCCTGCCTGTTTCCAAAGGTGCGATGGATAAAGCTGGCGGCATGCTCCATGGCGGAAGCCAGCTTCTGTCTCTGCTCTTTTGTCTTTTCCGCCTCTTCCCTGCTCTTTTCCGCAAAGCATCCAGAATCATTTTTCAGCCGCATATCTTCCGCGCAGGCACGTATCATCCCGGAAAGTTTCTGCTCTCTTTCTTCCTCCTCCACTGACAGAAGACCGTTTTCCTTCCGGACTGCCAGTCCTTTCTGCCGGCTGGCAAGGCGTTCCTGAATGAGTTTCTCCCAGTTTCCGGTCCTGACCGTTCCTTTGGAATTCTCTTCTTTGGCATTCTTTTCTTTGACATCCTGCCCTTTGGAATCGCCTCCCGCACCCGGACTCTCCGGCAGATTCAGTCCTTCCACAAAAAACTGCAGGCTCTCTGAAAGCTTCTGCTGTTCTCCCAGCCTGGCCCCCAGATCCAAAATACTCTGAAGAAGAAGCCATACAATACAGAGTCTCTCATCAAAAGCCAGAGACGGCAGCTCTGAAGCTGTTTCTCCCGGCTCTTCCCAGTCTCCCTCCAGAATCTTTTCCGGCTTCAGTTTTATTTTCCACCGCTCATAAATCCGGTAATAAAAGGAAAATTCCAAAGCTGTTTCCTCATCCTGCAGATACTGGCCAAACAGCGTTTCTTCCACGCCCAGGCCCAGTTCCTCCATAGCCAGAAGGATTTCCGAGAGATCTTCCCATGCCCGTCCGGTCACAAAACCTGTATGGCCGGGCTCCATCACATAGAAACGCTCAGGCCGCAATTCCAGAAATGAAAGCACTGCCGGATGAAGCCTGCGCTCTATGGCATATTCTTTCCATACCTTCAGATCCGGCTCCACCGTCATCCGGCGTACTCTGTCGAGAGTCACTGTGTCGAATTCCCGGACAGAACGGTTATAGGCCGGAGGATTTCCGGCGGCCACAATCACCCATCCCTCCGGCAGGCGGTGGCTTCCGAAAGTCTTATACTGAAGGAACTGCAGCATGGCAGGCATCAGGGTCTCAGAAACGCAGTTGATTTCATCCAGGAACAGGATTCCTTCCCGGCAGCCGCTCTTTTCCATCTGCTCATAGACAGACGCAATAATCTCACTCATGGTATAAGAAGTAACTGTATACTCTGTTCCGTCAAATTTCCGCTGCTCCAGTACCGGCAGGCCGATGGCGCTCTGGCGCGTATGATGAGTCATCGTATAAGCCACAAGACCAATAGAACAATCCCTGGCAATCTGCTCCATAATCGCCGTCTTTCCGATGCCGGGCGGGCCGATCAGCAGAACCGGCCTCTGTCTCTGAAGCGGAATTTTCAAAGTTCCTGCCTCCGTCCTGGCTGTATAGGCTTTTACCGCCTTTTCAATTTCCTCTTTTGCTTCCTGAATATTCATAATCTATCTCTTTTCCTCCAGCACCAGGCGGTGTATCCAGCCCGGCATGTCAATGGCGTCATAGTACCCCTTCAGCATCACAAACCATACCTGATAATCCGGTTCCTGTTCCGGATACCGTCCGCAGCCGTCCGTGAAATACAGAATTCCCCGAAGGCTCGAAAGCTCTCCGGCTTTCTTAAGCTCCGCAATCCGCTCGAAAGCAGGCCGGAAATCTGTGCCTCCGCCGCCCCGGATGGTCAGATTTTCCAGATATTCTTCAAAGTCTTCCCGGCTTCGGATACAGTCGTCTTTTTGAATCTGATTATCGCACTGAATGATATGAAGGCAGAAGCGCCTGAAAAACAATCGTTCCTGCTCCAAGATTCCCCGGGTCTCCTCCAGGAAGATCTGCACCAGTTCCTTTTCGCAGGAACCTGAGGTATCCAGAACAATCACCAGGTCCGAAATCTTTCTCTCCTCACTGTATTCCAGAGGCTCTATCAGCGGCAGATTTCCATAAACCTGCAGGCCGTAGACGTACCAGGAATACTGAAATTCTTCCTGATTGATTCTGGCGTCCTCTCTCCAGGAGGAAAGGCTTCTTAAGATTTCCCGGTAATCGCCACGCTCTCCTGCCGCGGGCACCAGACGGCGCTCCCGGCTCTGTCTGGCTGTGCCCGCTTTCCTCCTGCCCTTCGGGCTTCCCTGCTTCCGGATCTTCTCTCCCTGGCCCTGCCACCAGGCCGCCTGCCTTTCGTCCCGGCGGCCCCAGCCGTCATGGGAATCCACGTAAAGAATTGCTTCCGCTTCCTTCCTGCGGTCCCGCTCTTCATCTGGAAGCGCTTCCGTCCCTGTTCCTCTTTCTCCTTCCAGAAGCTTCTCTGCCCTCCGCAAAAAGGGCAGCTTCTCTCCCCACAGCTCTTCCACCAGCTGCCAGGCCGCCAGATCACATTCCAGCTCCCATTCCTTCCGGTTCTGCACTTTCCAGGCCTGGAAAGGATGCCCCAGCAGGCAGTGTCCCAGCATATGCAGGACTTCCAGGCAGAGCCATTCACATCCGCTAAGCCTGCCGCCCTCCCCTTTCTGTTCCGGTTCTCCATTCTGTCCCGGAAAATCCTTCCTTTTTCCCCCGCTCAGGAATTCTGCGCGCAGGCGCTCAGAGTCCAGATAAAATATTTTCCCGTCCGTCCGGTACAGGCCAGAATCTTCAGACTGTTCAGGCTGCATGCCTCCAGCTCCAGCCGGAGATATATTCTGTCCGCCTTTCTGTCCGTCTTTTTCCCGTCCTTCCACTCGAAATTCCAGCGCTCCGAGGACAGGCGCCAGGCCATGCATCCGCTGATAGAGCTTCAGCTTCACCAGCTCCAGGATCTCATATTCAGCTGTCCTTTCTCCGGAGAACCTTCCCAGGTTTCTCTCTGTCTTTCCGTCCATATGCTTCTCCCTGACCTCTGTCTGGCTCACTGCCGCAGGAATAAAAAAGGCGTACAAAAATCTTTCCCAATCTTTGTACGCCTCCTTCTCTTCTATTCTTTCTGTTTACAGATCGCAGTTCTTTACCGTCCGCGGGAACGGAATTACATCGCGGATATTGGACATTCCGGTCAGATACATGACGCAGCGCTCAAAGCCAAGTCCAAAGCCGGAATGGCGGGCTGAACCGTATTTCCGCAGGTCCAGATAGAAGCCGTAATCCTCTTCTTTCAGTCCCAGCTCCTTCATTCTTGCGGACAGCTTCTCCAGATTATCCTCTCTCTGGCTTCCGCCGATAATCTCTCCGATGCCCGGAACAAGACAGTCCATGGCCGCCACAGTCTTTCCGTCATCGTTCTGCTTCATATAGAAGGCCTTGATCTCCTTCGGATAATCCGTCACAAAGACCGGACGCTTAAACACCTGCTCTGTCAGATAGCGCTCATGCTCTGTCTGCAGATCACAGCCCCAGCTCACCTTATAATCAAAATTGTCATTGTTCTTTTCCAGAATCTCGATGGCCTCCGTGTAGGTCACATGGCCGAACTCGGAATTCAGCACGCCCTGCAGACGCTCCAGCAGTCCCTTATCCACAAACTGATTGAAGAAATTCATCTCATCCGGAGCTTTTTCCAGCACGTAGCTGATCACATGCTTCAGCATGGCTTCTGCCACTTCCATGTTATCCTCCAGATCTGCAAAGGCCATCTCCGGCTCGATCATCCAGAACTCAGCCGCATGACGGGTCGTATTGGAATTTTCTGCCCGGAAGGTAGGACCAAAGGTGTAAACATTCCGGAAAGCCATGGCATAGGTCTCCGCGTTCAGCTGGCCGCTTACGGTCAGATTCGTCTCTTTTCCAAAGAAATCCTGGCTGTAATCCACCTCTCCGTCTTCCGTCAGCGGCGGATTTTTCAGGTCCAGAGTCGTCACCTGGAACATCTCACCTGCGCCCTCACAGTCGCTTCCCGTAATCAGCGGCGTATGCACGTAGACGAAGCCTCTCTCCTGGAAAAACTGGTGAATGGCATAGGCAATCAGAGAACGTACCCGGAACACTGCCTGGAAGGTATTCGTCCTCGGACGGAGATGAGAAATTGTTCTCAGATATTCAAAGGAATGTCTCTTCTTCTGCAGCGGATAATCCGGAGCAGAATCTCCCTCCACCGTTACCTCCGATGCCTGAACCTCAAAGGGCTGCTTTGCCTCAGGCGTCTCCACAAGGGTGCCCTTTACAATCACAGCCGCACCTACGTTCAGCTTTGAGATCTCCTTAAAGTTTTCCATCGTATCATGGTACACAATCTGAAGCGTCTGGAAACAGCTTCCATCGCTTAATACCAGAAAGCCGAATGCCTTGGAACCGCGGTTGCTGCGGATCCAGCCCGCTGCAGTCACTTCCTGATTCGCATATTTTGCTGTATCTTGAAACAGCTCTTTTACAGTAATACAATTCATAATTTTATCCCTGCCCTTTTATCTCTGTTTTCTCTTTCGGCGTCCCGGAATCCCTTTTCCTCTGCGCCTTTTTCCACGTATATATCAGTATAACGCATTTTTTCTTTCCCTGCAACCATCTTCCGCAGATGGAAATTTCCCCATACCGGCTGTCTTCACAGACGGCAGCGCAGTCCGGGAAAGACGGCTTTCTGCCGCCTCCAGCCGCACAGACAAATCCGGCAGAAGCCTGCTGGCCCTGCCGGATTTCAGTTATCAAATCTCTGTCTGCTGTTATACGCACCTTACGGTGTCTGTGTAGTGCCATCGGTGGTATCGGTCGTCCCGTTGTTTGTGTTTGTCGTGCCGTTTTCACTGCCAGTCACATCATCCACAGCATTTTCGGCTCCATCCACCACATCATCCACACCATCCATGATGCCGTCTCCCACATCTTCCACAGCATCTCCGGCATCATCCGTCACATCGTTTACCATGCCGTCACCTGTGCCATTGGTGGTATTGGTATCCTCCGTGGTATTTTCCTGATTGGTGGTATTATTATCCGTTGTTTTGTCATCGGAATTGCCGCATGCGGCCGTTGACAATACAAGCAGTGCAAGCACTGTGCCCGCCGCAAGCCTTCTGAACTTTTTCATAACAGAATCTCCTTTCTTGCTTTATCCACATTATGAGCCGTTCAGAAGTTTTTTATACACAAAAATTTCAGCTTTTTCTTTGAAATTCCGTATGACATTTGGGGCAGGTTACGATAATCTTTCCCTTTCCCTTCGGCACACGAATTTTCTGCCTGCAGGACGGGCAGCGGTAAATATGGTAAATTTTCCGCTGCTCCATCTCGGAACGCCATCTGGACGGACCGGATTTCAGCCGGTTTCTCCAGGTCAGATATTTCTGATTCTCCGCGTATCGCCGGCTGTAATTTCTCGAAAACATCCGGTAGTAACAGTAGATCAGAATCGCCAGAACCACATACGACAAAATAACGTTTCTGAAAAACAGATTCACCACAATCAGAATCAGGCCAAGCGTCGTCAGAAACCTGCTCAGCTCATCGGCCCCGTATCTCCCCTGCATAAACCGCTGAAATTTATCTCTCATTTTTCCTCCTGCTTAATAAGCATAACCTTGTTGCTTGATTTTCTGTTATCCCCGTGTCCGGCTTTTCACGCACATCTGTAGGATTCCGGCGGACTTTAGTCCGTCCGGAAGCATACTGATGTACGTGAAACGTCCGAACACGGGATACAGAAAATCATAACATTGTTATGATAACTCAAAAGCACCTGTATAGAGCTGATAATACTTGCCCTTCTGGGCAATCAGATCCTCGTGGGTGCCCCGCTCTATAATGCGTCCCTGTTCCAGTACCATGATAACATCGGAATTCTGAACTGTCGAGAGTCTGTGGGCGATTACAAATACCGTTCTTCCTTCCATCAGACTGTCCATACCTCTCTGCACAATGGCCTCGGTACGTGTATCAATGCTGGAGGTTGCCTCGTCCAGAATCAGTACCGGCGGGTCTGCCACAGCGGCACGGGCAATGGTCAAAAGCTGTCTCTGGCCCTGGGACAGATTTGCTCCGTCACCGGAAAGCATGGTGTCATAGCCGTCCGGCAGGTGCTTGATAAAGGTGTCAGCACCGGAAAGCATGGCTGCTCCCTTTACTTCCGTATCACTGGCTTCCAGATTACCATAACGGATATTGTCCGCTACCGTGCCTGTGAACAGATGGCTGTCCTGAAGCACCATTCCCAGAGAGCGGCGCAGATCCGGCTTTTTGATCTTATTGATATTGATGCCATCGTAGCGGATCTTGCCATCCTGAATGTCGTAGAACCGGTTGATCAGGTTTGTGATCGTGGTCTTTCCTGCTCCGGTAGCGCCCACGAAGGCCACCTTCTGGCCAGGCTTCGCGTACAGCCGGATGTCATGAAGCACCATCTTGTCATCTGTATATCCGAAGTCCACGCCATCCATGACCACCTCGCCCTTCAGCTCTGTATAAGTCAGGGTTCCGTCATGATGAGGATGCTTCCAGGCCCAGGTTCCTGTTCTCTCGGGGACCTCCACCAGCTCGCCGTTCTCCCAGCGGGCATTCACCAGTGTCACATAACCATTGTCCTCCTCAGAGGGCTCATCCATCAGAGCAAAGACACGCTCCGCTCCTGCCAGAGCCATGATAATGGAGTTGAATTGCTGGGCAATCTGGGTCACAGGCTGATTGAAGCTTCTGGTCAGCTGCAGGAAGGATGCCAGGCCGCCCAGTGTCAGACCGCCCACATTTCCGATGGCCAGCAAAGCGCCAACAATCGTGGTCAGCACGTAGTTAATGTTTCCGATATTGGCCATTACCGGCATCAGAATGTTGGCAAACACGTTTGCGTTGCTCGCGCTGTCAAACAGCTGATCATTGAGCTTTTTAAATCTTTCCTTGGCCTCTTCCTCATGGCAGAAGACCTTGACCACCTTCTGGCCGTCCATCATTTCCTCAATATAGGCATTTACAATACCCAAGTCTTTCTGCTGCGCCACGAAGTAGCGTCCGGACTGTCCACCGATTTTCTTGGTCACCTGCGCCATAATAAATACCATCAGCACCACCAGGATCGTCAGAATCGGGCTCAGCATCAGCATGGAAACAAAGACGCTGACTATTGTAATGGAAGAAGACAGCAGCTGCGGGATACTCTGGCTGATCATCTGGCGCAGCGTATCCGTATCGTTCGTATAGATACTCATCAAATCTCCATGGGGATGGGTATCAAAAAACGGAATGGACAGAGTCTCCATATGCTCAAAGACCTGATCCCTGATTTTCTTCAGGCTGCCCTGCGCCACCACCACCATCAGGCGGTTATAGAGATAAGTGGAGCCTACGCCCACCAGATAAATCAGTGCCATGGTCGCCAGCGCCTTAAACAGCGGCGCAAAATTCGGCGCGTCCGCTCCAATCATCGGTGTGATATAATCGTCAATCAAAGTCTGGAGGAACAGACTTCCGCGCACATTTGCCAGTACGCTGACTACAATACCAATCACCACAAACACACAGTGAACTGGGTAGCTTTTCAGAACAATTTTCAGGATTCTTTTCAGCGTCTGGATGGGATTTTTCGCCTTGGGACCGCCTTTGATTCCTCTCGGCCCGCGCATTGCGGGTCCTGACTGATTACTGCTCATCTGCGTCTCCTCCTTTCCTCTGTTTGTCCGTTTTCTCAGGACCTTCAGGTACACCCTCCGGGTGTTTCTGCTGGGATTCGTATACCTCACGATAAATTTTATTGGACTTCAGAAGCTCTTCATGAGTTCCGATTCCATCGATATGTCCGTCATTCAGCACAACAATTTTGTCTGAATCCTGTACGGAAGATACTCTCTGGGCAATGATGATCTTCGTTGTATTCGGAATCTCTTCCCGGAATGCCTTCCGGATCATGGCATCCGTATGAGTATCCACCGCGCTGGTAGAATCATCGAGAATCAGGATTTTCGGCTTTTTCAGAAGGGCCCGGGCAATACAGAGCCTCTGCTTCTGTCCGCCGGATACGTTGCTGCCGCCCTGCTCGATCCAGGTGTCATATTTATTGGGGAAGCGCTCGATAAACTCATCGGCGCAGGCCAGCTTACAGACACGCATGATTTCTTCATCGGAAGCGTTCTTATCACCCCAGCGCAGATTTTCCTTGATGGTCCCTGAGAAGAGCACGTTCTTCTGAAGCACCATGGATACCTCGTTTCTGAGGGTCTCAATGTCATAGTCACGCACATCGATGCCTGCCACCTTTACGCTTCCTGAGGTTACATCATAAAGTCTCGGAATCAGCTGGACCAGCGTAGACTTGGCGCTTCCTGTTCCGCCTATGATTCCCACAGTCTCACCGGATTTGATATCCAAATTGATATGGGACAGATGCAGATTATCCGGATCTCCCTGATAGCTGAAGCAGACGTCCTCGAAGGTAATCTCTCCGTTTTCCACGCTCATGACCGGATCCTTCTTATCCGCCAGATTGCTGGTCTCATTCAGCACCTCGCAGATACGCTCTCCGGAAGATTTTGCCATGGAAAGCATAACCGCTACCATCGCAATCATCATCAGGCTCATCAGAATGTTCATCGTATAGGTGAAAAGGCTCATCAGCTGTCCCGTCTTCATGCCTCCCACTACGATGATCTGAGCTCCCAGCCAGGAGATTGCGATGATGCAGGCATACACGGTAAACTGCATGGTGGGCATCATGCTGACCATCAGCTTCTCCGCGCGGATTGCGAAGCGGTACAGGGCCTCCGATGCCTTCTTAAACTTCTTTGTCTCATAATCCTCGCGCACATAAGCCTTCACTACACGGATGCCGGTCAGGTTTTCCTGCACGCTGGCATTCAGCGCGTCGTACTGGTCAAACATGGCACGGAAGTAAGGGCCTACGCGGCTCATCAGAAACGCTACCACAATTCCCAGGAACACCAAAGCCACCAGGAATACGGCTGACAGCTCTGAATTGATCATGAAGGCCATAAACATAGCCGAAATCAGCGTAATCGGAGCTCTTGTAAACATACGCATGATCATCTGGAACGCCATCTGCACATTCGTCACATCTGTGGTCAGCCTCGTTACCAGACCTGCCGTGGAGAAATGATCAATGTTGGAAAATGAAAACTCCTGAATATGATTGTACATTCCCTCACGGACATTCTTCGCAAAACCGGCGGACGCAATGGCGGCCTGACGCGCAGCCATGGCTCCGCAGAACAGAGATGCGAAGGATACCAGAAGCATAATAATTCCTACTCTCACTACATAACCAATATTTCCAGCTCCCAGACCATTGTCAATGATCTCCGACATCAGAAGCGGAATAATCATCTCAAAAATGACCTCGAACACAATGAAGACAGGAGCTTCGATTGCAGTCTTCTTGTATTCGCCTACATAGGCCTTCAATGTCTTCAGCATAAAGTTCCTCCTCGTTTACTTTTCATTTTTCTCCGGCATCCGGCTGTTTTCGGATGTCTTTTCAGACCTCTGACAGACTGTTCAGGATACGATCCAGAAGTTCTGTAAGCATACGAAGCTCTTCTTCAGACAAACCGCTGTAAATCCGGTCCTCCATATTCCGGGCTTTCTCCCACATTTCTCCCAATATCTGTTCTCCCTTTTCTGTCAGCTCTATCACCCGGTACCGTTTGTCAGCAGGATTCGTTCTGCGGACGATGAATCCTTTTTCCTCCAGACGGTTCAGAAGGCCTGTGACTGTGGGGTTTTTCAGCTGAAACCAGTGCTCAATCTGTCTCTGATGTATCTCCTCTTCTCCGCTGCATTTCAGATAAACCAGTATTTCAAGCTGGGCCGCCGTCAGATTGTATTTCTGAAGGTTTCTGTCCGCAACCTCTCGGAATTTATTGCTTATCATCCGAAGCTGCTTGCTGATTGGGCGTGGTGTCTGCATGCTCCCCTTCCCTCCTTTCCTTCCTGTCAGGCTGCCGGTTCCATGGATAGCCTGTAATCTCACTTAATATATAGCATACTATATGCTAATACAGCAGTATTTGCTTGTCAATAAAGGAAATCTAAAAAAAATATAAACATCCTTTGACGTACTCTTCCAGAGCCGGTATACTGAAATTATCACATACAGAAAAATCAGGGGGATACAGACAGATATGCTGGACTTGTTTCACATGATTCTGGAAAACATTGTAGACGCGGCCATTCTTCTTTTTGAATTTATCGGAGTGGGAATCATCATCTTTTCCGGTATCCGGGGCTTTATTCTCTATCTGAGACGCTCACCGGACACAAAGCTGACTCTGGCCAAAGGCCTGGCCATGGGCCTGGAATTCAAGCTGGGCAGCGAGATCCTGCGTACCGTAGTCGTCCGCGACTGGAGAGAAATCGGCACGGTAGCCGGCATCATCGCTCTGCGGGCTGCGCTGACATTCCTGATTCATTGGGAGATCAAAGAGGAGGAGAAGCAGTAACTTCTCCTCCCTTTTTGATCTCTTGCAAAAGCTGTTTATGTTCTCAGGAAGCCGCCGGCCTGCGCACCTTCCGGTACACCAGTCCGCACACCACGCTTCCCAGCACTACACATCCAAGAATCAGCAGCGCGCAGTGCATGAAAAACGTATCCGGCAGAATGTTGATGACCGGATCTGTCGCCGGATCAAAGATCCAGTAATCATTGTCAAAGGCGATATGGTGGAAGGTCACAAAAGCCCATTCCCAGTTCACCGCCACGAAAAGTCCTATCACAGCCGGCAGGGCCACCGCCAGGATTGAGGTCAGCTTCAGATACAGATATTCTTTCCGTCGGCTCATCAGCCAGATCCCTGCGGCGCTTATCAGCACTCCTCCGATGGCCATATATTTGAACAGATTGAAAATATCCTTTACTTCCTCAAAATGAATCCGCCCGGACTCTGACATGGCAAGACTGGGAAATTCCAGCGGCTCGTCTCCAAAGGACAGATTGTAGTCTATCAGCACATCGTAGTTTTCCCGGATCATTTCCTCCGAATAGCCTGTTCTCTCCGGGATATTCAAAGCATTTATATCAAAATAGTACAGGGGCCGGAAGGCCAGTGTAAATACGACCGACACTGAGATAATCGTCAATGTCAGCACCAGAGCCATAAGTGTATGAATCGCTTTCTTTTTCATAAATAATCTCCTCGCTTTTTCCTATGTATAGAATTTCCGCCTGCGCACAATATTTCTGCCTGCCGGATATTCCGGCAGGCAACAGGTATCAAATAATATCTTCCTGCTTCATCCAAGTGCTCAGAGTCCAGCCTGCTCCTGCGTCTCCTGTACGTCATACGCCTCAAAACTGTCAAACAGCATCTGAAATTCGCCTCCTCTAATCTGATCCGTGAACTGCTCCACTTCCTTTCGCGGCACGTTCATCCGGTATATAAAGACAGCTATGATTTTCCCAATCAGCTTCAGCAGGTACCGAGGCGTCTTCTCTGAGAGCTCCTCAAAATATTCCTGCGGGATTCCTTTCAGATTTTTAAAGTCCGCAGAACTCCGGAGCTTATTAATCAGCATAATCAGCGACAGCTCGTCTTTCTTTTCTATCAGTTCCTCGTTTGTATAAGAAGTCACCGGCACCACCACATACTCGAAATCCGGTATGTACTGCCGCAGGATTGCCTGCGCCAATTTCTGCTTCCATCTCAGCATTGTCTTTTGTAATATCAGGTCTGCTTTCCATACTCTTTCCTCCTTCTTCCGGGAATATGAAAAGCGGACTCGTCTGCCATTTTTATTATAGCAACGATGCCGGAGAATGACAATGGGAATCCCTTTTCCTATTCCGCATATTCTGTTTTGCTGTTATGTTCCATTGTTCCTGTCTGGGAAATGTGATTTTCCGAATGGAAAATCCGGGAATTTTACTCTCGTAAGTCTGAAAGCGGCAGCCGGCTCAAACCCAGCTGCCGCTTTCAGTTTACATAATCTGTAGATCAATGTCAAGAAAAATTATTCTTCTGCGGCGGAATCTTCGCTGCTCTCGACATTTTCTTCTTCTGTTGATGTATCTTCACTGCCCTCATTGCTTTCTTCCAAGGAGGCATCCTCTTCAGCTTTCTCTTCTTCCTCTTCTTCCTCTTCCGCTTCCAAATCGGAAAGCTGGCAGTCAAAGGCCGTCGTCAGATAGCAGTCTCCCGTATAGACACTGCCGCTCTCAGAGGTCATAAAGTACAGATTTCCATCGGAGGAATCATTTCCCAGATAGACGGTAATCTCCTGGCCATCCTGAAGCGTAAGAGCGATCGTAATAACCGGCTCCGCCAGACCATAAACTTCCAGATCCTCCTGTTCACCCAGATCACGGACTGCCGTCAGCGGATTCAGCCGGTTGAACAGAGCGCTCACCGCATCCTGATTCAGGGGGGAATCCGGATCGTCTTCGCTGGTCCAGGTCTCTCCGTCATAGGAAAGCCTTAAGATGCCGTAGAAATTCTCAATCTGCGCCGAGTGGATATCCTCCCGCTCAATGGCAAGTACCGTAGTTTCTTCCTCTTCCTCTGCCGCATCTTCTCCGTTAAAATCCGCGCGGAGTACGAGGACATAGATCACTGCCAGCGCCGCAAGCACAAGGGCTGCCGCAATCATGCGGTTTCGTTTTTTCTTTTTTGTCATCAGCGTTTCCTCCTCTGGAACCAGATTACACCGCCCAGCGACAGAAGGAAGAGCGGTATGATCAGAATAGTCAGCAGCCCCCAGAAGATCGCGGAGCCGGCTGTTACAGTCAGCAGAGAGACTGCCACGCTTTTGGCTTCGATGGATACCGTGCTCTCATGATCCGCCAGCTGGCTTAACACATTCATGAACAGCGTGCTGTTTCCGCCAGATACCATGGCATCCACCTGCTCATCCAGCAGGGTCTCAGATGAAAATACGATCAGTTTTGCCTCATTTCCATCATCCAGCGTCTTTGTCACAACGACACCCAGATCAAAGGGACCTGCAATATCCCCCTCTTCCATTCCCAGGTTTTCTGATTCCAGATTTACCTTGGAGTAGGCCTCCGAAGAAGTTGTCAGAAGGCTTTCATAGTTCAGACTGCTGTCCTCCCCTTCTCCGCTTTCCGTTCCTGCCGCTGTCTCTGTCATTCCCTCCGCAAAGGCCATCAGTACATAGCGGGATGTCACATCTGATGTATAATCGGAATAATTGATATTGGGGAGCAGATAATAAGGATAATTGGGCAGATAGTGATCGCTGCTGCCTTCCAGTACAATACCTTCCGCCAGGGAGATTCCATATTCTTCAAGTATTGAGTCCAGATTCGGCGTCTCCTGATCCGTATAGCCCCGCAGATAAACCACCTGTCCACCCTGGTCCATATAATCTGTAATCTTGTTCTTTTCATCCTCCGAAATATCCGACAGCGGGCCGTAAATCAGAAGCATCTGGGCGTCCTCCGGCACAGCTTCATTTGTCAGAAGACTTAAGGATTCTATTTCAATATTTTCCTTTTCAATCGAGGAGGTAAGAGAAGAGCTCAGCGCCGCCTCATCATGCCCTTCCAGCGTATAGAGCACCGGAATCTCATCCGCAGTCACATAGTCGATAGCGCTTGTGATCTGTCCTTCCCCATCGAAGGAATCCAGAGTGCTGCTGTAGGTGGTGTAATCCACAGAATACTGATAGATGTCATAATAATCCACTGCTCTGGAGCGCTCCTGGCCCACGACCAGCACACTGTTTTCCGAAAGATTTTCATCCGTATACTGAGATACAAAATTGGGATGCAGAACCGGGTCAATAGTTTCCACCGAAATATGGGAAGACAGGCCTTCATACCGCTCCAGCAGCTCCAGCAGCGTGCTGTCCTCACCACCCTGCTGGGCAACCAGGTAAAGTGTGATATCCTCGTCCAGATTTTCCAGAATCTCCGCGGTCTGTTCTCCTGTCGTAAAAAGCTTCTGTTCACTGACATCGTATTTCAGATACTGGGAGGGCAGGTTTCCCGCAATCAGATTTACCAGGACCACTGCCACACAGGCAAAGACAGACATGCCTGCCCGATAGGTTCCGTGTTTCTTATACAAAAGCTGGACTGTCAGAAACAGGCACAGGAGCACGATTGATACGTAATAAATAACGCCTGTCATATCAAAAATACCCTGAACGAAATTGACAAAGGGCTGGTAAATGCAGACAGCCGAAAGAATCGTGCCCAGAATACCGTCAGCTCCGATAAGATCCGCGATGCCGGAAGACATATTCAGAAAAAAGAGTACTCCAAAAGTCAGCACCGCCGCGATCACCTGACTCTCTGTCAGCGCTGACAAAAAAAGTCCTATGGCCAGGCAGGCCGCCCCAAACAGTGTATATCCCACAATCGACGTATAAGCCATGGGCAGGGAGACACTTCCGAACTGCAGCAGAATCAGCGGATACAGGCACAGGATCAGCATGGGAATCAGAAATACCGTAAGCATAGCCAGATATTTTCCCGCCACAATCTTCCAGATGGAAACCGGCGCTGTCAGCAGAAGCTGATCCGTCTTCTGCCGCTTTTCTTCCGCCATACTGCGCATGGTCAGCACAGGCACCACAATCAGCAGGACAAAATAGACCGAGGACAGCACGACTCCAAAGACCGGATAGCCTCCTATCAGGCAGTTGGCTACATAATACAGGCTGGCCACCGCCAGAAGAACCGCCATAAATATGTAGCCTGTCATGGAAGTCAGATACCCTTTAAGCTCCTTCTTATAAATCGCCAGCATTCTGTTCTTCCTCCTCTCCTGCCTCTTCGTACTCTTTCTCAGCGGAAGCCGCATCCGGCTCTTCTTCCATCTCCGGCTCCTTTTCCGCATCCAGTTCCTTTTCCGCATCCGGCTCTTCTTCGTTATCCGAAGCCGTCAGCTCAAGGAATACATCCTCCAGAGAGGCTGCCGCGGTTTTGATTTCCAGACCCTTGATTTTTTTCAAAGCCTCACGCGCCTTTTCGCAGGCCTCCCGGCTTCCCCGAACCTGAAGCTCCATCACATCTGAGTTTTTCATATAATGTCCCAGATTCTCCGGTGTATCGCTGGCCACCAGTTTCCCGTGGGATATAATCATGACATGATCGCAGATACTTGTGATCTCTGACAGGATATGAGAGCTTAAAATGATCGTATGCTTTTTCCTTAGTGAACTGTTCTGTTCCTTGATTTCTATAATCTGCTTCTGGTCGAGTCCTACCATGGGTTCATCCAGAATCAGCACTTCCGGATCTCCCAGAAGCGCCTGAGCCAGCCCCACTCTCTGCCGGTACCCCTTTGACAGATGGCGGATCAGACGCTCCTGCACATCGCGGATCTGGGTCCGATCCATAGCCTTTTCAACCGCGCCTTCCCGCTTCTCCTTTGGGATTCCTTTCAGCTCTGCCGCAAATTTCAGATATTCCCGCGGCGTCATGTCCAGGTACAGCGGCGGTATCTCCGGCAGATAGCCGATGCACCGCCTGGCCTCCATAGGCTCTTCCGACACATCATGGCCATCGATCAGAATCGTTCCTTCCGTGGCCGCCAGATATCCCGTCAGCATATTCATGGTTGTGCTTTTTCCGGCTCCGTTGGGACCTAGAAACCCATAGATCTGTCCCTTTTTCACGCGGAAATTCAGATGATCCACAGCCACATGCTTTCCATATCGTTTCACCAGATCTCTGACCTCTATCACATTCATTTCCTCCTTCTGGCAGTCTGCCGCCGGGCATTTTCAGCACCGTTCTGCGGATTTTTCCATCCGGGCAGATTTAAGAGCACTGAAAAAGGAATATTCCTGACAGACTGCGTAATCTATCTAAGAATATTCCTCTTTTGTGTTTTTTCTGAAATCATTATGTGATTTTTCTGTGAAAGTTCTGTGTCCTATCCAATCACATCGCTCATATCGTAACGCCCCGCAGGCTTTCCTGCCAGGAATTTGGCCGCCTGAATGGCTCCCTTTCCAAACACGGCCCTGGAATAGGCTCTGTGCTCAAAGGTGATGACCTCGTCTGTTCCCGCAAAGATCACATCATGGTCCCCCACAATCGTGCCGCCGCGGACAGCGGAAATGCCAATCTCATTCTTCTCCCGCTTCTGGCGCACCTGGCTCCTGTCATAGACATAATGATAGACGCCGTCTGAGGCTTCGTTAACCGCATCTGCCAGCGCAAGAGCTGTGCCGCTGGGCGCGTCCAGCTTCTGATTGTGATGCTTCTCCACAATCTCAATATCGAAGCCTGCGGCCGCCAGTGTAGGCGCGGCTTCCTTCAAAAGCTTCAAAAGAAGATTGATGCCCACAGACATATTGGCAGACTTCAGCACTGCAGTCTCTTCGGCTGCCTTTTCCACCTTCTCCAGCTGCTCCTTTGAAAGTCCTGTCGTGCAGAGCACCACCGGCGTCTTCGTGCGCACACACCAGTCCAGAAGCGCGTCCATCGCAGCCGCGTTGGAAAAATCTATCACCACATCAGCCTTCACGCTGCAGTCCTCTATTTTCTGAAAGACCGGAAACGGATTTTGAACACCCGTATAGGCGTCCACTCCCGCCACAATCTGCGCTTCCGCATCGTCCTTTAAGAGTCCCGCTATCATCTGTCCCATACGGCCATTACAGCCGTGAAGTATTATATCTGTCATTTATTTAACCTCGATTCCGAAATCAATCATTGCTTTCTTCAGTTTTTCCTTATGCTCCGGCTCCATCTCCGTAAGAGGCATCCGCAGGGGGCCTGCTTCCCAGCCCATCATATTCATGGCCGCTTTTACCGGAATCGGATTCACTTCACAAAACAGAGCATCGATCAGAGGAAGAGCCTTCAGCTGAATCTCCCGGCTGCCTTCTATATCTCCTTCCAGGAACTTCATGACCATGTCGTGAGTCTGCTGGGGAGCCACATTGGACAGAACGGAAATCACGCCGAGACCGCCCAGAGACAGCAGCGGCACCACCTGATCATCATTTCCGGAATACAGCTCGATCTGTCCCTCTGCCAGACGCATCAGCTTCGCCACCTGAGAAATATTTCCGCTTGCTTCCTTGATGCCTACAATATTTTTCACATTCTTTGCCAGATACGCCGCCGTCTCCGGTTGAATATTGCATCCCGTCCGGGAAGGCACATTGTACATGATAATAGGAAGGCTCACGGATTCTGCCACAGCCGTATAATGGGCGATCAGCCCCTTCTGGGTAGCTTTGTTGTAATAGGGCGTCACAATCAGCAGAGCGTCTGCTCCGTATTTTTCCGCTTCCTGAGACAAATAAATGGCTGTCTCCGTACAGTTGGAACCGGTTCCCGCAATCACAGGCACCCGTCCCGCCACGTGTTCAATCGTAAACCGGATAGCCTCCAGATGCTCCTCATGGGTCAATGTGGAGGACTCTCCCGTAGTCCCGCAAATCACAATGGCATCCGTGTGATTGGCTATCTGATCGTCCAGGATCTGCGCCAGTTTCGGATAATTAATTTCTCCGTTGTCCAGAAACGGCGTAATAATCGCTACCGCTGCTCCCTTGAAAATAGACATAACTCTTCCTCCTTGCATCCCGTTCCCGGGAAATATTTTTTCAGAATTAAATAAGGCGTACTTTCTGAAGTACGCCCCGAAAGAATCGAATCCTTTATGTCTGTATTCCCGGATAGCGCCCCATCAGAAACTGATGACAGTCATACCATTCTTCACGGCATGCCCAAGAAACCGTCCGCAGGATACGACCTCTTTCGGCGTCAGCCCCTTTCCCTCTTCTTCGTCTATGCCTGCCATATCCGAAAAGGTACTCCTGGAAAACGCAACCTCTATCTCGCCTGTTATGAAATTATAATTTCTCTGTGTTCAGAATAACACAGCCCGCCGCCCTTGTCAACCAACCGCGTTATTTCCGTTATTTTAATGTATTGATGCGGAATACATCGTCTGCATAGGGATACAGCTCGTCAAACATCTGAATGCCTGTCAGCACCAGCTCCGTGTCTCCATCTCCGGCCTCAATCAGCGCTTTCAGCTCTTCCAGGGTAATGATCCCCTTGTCCACAAGCCCCAGAACCTCGTCCAGAATCAGAATATCACAGCCGTCCGTCGTCAGAACCTTTCTGGCGAAATTCAGTCCGTTCCGGATATTCATAATCTCCTCCTGCTGTTCTTCCGGTGAAAGAGACTGGTAATCCTTTTCTGACTTTTCAAAGCAGAATACCTTAATCTCCGGCTCAAGCCTTTTGATAAAATCGATCCTCTCTCCTATCTTTCCCTTCAGAAACTGAATGATGATGACAGATTTTCCGGCACTGGCTCCAAAGATTCCCTGTCCCAAAGCTGCAGAAGTCTTTCCCTTTCCGCCCCCGCAGAATATGGTAACATGCCCTTTCCCCATCTTGCACTCCTTTCCTGCCTGCCGCGGCAGACATGTGCAGTGTCTTTTTTCTGACGTGCCTTCCGCTGGCAGGAATACACAGAATTCCTGCCAGATTCAGGTATCATAATTTTTTTAATATCATACACCAATCATGTATAAAATGCAAGATTCTTTCTAAACGGACCCTGCACAGACGGCTGTCATTCCGTATACTCCAGCTTGCTGACAGAGACCTCATAAGCCACCCTTTTTTCAGACTCGGTTTCATTGATTTTTTTCACATATTCCCGGCTCTGAATCCTGCCCCAGATCTGCACGCGGCCGCCTACTTCAAAGCCGGAAGCGAAACGGGCGTTTCTTCCCCAGCAGATGCAGGGAATATAATCAGACTTTCCGTAGGGCCTGTTGACTGCTATCAGAAGATCCGCAATCTCCCGGCCAAGGGGCGTCTTTCGGTATACAGGCGCCTTGCATATGTATCCGTCCAGGAAAATCTGATTCGTCTTGGCATTTTCCACTTCTTCCTCCAGAAATTCCACTTCTCTGGCGAAAACCGACAGCACAAGCCGGTTCTTCTTTTCCTCATGCCGGTTGTAGGAGCGGAACTGGCCGGACACCCGGATAAATTCCCCCGTGTAATCTTCCCCTACATCGATCAGCCGCTCGGAGATCATGACCGGAATCACATCTGCCGAATCGCTCAGCCGGCGTACCAGCACATTTACCATATAAAAGCCTTCTCCAAAGACCTCATGGCTGAATGTGAACCCTGACACAATTTCTCCGATTACCGATACCTGA
>CALWAV010000044.1 GCA_944375745.1 uncultured Merdimonas sp.
CAACGATTTCAAAATTAATCAACGAACTGGTTTAATCGAGGGAAGGAGGAGAAATTACCATGGCATTGAAAGGCTTGGATATCTTTAAATTAACACCGAAGACAAACTGTAAGGAGTGCGGCAGCCCCACCTGTATGGCATTCGCCATGAAGGTAGCTCAGGGCGCCGTAGAGATCAGCAAGTGTCCTCATATGTCCGAGGAAGCGCTGGCGACTCTGTCTGAGGCAACCGCACCGCCCATGAAGACCATCAAGGTCGGCACAGGCGAGGCTGAGTATACACTGGGCGGCGAGACCGTTCTGTACCGTCATGAGAAGACCTTCGTAAGCAAGACAAGATATGCGACAGCGATCTCCTGCTGCGATGAGAACATGGACGCAAAGCTGGAAGAGCTGAAGAAGGTTGATTACGAGCGTATCGGCGAGCGCATGCATGTTGAGATGCTGTATCTTACATACTGCGGAAGCTGTGACGCCGCAGGTTATGCTGCATTCGTAAAGAAAGTAATGGAGGAGGCTCCGGACAAGACTCTCGTTCTGGACTGCACCAATGTGGAAGCTGCAAAGGCTGCCCTGGATGTATGTAAGGACAAGAAGCCGATCCTGGACGGCGCTGACGCTTCCAATTACGAGGAGATGAGCAAGCTGGCCACAGAGGCAGGCGTAGTTCTGGGTGTACGCGGCGCGGATATCAACGAGCTGTATGACACCACAGCAGCGATTGAGAAGCTGGGCAACAAGAACCTGGTTCTGAATGTAGGCGCTGCTTCCATCAAGGACGCATTTGCGACTGCTGTACAGATCCGCCGGGCGGCTCTGAAGGATACCAACCGTACCTTCGGTTATCCGTCTATCGTAAATGCGGCTGCTCTGGCACCTGGAGATTCCAGAATGCAGGCTGCTCTGGCATCCCTGTTTACTGTAAAATATGGTTCCATCGTTGTTATGGAAGGCATGAGCTATGCACAGGCTCTGCCGCTGTACGGTCTGCGTCAGAACGTATTCACCGATCCGCAGAAGCCCATGAAGGTTGAGCCGGGCATCTACCCGCTGAACGGCGGAGACGAGAATTCCGTATGTCTGACCACTGTAGACTTCGCTCTGACCTACTTCGTAGTATCCGGAGAGCTGGAGCGTTCCGGCGTTCCCTGCAACCTGATCATCAGCGATGCAGGCGGACTTTCCGTACTGACAGCATGGGCTGCAGGAAAGCTTTCTTCTACTTCCGTATCCAAGTTCATCCAGGAGAATGTAGAAGACAAGATCAAGTGCAGAAAGCTGATCATCCCCGGAAAGGTAGCAGTTCTGAAAGGCGATATCGAGGCGAAACTGCCGGGCTGGGAAGTTATCGTAGCTCCCAACGAGGCGGTACAGCTTGTGAAGTTCTTGAAGGACATGCAGGCAAACGGCGAGATCTAAAAGCTGCCTGCTGAGGATATGTTAATTATGCAGGGCAGCCGCCGGTCAGGCATGCAGTTTGAAAGCAGAGCTTTTGGACTGCGGTCTGTGTAAGCGGGCTGCCCCGCGAAGATAAAGGAGAAGAAACTATGTCAAAATTCATTGTTATCGGAGAGAGACTCTCCACTACCGCACCGGCTATCAACCGTGCGTTTTCCGGCAGAGATCCGGAGCCGATCCTGAAGAGAGCAAAGGAGCAGCTGGATGCAGGCGCTACCTACCTTGACGTAAATATCGGACCGGCAGAGAATGACGGACCGGAGCTGATGAAGTGGGCTGTTGAGCTGCTGCAGAGCAACTTCGACAATGTGCCGCTGGCTCTGGATACTTCCAACAAGGCAGCTATCGAGGCTGGTATCTCCGTTTACAACCGTTCCAAGGGAAAACCGATTGTAAACTCCGCTGACGCTGCAGGAAGAATCGAGTACATCGATCTGGCAGCTGCCAATGATGCCATCGTAATCGCTCTGTGCAACGGCGAAGGAATCGCCAAGGACAATGACGAGCGTATGATGTACATGCAGACCATGATGGAGCGTGGTATGGAGCATGGCATGAACGTGGAAGAGGATATGTGGTTTGACCCGCTGTTCCTGGTTATCAAGGGAATGCAGGACAAGCAGATGCAGGTTCTGGAGTTCATCAAGATGATCTCCGATATGGGCATGCAGAGCACCGGTGGACTTTCCAATAACTCCAACGGAATGCCGAAGCACATCCGTCCGATTATGGACTCCGCTATGGTAGCCATGGCTATGATGAACGGACTGACCTCCGCTATCGTAAATCCCTGCGATCTGCGTCTGATGGAGACCATCAAGTCCTGCGATATCATCAAGAACAACAACCTGTACGCAGATTCCTACCTGGAGATCTAACCTTTGAGATTTCATCTCTGAAGGCTGGGAGAGCGAATACCGGACAGAAGAAACGCCGCGCGGTCAGAAAAACAGGATCGCGCGGCATTTTTGTACATTTACACAGTTTATGCAATCTTTACAAATCCTCCGGAGGGGGTTATTGACTTCTTTGTACATGAGTGATAAAATTTAAACAATAAGGATAAGGAAAGAATCCAAGGAGGAATTTGAGTATGAGCGCATTAATGGATTTAATCTACAAAGGTTCCAATGCGGTCGCCGGTCTTACAGAGAATGCTGTAAATGAAGCGATTGCAAAGTATGGAGAGGACAAGAAGGTAGCGATGCCTGACACCGCTTATTTTCTTCCGACGATTTACGCAGCCACAGGCGTAAAGGTGACAAAGCTGGGCGATCTGCCGGCCTGTGTAAATGTTCAGAAAAGCCTGATTACCAATAAGGAGGATCTGGGTGAGGCTCTGAACGCAGGACTTGCCACAGCAGTGGGAGCGGAGATTCTTGAAGCTCTGAAGTATGTGGACAATGCAGATCCGTATGCAGAGGACAGCGGAATCGGATTTGTGCCGGACCCGGTCATCCGTTCTCTGGGCGTGCCGCTGGTTACCGGAGATATCCCTGGCGTGGCGGTAGTGCTTGGCAAGGCTGACAATGCGGAAGACGTGGTAAAGGTTGTAAAGGATTATCAGAGCAAAGGTATTCTGACGCTGATGGTCGGCGACTGTATTGAGCAGTGCGCAGAAGGCGGCGTGAAGCTGGGCCTTGATTTCCGTGTAGTTCCTCTGGGACATGATGTGACCGCAGTGATCCATGCAGTGACCGTGGCTGTCCGTGCCGGACTGATCTTCGGCAATCTGACACCGGGCGATCTGCCGGGACTGCTGAAATACACAAAGGAAAGAGTACCGGCCTTCGTAAATACCTTCGGACCTATTGACGAAGTAGTGGTTTCCGCAGGCGCAGGCGCTATTGCGCTGGGATTCCCGGTTGTTGTGGATATTGATCTGGGCGAGAATCAGGTTCCGGGCGCTCTGGAGTCTGTGACAGACCATGACAATACGGTAAAGAAATCTCTGGAGCTGCGCAATATCAAGATTAAAGTGACAGAGCTTCCGATTCCGGTGGCTTTCGCTTCTGCTTTTGAAGGCGAGATTATCCGTAAGGGCGATATGCAGGTAGAGTTCAGCTCTCATAAGGCGCCTACCTGTGAGCTGGTAGAGACCGTATCCGCAGATGAGATTGAAGATCACAAGATCACAGTGGTAGGAAAAGACGTGGACGAGCTGGAGCCGGGCAAGACCTATGCGCTGGCTACCTACATCAAGGTGGCAGGAGCCAAGATGCAGCCTGACTTTGAGCCGGTTATTGAGCGTAAGATTCATGCATGGTACAATTACATGGAAGGCGTGATGCACACCGGACAGAGAAACCAGATTCGTATCCGTATCAGCAAGGAAGCCTATGAAAAGGGACTCCGCCTGAAAGATTTCGGAGAAGTCATCTATGTAATGCTTATGGATGAGTTTGATATGGTTGTAGACAAATGTGAGGTCGAGATCATTACAGATACAGAGAAGGTTCAGGAGCTGCTGGAGAAGAAGGCAATGCCTGCCTATGAGAGAAGAGATGAGCGTCTGGAGAATCTGACAGATGAGAGCGTAGACGAGTTCTACACCTGCACGCTGTGCCAGTCCTTTGCTCCGTCTCACTGCTGCGTGGTTACTCCGGAGCGTCTGGGACTCTGCGGCGCCGTTTCCTGGCTGGACGCAAAGGCTACCTATCAGCTGAATCCTACAGGACCCAGCCAGCCCATCTCCAAGGAAGGCTGTGAGGATGAGGTAAAGGGTGTATACCCGGATGTCAATAAGAAAGTGGAAGAGGCTACCCAGGGCGCGCTGACTCGTGTTACCCTGTACTCTATCATGGAAGATCCCATGACCTCCTGCGGATGCTTCGAGTGTATCTGCGGTATCGAGCCCTTCTCCAACGGTGTCATCATTGCGAACCGTGAGTACGCAGGCATGACGCCTCTGGGAATGACCTTTGGTGAGCTGGCCAGCATGACAGGCGGCGGAGTGCAGACACCGGGCTTCATGGGCCATGGACGCCACTTCATTTCTTCCAAGAAGTTCATGAGCGCTGAGGGCGGCTTCGAGCGTATCGTATGGATGCCCAAGGAGCTGAAAGACGATGTGGCAGAGAGACTGAACAAGGCTGCCAAGGAGAAATACGGCATTGATAACTTTACAGATATGATCGCTGACGAGACCATAGCCACAGATGAGGAGACCCTGATGGCGTTCCTTCAGGAAAAGAATCATCCGGTGCTTGGACTGGATCCGATTATGTAAAGATATAGAAGCCTGCATCTCAGGCAGAGGAAACCGAATGCCCTGCAGCTGTTTCTGTAGGGTATTCGGTTTTTAAAACAGAAGAAAGGGCGGAAGAGGAAAACAGATGCAGATCTGGACAGCTTCGGGCAGAGAAAAGAAAAACCATTATGCGGCAGTCAGTATCTTTGGGATAGTGGGTATTACTGCTCTGGCAATGGGGTTCTGCATAGTTTTTTCGATTCTGCTTCTCCTTTTTGACTGGTCTGCCTGGACCGGCCTTTTGTTTTGTATTGCGGACACAGCGCTGGCTGTCTGGCTGGCAGTCCGGGTGGGACGCCGCGCCCGGAAGGACAGTCTGCTGTTCTGCCTGGACGATGAGGGGCGGCTTTTTGCTGTAGATGCGGGCCAGATAGTTCCCTGCCAGGGCGGGCTGCTGGGATATGGCCAGATGGCTTTGGAGATTCAGAGCGAGATAGAACGCCTGAAAAGACAGATAACAGAGCAGAGGCAGGCGCCAGCCCGGGGAGAGATGATTCTGTCAGTGGAAAAAATGAGAGAGAAGGAAAATGGTTGCAGGCTGGTCTGCCGGGTGAGAAATCTGGAAGGAAGAGAATACAGACGCAGGTGGTTTGTGGCCAGAGGCTATGAAAATGAAGCAGAGCTGTTCTGGCAGCTGCAGTGCAGAGGGCCAGGGAGGAGCAGTCTGCGGTTTTAGACAAAGGAGAATATTCATGCATTCAGAATCCGGTAATACAAACAATTCACAGAATAAAATTATTACAATTCCCAATATCCTGTCCTTTTTCCGTCTCTGCCTGATTCCTGTGATCATTTGGCTGTATACTGTGAAAAAGAATGATATTTCGGCGGGAGCCGTGCTGATTTTGTCCGGAGCTACCGATGTGGTGGATGGATTTATTGCAAGGCATTTTCATATGATCAGTAATCTGGGAAAGGTACTCGATCCCATTGCGGACAAGCTGACTCAGGCAGCCATGCTGTTTTGTCTCTGTACCCGGTTTCCGCTTATGGTTCTTCCTCTTGCGCTGATGGTTTTGAAGGAAGCCTTTATGGGAATCACAGGCCTTCTGATTATACGGAAGACAAAAAGCGTGTTTGGAGCTGACTGGCATGGAAAAGCTGCGACGGTTCTGCTTTACGCCACAATGATCATCCATGTGTTCTGGTATCAGATCCCGGTGGCAGTGTCTGATGTGCTGATTGGAGCCTGCACTGTCATGATCTTTATTTCCTTTGTGCTCTATGCGCGGCACAATATCCAGCTTCTGAAGGAACAGCCAAAGGATTGACCGCTGTTTTCAGGAAAGCAGTGTAAACAGGGACCTCAAAGAAAAGAGAGGTTCCTTTTTTAATGCTTTTTCCAAAAGAGTTTTATTGGGCTCAGAGTGCTCCAGCTCCCGGGCAAAGCGCCAGGCGGTCCGCTGCAGAGTTTCTGCTGTGGCAGAGTCCGGGTTCTGAAGCCATTCAGCCCGGAAAAACTCCCGAATCAGAGTTACTGCGGCAAAGCAAAATTTTATCTTTCCCCAGGCGTCACCGTCATAGACGGCCCCCGCAAAGTAAGTAAAGAGGAAATAGACCATCAGCTGTTCGGCCACAGTGTCTGTAAAAAGAGTCTGGAAAGCTGCTTCCTGTTCCGGAGAGAAAGGTTCTGCTTCCATTAGTGTTTTTCCTGCTTGTTTTCGGTACTGTTTCCAGTCCGGACGGAGAACTTCCATTTTTTCAAGTATCTGGAACAGATGCTGCAGCATCTGCTTTTCCGGGGAATATCCGGCCACAGCCTCCGCAGCTTTCGGATCCGGAGCGTACTCTGACAGCTTTTGTTCAAACCAGCCCCATACCTTCGAAGAGCCATAGCGCTCCAGAAGCTCATCAGCCTCATACAGCCGGTTTCGGCTGATGCGGTTCTGCAGATCATGGGCCAGAGCCAAAATGACAGCCAGGCGCAGACGGAGCGGATGTGTCCGGTCCTGCAGAATCCGAAAGATAAGGCTGCGGGTGTCCATCAGCTTGGTAAAGATGAAAAAGTCGAATTCCGGATAAGCCTCGGTTTTGCTGTCTTCACCGTGAAGAAAGCGGACGGGTTCTTCGCATTCCAGAATTAGTCTGGCGGCTTCAGGGCAGGAAAGAGACAGGGACATCTCCCGCAGGCCTTCAAATTCTTCTATATGCCGGGGATAAGTACGGCAGGTCCTGCAGAATGCTTTCTTTCCGCCGCCTTCCAGGTACAGATCACAGAGGTTTTCATCGTTCAGGAAGGCGCAGCGGCCCTGGTACTGCCGGAAACAGCCTTCCCGCCAGTTGATTTCATTGTGCAGCCGGGTGCCCAGCAGTCCCTTCTGGCTGCGGTATTTTTTCAGAGAAGCCGGATCAATCTGAATCTGCCATCCGGCACAGCAGGTATCCGGACAGGCGCCGCCGGTACATTTAAATTTCTTCCAGTAATGAGGAACAGTATACTGCATGTCTTACACCTCGTAACAGTTTTTGAAATCTTCGGCCTGTTGAAAACAGCCTTTTTCATTATAGTCTTAATACAGGCAGAGGACAAGCACCGGAAAAGATGAAAAAGTTTTTCATTAACCTTTTATTCATCCCTGTATGCCTTGACAGGCCGCGCTCTGTTTTATAGAATATAACAGTGATATATAACAATGTTACAGAGGAGGCAGAGACGGTGGCTGCGGAACCTAAGACTACGCTGGAACTGATTCATGACGCGGCGAAGGCTGAATTCCTGGAAAAAGGATTTCAGGCAGCTTCTCTGCGCAATATTGTAAAGACCGCAGGAGTGACCACCGGAGCTTTTTATGGCTATTATGCCAGCAAAGAGGAGCTCTTTGAGGCCCTGGTAAAGGAGCCGTATGAATTTCTGATGGCACGGTTCCGCAGGGCGCAGGAGGAGTTTGCAGCTCTGCCGGAGGAGGAGCAGCCGGAAAATCTGTCAGGAATCTCCGGCGCCTGCATGGAGGAGATGCTGGTCTATGCCTATCAGCATCTGGAGGAATTCAAGCTGATTCTCCTCTGCTCGGAGGGAACCCGCTTTGCGGGGCTGGTGGATGAGATGGTGGAGGTAGAGACAAAGGCGACTCACGATTACCAGGAGGTTCTGGAGAAGCTGGGAAGACCTTCGCCGGCCATTGATCCGAAGCTGGAGCATATTCTGATTACCGGAATGTTCAACGCGTATTTTGAGCTGATCATCCATGAGATGCCGCTGGAGCAGGCGATGAATTATCTCGGGGAGATGCGCGCCTTTTATACCGCAGGCTGGATGAAGATTATGGGGCAGTGATGCTCTATAATTTTTATCAATAAGTTAGTTAAAACTAATTTGGATAAGCGGAGATGACTGCAGCGTCTCCATTATCATGATAGAAAGAGAAAAAAGGAGGATTGTGCTTTGAAAAAGCAATCAAATCTATCAAGGCTGCTGACGCTGGCCGGAGGGTATAAGAGGCTCACGTTTTTGGGCTGCGCGCTCTCCGGAATCGCGGCGGTTCTGGGACTCGTCCCCTATGTGTGCGTATGGCTGGCAGCGAGAGACGTGCTGGCCGTCTACCCGGACGTCACGGGAGCGTCCGGCATTGTCCGGTGGGGCTGGATGGCGGTATGGTTCGCCGTCGCCAATATCCTGGTCTATTTTGCGGCGCTGATGTGTACGCACATTGCGGCTTTCCGCACGGCGCGGAATATGCGCCATCTGGGCACAGCCCATATTCTGGAGCTTCCTCTGGGATTCTTTACGGGAAACCAGTCGGGAAGGCTCCGGAAAATCATCGATGACAATGCGGCTCTCACAGAGGATCTGCTGGCTCATAAGCTGGCGGATCTGACGGCTGCGGTGGTGACCCCCATAGCGGCTGTGCTTCTGCTCTTTTCCTTTGACTGGAGAATGGGGCTTCTCTGCCTGCTGACCATGATCCTGGCCTTTGTATGCATGGCCAGTATGATGGGCGGCAAGAACGCGGGATTTTTCCACCGCTATCAGCGGGAGATAGAGAAAATGAGCGCGCAGGCCGTAGAGTATGTCCGGGGAATCCCGGTGGTGAAGGTGTTCCAGCAGACCGTATATTCCTTTAAAGCTTTTTATGAGGCCATTCAGTCCTACAGCGATCTGGCCAGCCAGTATGCCATGAGCTGCCGGAACGGGCAAACCTCGTTTCTTACCTGTATCAACGGCGGCTTCGCCCTGCTGATTCCGGCAGCCCTTCTTTTGGCCTCCGGCGGAGACGGCTGGGAGGTGCTGGCGGATTTTATCTTTTATGCCCTGTTTGCTCCAGCCTGCGGCGCCATGATCAACCGGATTATGTACGCCTCCGAGTCTGTCATGGAGGCAAATGAAGCCATGATGAAGCTGGACCAGATTCTGGAGCAGAAGCCCCTGGAGGAGACGGCCAATCTGAAGAAGCCGGAGAACGAGACGGTATCCTTCGAGCATGTGACCTTCCAGTATCCCGGCACGGAGCATCCGGCACTGAAGGATGTGAGCTTTACAGTGGAGGAAGGAACTGTAACCGGGCTGGTGGGCCCCTCCGGCGGCGGAAAGTCCACGGCAGCCTCCCTGATTCCACGGTTCTGGGATGTCCAGAGCGGCCATGTGCGGATCGGAGGCGTGGATGTGCGGGACATGGACAGCCGGGAGCTGATGAAGCATGTGGCCTTCGTCTTCCAGGATACGAAGCTTTTCAAGGCCAGTCTTCTGGAAAATATCCGGATGTCCCGCCCTTCCGCGTCTGTGGAGGAGGTGAAGGCGGCGGCTCAGGCCGCCCAGTGCGGTGATATTCTGGAAAAGCTGCCTGCAGGCCTTGATACCGTGGTGGGAACGAAGGGGGTATATCTCTCCGGCGGCGAGGCCCAGCGGATCGCGCTGGCGCGGGCGATTCTGAAGGATGCGCCCATCGTGGTCCTTGACGAGGCGACAGCATTCGCTGACCCCGAGAACGAAGCCCTGATTCAGAAGGCGTTTGGCGAGCTGACCAGAGGAAAAACGGTGCTGATGATTGCCCACAGGCTGTCCACGGTGCAGAACGCGGATAAGATTCTGGTCATTGACAAAGGCTCTGTACGGGAGCAGGGAAATCATGAAGAGCTTCTGGCCGCAGGCGGACTGTATGCAGAAATGTGGTCGGATTATCAGAAGGCGGCTGCCTGGAAGGTAGAAAGAGGTGAGGAGATATGATTCGCAGGCTTCAGCATGTATTCGCCCTCAGTGAAAAGGGCGCGAAGGATTTTGTAAAAGCCGTCATCTGGTGCTTTTTCTGTAACATCAGCCTGATGCTGCCTGTAGGCGTGGTTATGGCTGTGATTCAGTATCTGCTGGGAACGCTGGAGGCAGGCGGGAACCCGGCGGAAGGCTTATGGCTCTATACGGGAGCGGCGGTTCTGGTGCTGCTGGTCCTGTTCATTCTACACTATTTCCAGTACGCGGCTCTGTATCTGGCTACCTATAAGGAGAGCGCGGCCCGAAGAGTGAGCCTGGCGGAAACTCTTCGGCGTCTGCCCTTGAGCTTCTTCGGAAACAGGGATCTGAGCGATCTGACGGCGACCATGATTGCGGATTGCTCCAGCCTCGATCAGATGTTTTCCCACTATATTCCGCAGCTTTTTGCGTCTATCTTCTCCACGCTGGTGATCGGGCTCTGCATGTTCGCCGTCAACTGGAGGATGGCGCTTTCCGTGCTCTGGGTGCTCCCGGTGGCGGTGCTTTTGACAGCCGGTTCCAAAAAGCTCCAGGATATCTGTGGAACAAAAAATATTCTGGCAAAGAGGGCGGTCGCAGACAACATCCAGGAGTGCCTGGAGACGATTCGGGATATCAAGGCCTGCAGCCGTCAGGAGGAATATTTAAAGGGACTGGACGGAAAACTGGAATACGCGGAGCGCTGCGCTATCCGCTCTGAGCTTGCCACAGGTGTCTTCGTGTGCTCGGCCCAGGCATTCTTGCGGATTGGGCTTGCCACTACGGTGCTCACAGGAGCCGGGCTTCTGATCCGGGGCGAGCTTTCCTTTCTGTATTTTCTGGGCTTCCTGTTCGCGGCGGCGAGACTCTACGATCCGCTGGGGCTCGTCCTGCAGAATATCGCGGCCACGTTCAATGCCAAGCTTCAGATCAACCGGATGCGGGCCATTCTGGAGCAGCCTGTCCAGACCGGCGCAGATACCTGTGAACCGGATAATTATGACATTACCTTTGACCATGTGAAATTCGCTTACCGGGAAAATGAAGGGGTGCTGGACGATGTATCCTTTACGGCAAAGCAGGGGGAGGTGACGGCTCTTGTGGGTCCCTCCGGCGGAGGCAAGTCCACGGCCTGCAAGCTGGCTGCCCGCTTCTGGGATATCCAGGGCGGCAGGATTACCTTGGGCGGCATCGACATCTCGAAGGTAGACCCGGAGATTCTTCTGAAGCATTACTCCTTTGTATTTCAGGATGTGGTGCTGTTTAGGGATACGATTCTGGAAAACATCCGCCTGGGACGGCGGGGAGCCACCGACGAGGAGGTTTATGCGGCGGCCAGGGCGGCCCGCTGCGACGAGTTCGTCCGGGAGCTGCCGGAGGGCTATCAGACCATGGTGGGAGAGAACGGATCCACCCTGTCCGGCGGAGAGCGCCAGCGGATTTCCATTGCCCGCGCTCTTTTAAAGGACGCGCCGGTGATTCTGCTTGACGAGGCCACTGCGTCTCTGGATGTGGAAAATGAGACGGCCGTCCAGGAGGCTATCTCCCGGCTGGTAAAGAACAAGACAGTTCTCATCATTGCCCACCGGATGCGTACTGTGACCGGCGCGGATAAGATCATCGTGCTGTCTGACGGCCGTGCAGCCGAGCAGGGCAGGCCGGAAGAGCTGTATGAAAGGAACGGACTTTACACCCATATGGTAAAGCTTCAGACTGAGAGCCAGAACTGGACTCTTGAGACCTCAGAAAGAGGATAGAATATACTGGAAATACAGGAGAACAAAAAGCGGCTGCGCGGATTTTTCCCCGCGCAGCTGCTGACTGCTTCTTCATTCATTTTTCATTTTCCAGTTTTTCCAGACCATTCGGATGACATACAGTATCAGCAGTACAACCCATGAAAATGCTTCCGCATAGGCAATTACCATATTGAAGAATATGGAAGCCAGAGCATAGGAGAAAAGGATGCGGCTGATGAGAGATACGATTCCGGCGAAGCTTGAATAAACGACGTCGCCAATTCCTTCCAGGTAGCTGCGGACGGCCGTGGCAAGTCCGTAAACCAGATAGAAGGCGGCAATCCTGTGAAAGAAGCTGTCGCCTATGGCAATTGCCTCTTGTCCGGCTCCAAATATGGCAATCAAATGCCCGCCTGCTGAAATCACGAAGGCAGTCAGCAGCAGGGAAACGATGATCATGATTCCTGTGCCGGCAATTAGATTTTTCTTTGCCTGCCTGGGCCGGCCGGCGCCATAGTCCCGGGCGGTAAGGGTAGAGATGCCGGAGCCAAGATTGATGATAGGAACCATGATAATCGAGTCAACCCGGTAGGCTGTGGTAACCGCCGCCACCGTCTGTGTGCCAAAGCCATTCATAAAATTCTGCAGAATCAGACTGCCAATGGAGCTTACGCTGGACTGCAGCATGGGCGGCAGGCCAAAATGGCAGCCCTGTAAAAATACTGCACTGTCAAAGGCTCTCTTATGAAATGAGAATCTTAAGACATCGTATTTCCTGGTGCTGTATAGGACGAGATAGACTGTCATGGCCGCCTGCGAAAGAACCGTCGCAATCGCTGCGCCTGCGACGCTCCAGCGGAAAAACACCACAAAGA
Organism: uncultured Merdimonas sp.; assembly: GCA_944375745.1. Classification (GTDB taxonomy): domain Bacteria; phylum Bacillota; class Clostridia; order Lachnospirales; family Lachnospiraceae; genus Laedolimicola. The sequence continues at coordinate 12,483 of CALWAV010000044.1, forward strand.
TAATATCCAGGACCACATTTACGATGGACGACAGGAGGACGGAATAAAAGGGCGCTTTGCTGTCGCCGATACCGCGCAGCGCCGCGGAATAAACGTTATATACGGCGAGAGCAAGAGTAGCCCTCTTGCATACGGTAGGTGCTTACCCGTTGATGTGATTTAGACGTATTATAGCAAAAGGGAAATAAGATTTCAAGCAGGCAGGGCTTTTTAAAATGCAGTTTTTGTAACCGTTTTTTTGTTTAATCGGGTACCGGACCGATTCCTGCGGCTCCGATAAAGAAGAACAGGCTTAAAAAGAGAAGCAGAAGAAACAGCAGAATCAGAGCTGCTGTAAGCGTTTGTCTGTAGGGCTGGCCTCTCAATTTCCGCCAAACTGCATTTCCAAGCAAAAGGACAGAAGCGAAAATGCAGAATAAAGGAAGCAGTACTCCGGTACAGGTAAAAAGTATCGCATCCGCCTGCCAGTTCAGATTGTCAAAAAGCAAAAGGAAGACTGCGAGAACCAGTATTGTGATGGAAATTCGCAGGGTATTTCTGCGTTCCAGCCGGCACTGAAGTTTTGCAGCTTCTAGAGTATCTGAGAGCGCTGTCTCTGCTTCATTGCCGGTTACATGGTCTGCAGCCAGCCGTTCAGATTTCATCAGCTCCAGAATACTGACACCAAGAGCGTCTGCCAGCGGTTCGATGGTATTAATGTCAGGGAAGCCGATTCCTCGTTCCCAGCGGCTGACAGATTTATCAGTAACCTGAATTTTCGCAGCCAGTTCAGCCTGCGTCATATTTTCTGCTTTGCGGCAGTCCGCTACAAAAGCTCCGAATTTCTGTGCGTCCATATCGGCACATCCTCGCCATAAAGGTATCACAGTTATGGCAATCTGGCAATCGACGCTTTGTTTACCGCTTCGAAAACACTTTCATGACTGCCGAAAAGCGGAGCTGCGGCGGCGGGGGTTTCGATGGATGAACCTGGTACTCCTGGAAAGTGTATGCGTCTGAATTATACCTGCTTGCAATTTTTGCATTGTATTTTTGTGAAACCATCCTTTACAATAAAATCAAGCAGCTGAGAACAGGAAGCCTGGTATCCATTTGAGAGTGCCGGGCTTCTGCAGTTATGGCAGACTGACAGAGCAGGAGGAGCAGCAGAATATGAAAAAAAGAGATTTTCTAACAATTATACTGGGCGCGGCAGTGATTTCCGTGGCGCTGGGCGGCTGCGGCGGAGCCGGAGAAAACGGCTCATCATCTACAGTACGGCTCTTGGAACCGTGGCTCTGACAGTACGGATTGTGTCCTGCTTCTTCTGTGGGATCGCGGCGGGGCTTCTGATCCGTCTGGCCGGAAGAGGAAAGCCGTTTTTCAATTTTTCAGGCTTTGAAGAGGGGAAGAGCCGTGATACAGATCCTAATCCTGTACTGCGCCTGCTGAAAAACATCGGCCGCAACATTCGGATTACAGGACCTTATTTTCTGCTGGGTATTGTCCTGTCTGCCCTGTTCCAGCGGTATGTGCCTCAGGATCTGATGACGGAATTCTTCGGGGGAAACGAGGTCTTTGGCGTCCTGATGGCGGCGACCATAGGCGTGCCGCTCTATGCCTGCGGCGGCGGTACGATTCCCCTTCTGCAGTCCTGGCTTCTGGATGGTATGAGCATGGGAAGCGCCGGCGCTTTTATGATTACCGGGCCGTCCACGAAAATCACGAATCTGGGAGCCCTGAAAATCGTGCTGGGCATCTGGTACTTCCTTTTCTATCTCGTTTTTGTTATGGCTTATTCGTTCCTGACGGGTCTGGTTGTAAATCTTCTGATATAGAAGCCTGGATCAGTTTTTCCGCCGCCTTTACGAACCGGACCACATCCTCCGGGGCGTTCAGGCTGTAGAGCAGTCCATAGGGAATCTGATAATCCCAGTCCACAGGAATCGTCACAAGGCCGGGATGCACGTCCTGCCAGCATTCGATGGTCAGCAGCGCATTGCCGGTTTCGGCGCAGCGGTTGAACACGGACAAGTCATAGAACTGGGGAGTATCTTCTATCTGGATTTTCGGATGCCGGGTCTCCAGCTCATGGCGGATAAAGTCATTGTGGCCAGAATCCCCCCGTTTGACCATCATCAGTGTTTCCTCGTACAGATCTTCCAGTTTCAGCAGCTTTTTTCCGGCCAGGCGGTGCTCCCGGGGCACGGCAATCATCTTCCGGTACATGCCGAGAGGCAGAAAATTGCAGCGGGAGAGCCAGGCTCTGGAATCGCAGACACCGATGAGAAAATCGAATTTGTCTCCAAGCTTCTCGATTTCCGAGAGAATGCCGTTGTGGTCGTCCTCAAAGGGAACAAGGTGCAGCTTATAGTCGGGAAAGTCCTGGTTGACCCGGTACCACAGATCCATAAAGGGCTTGGCCGGATTCAGAAGAGAGGTTCCCACGCAGAAGGTGTGTTCCTCAGCCAGAAGGGCGGCTTGGGCGCTGGCCAGAGATTTCCGTGAATAATCGATGAGAAACCGGGCGTCCTGGTAGACGACGGCGCCGGCTTTTGTCAGCCGGATGCCGGAGGGCGTGCGTTCTATGAGCTTCAGGTCCAGCTGGGCCTCCAGAGTATTCATCTGTTTCATGACGGCAGTGGGAGAAATAAAAAGCTTTCCGGCAGCCTTGGTAAAGCTGCCGCAGTCAGCTACAGCGATAAAGGTATCAAGCAGATGATTATACATAAAAACCTCCTGATTCTTGCGGGCGCCATCCTGTGTCTTTTTGACGGCGGCTCCAGGACATGTATCAACTGTTTGTTTATACTACGATAACATATTGGAGATTCCCCGTCAAGAAAAGAACCTCTATAATTAAGGCAGGAAGAAAAAGAAAGAAAGCGGGAGAAAACGATGGCAGAGCTGATTGCATTTTTTTCACGGAGAGATGAGAACTATGTAAATGGTCTGATCAAGGTGCTGAACAAGGGAAATACGGAGACGGCGGCGTCGATTCTTCAGAAGCTGACAGGCGCGGATCTGTTTCAAATTGAACCGCTGCAGCCCTATGCAAAGGATTACAACGAATGTATTGCCCAGGCACAGGAGGATCAGAAGAGAAATGCCCGGCCGGAATTGAAAAGCTATCCGGAGAGCCTGGATGATTACGATACGATTTATCTTGGCTACCCCAATTACTGGGGAACCATGCCCATGGCAGTTTTTACATTTCTGGAGCACTTTGATTTTTCCGGAAAGATCATAAAACCTTTCTGTACCCATGAAGGCAGCGGCCTTGGGAGCAGCGTGGAAGATATCCGAAGGATATGTCCGGGCGCAAAGGTAGAGGCTGGACTGGCTATCCGGGGAGGAAACGCGGCCCAGTCCAGACCGGAATTTGAAAAATGGATTTAAGAATATTAAGAATAAAGAATAAGGAGGAGCACAAGAATATGGCATATTTAGGAGAATCGATTGGAAAACTTGGATTTGGACTGATGAGACTTCCTCAGAAGGAGGACGGCACGATCGATGTGGAACAGACAAAAGAGATGGTAGATCTGTTCCTTGAGGCTGGCTTTACATACTTTGATACAGCATGGGCCTATGCCGGAAGCGAGGACGCTATCCGTCAGGCGCTGGTGGAGCGCTATCCGAGAGAGAGCTTCCAGCTGGCCACCAAGAACGCCGCTTGGATTAACTGCAAGACGAGAGAGGAGGCTATTGCACAGTTTGACACCTCCCTGAAGCAGACAGGAGCAGGATATTTTGATTTCTATCTGCTCCATAACCTGGGCGAGGGCCGCACGAAATATTTTGACGATTTCGACATGTGGAGCTGGGTGCAGGAAAAGAAGAAAGAAGGCCTGATTAAGCATGTGGGCTTTTCCTTCCATTCCACGCCGGAAGAACTGGAAGAAATCCTGAACAAGCATCCGGAAATGGAGTTCGTTCAGCTGCAGATTAACTATGCAGACTGGGAGAATCCGGCCGTACAGTCAAAGGCCTGCTACGAGGTAGCAAGAAAGCATGGCAAGCCCGTAGTAATCATGGAGCCCATCAAAGGCGGCATGTTGGCAAATCCGCCTGAATCTGTGGCGGAGGTATTCAAAAAAGCTGAGCCCGATTCCTCAGTGGCTTCCTGGGCAGTCCGGTTCGCCGCAAGCCTGGATGGCGTCATTACCGTACTTTCCGGCATGAGCAATGTAGATCAGATGAAGGATAACCTTTCCTACATGAAGGGCTTCCAGGGACTGAACGAAGAGCAGCAGGCTGTAATTGCGAAGGCGCAGGAAGAACTTAAGAAGATTCCGCTGATTCCCTGTACTACCTGCAATTACTGCGCGAAAGTCTGTCCGAAGAATATCGGTATCTCCGGTTCCTTCACAGCTATGAATCTGCTGACCCTTTACAAAGACAAAGCCTTTGCAAAGCATCAGGAGGAATGGCTGGTAGGCGGACATGGAAAAGCGCAGGCTGACCAGTGTGTCAAGTGCGGAAAATGTGAGGAGGCATGTCCTCAGCACATCAAGATCCGGGAGAATCTGGAGAAGGTCTGCGAGGCGCTTCTGTAGGCTGCGGATGAAGACACAGCTGCGGGCCAGGATCTAGGGCGGCAGTTGAAATATTTAAAATTTTGACAGCATAGTTTGATTTCGATGACAGGGCATCTGAGAGGATGCCGGTATGACAGGAGGAAAATATCATGGTAAAACAGACAGCAGGCAGAGATGTTCTGGGAGAGTTCGCTCCTAAATTTGCAGAGTTAAACGATGACGTACTGTTCGGAGAGGTATGGTCCAGAGAAGACATCCTTCCACTGAAGATCCGCTCCATGCTGACTGTGACGGCGCTTGTGAGCAAGGGAATCATTGATTCCTCCCTGCAGGCGCATCTTACGACTGCAAAGAAGAATGGAGTGACCCGCACAGAGATGGCAGAGCTTCTGACACACATTGCCTTCTATGCAGGCTGGCCCAATGCCTGGGGCGCTTTTCGTCTGGCAAAAGAGGTATATGCGGATGACAATGCGGCGGAGGAGCATGGCGGCTTCTTCGGTATGGGCGAGCCAAACACTGCGTTTGCACAATACTTTATCGGCCAGAGCTACTTAAAGCCTCTTACAGACGGTTCTAAGACCGTATTTGTGGCTAATGTAACCTTTGAACCGGGCTGCCGTAATAACTGGCATATTCATCACGCAAAGAAGGGCGGCGGACAGCTCCTGCTCTGCGTGGACGGAGAAGGCTGGTACCAGGAAGAGGGCAAGCCGGCCCAGAGTCTGAAGCCGGGCGATGTAGTTACGATTCCGGCTGAAGTAAAGCATTGGCATGGTGCGAAGAAGGACAGCTGGTTCAGCCATCTGGCTATCGAGGTTCCCGGCGAGGAGACTGCCAACGAGTGGCTGGAAGCAGTAGACGATGAAGCGTACGCGGCCCTTGAAAAATAAGAGAAACTTAAGAGAAAAATAAGTTTTTCCGTTTTATAACCGGTTGCGGATTCCACAGCCCCTGTGTTAAAATTATTATATAGAATAGAACGTGGTACAGGGGTGACGGAAGACGCGGAACAAAAGGAAGAAAACAGAATAGAAATATCAGAATAGAAATATGCGCAGTTCCCGTCCCCTTTACAGGTGATTGAAAGCGTATCCGTTATCCACAGATGTACTTATGTATGTCTGTGGATAATTACGTTTTCGGAGAGAAATTCATACAGTAAGGCCTGATTCCAGACATCGGGCAGAGAATAGTTCCGAAAAGGGGGGACCGATATGAAGAATAGAGAGAGATACAGAAAATGCAGAAAAATGTCTGCTATCTGCCACATGACAGCAGCAGTTTTGCTTGTGGCAGCGCTGCTTTCCGCGGCAGCTCTGGCGGAGCCTGCGAAGGCGGCGGAGCCGGGGCAGTCAGACTCTGCCGCACAGCCAGCTTCTGCTGTACGACTGGGGTCTGCCGTGCAGCCAGGTTCTGACATACAGCCAGAGGATACCGCTCAGCCTGACTCTGCCGTACAGATAGAAAAGAGCCTTGGCTATGGATACAGCGAGTCAGAGGCCGTAATCCGGATTACGCTGACAAATGATACGGAGACGAAAATTACAATGAAAAATATCAGTTTTAATCTGACAGATGAAAGCGAATATTTTTCTGGCGAGACTTATCTCACAGGAACAGCCGGCCAGAATTTCGAGCTCTATCCTGGTGCTGCGGCAGGCCTCTGCTTAGTTAAGTTTCAAACTGGCATGCCTATTCAGAAAGAGCCTTATACTGCCAGCCTTCAGATAAAGTATACAGATGCCGATGGTGCAGAACAGAGCCTGTTCTATAAGGTGAATGTGACGGTGGGACAGAAAAGCATAGGAGACTGCAAAATCCAGGGTATTGAAAAGAAGTATTATTATACCGGTAAAGAAATCAGGCCGGATATCGTCATAGCCAATGGCAGCCAGACGCTGACAGCTGGCCAGGACTATACGGTCGAATATGCTTCAAACACAGATGTGGGTACAGGCCGGGTGACCATAACGGGAAAAGGAAATTACAAGGGAAAGTCAGAGAAGTCCTTTGGGATTGCCTGGTATGACGGGCCTGTGAACCCGCAGTTTAACGGAGAAGAGCTTTCGGGAGCCTGGTATGCGGAAGAGGTACGGATTACTGCTGAAGGATGTACCATTTCAGATTCGCTGACGGGAACCTTCGCGGACTCCTATCTGGTTTCTGAGGAAGGAGAGCATAACCTTTCTTTATACTATAAAACACAGGAAGGCTATCTTACAGATGCGGAAAACTACAGCGTCAAAATTGACAAAAATGCTCCGGTTATAACGGAAATGCAGATTTCCGGCATTACGAACCATGCCGCGTCAGTGAATGTCAAAGCAGCTGATACAGGCAGCGGGATTCTCAGGTATTATCTGTACTGTACGCCGGAAGAGCAGGAGACTATTACGGCAAAAATGATAAAAGATAACAGTGATACGATGCAGATCGATGCTTCGGAAGCTGTATCAGGCACAGCGGTTTTTTCCTTGCAGGAGCTCTCTGAGGGGACTGCGTATTATCTTTATGCGGCAGTGGAAGATGCCTCTGGAAAGCTCAGCGAAGTGGAGACAGGCAGTTTTACTGCAAAGAAAACGGTGCCGGCAGAAGCTCTTGCTTTAAATGTTTCCGCTTACGCAGATACTGTTTCAGTGGAACTGCTGGCGGACACAGAGGAATATGGTAAAGCGGTGTACCGTCTGCTGGATGCTTCCGGCCAGACTGTCTTAAAGGACTGGCAGGAGGATCATGTGTTTGCCGGACTGACAGAGAATACAGTTTATACGGTCAACGCGAAATACTCAGGCTCCGACGCATATATGGAATCAGAAACTGCTAGCAGACAGGTTACGACAAAACGATGGGCTTCTGTGGCGGATCCGGAGAACCTTGCCGCGCGATATGGCCAGGCCCTTAAGGATATAGCGCTCCCATCGGGGTGGAGCTGGGCAGACAGCTCAGTGCCGGTTACAGTGGCAAACAGCGGATATGAGGCAAGATTCCAGGCGGATACAGAGCGGTACGATTATTCCAGAATTGAGGGTTATGATTCTGAAAAGGGATATGTAGCGCGCCTTCTGCCTGTAAAGGTGGCGCCGGCAGAGCCTGTGCTTACCTGGAAGGCCGGGAATACACAGGCAGTGGTTTACACCGGAAAAGCGGCTTCGGTCGCGGTGCCCGAGGTAACCCTGATAAATAATGAAAGCTTCCAGGGAACTGTCAGCTGGTCCTGGCGGAAGGAATCTGACAGCAGCGGAAGCTTTACGGCGGGGCTTCCGTCAGAACCCGGAACCTATGTGATACGGGCCGGTGTGGAAGCGGCAGGTAATTACAGCGCGGTCAGTGCGGATATGAAACTGACCATAGACTGGCTGAAAAACGCGCCGGACGCGGGACTTTCAGACCAGAATGGGAAAGCTCTGTCCGCAGGCACCTGGTGCAGCGAAGCTGTGCTGACGGCGCCGGAGGGATATGAAATCAGTCTTGCCCCTGCGGCACAGTATGGAAGCTCAGCCCGGAGCACAGCGGAAACCGGGAAAAACGGCGGGACAGTTACCTATTATCTGAAACAGACAGCCAGCGGCGGAATCGCCCGGAAGACCGTGACGGTATATGTTGACAGGACAGCGCCCGGCGGCAGCATTGCTGTCAGCGGAGTTGTATGGAACCGGACACTGCCGGGCGAAGACTCTGAGCTTCGGATACCTGAAAAGAAGGAGGTAACAATCAGCGCAGAGGACGGTCAGTCCGGAGTAAAGACTGTGGAATATACCATAAGCGATAAGAAGTGTAAAAGCCGGGAGGAGATTCAAAAGCTTGGCGGCTGGCTGATTTACAACCCGAACGCAAAGCCGGATATCAAACAGAACGGTACAAATTACGTATATGTGAGAATTACGGATCATGCGGGAAATATGACCTGGCTGTCTACAGGAAAGATTTTGTATGAAACAGTATCGAAGAATTCCGGCGGTTCCGGCAGTTCCGGCTCCTCCGGCGGTTCCGGCGGATCCGGCAGCCAGACCGGGCAGACGCCGTCCTCCGGAACAGGAAGCAAAAACAGCACGAAGAACAGCGGCACAAAAGGCAGCACAGCTGTAAAGACGCCGGAGAAAGGAACGCCTTATATCCACGGAAGGGAGAGCATAAACGGCTGGACTGCCATCAAAGAGGAACTGGAAAATGCCGAAGACGGAGATACTGTGATCCTGAATATGAACGGGGCATCAACAGTCCCGGGAAATGTTCTTTCTGTGATGAAAGGAAGAGATGTCAGTCTGGTCCTGAATATGGAAGAGGATATTGTCTGGACGATTGACGGACAGAGTTTTACTGCGGAAGAGATAAACGATATAGATTTCACGGTTGATATGGAGGCCCAGGCGATCCCGGCGGATCTGGTTCAGGAACTGGCCGGAGAACGCAGCGCGCTCCAGATAAGCCTGGCTTATGACGGAGAACTTGGGTTTACGGCTGTTCTGACCATCAAGCTGGATGAGAAGTATGCAGGCCTTTACGCCAGCCTGTTCTATTATCAGGAACAGAGCGGAGAACTGGAGTATCTGGACAGTGAAGAAATTGGAGAGGATGGAGAGGCAGAGCTTTCCTTTACCCACGCCTCGGATTATCTTATTGTCATGGATGAAGAGCCATTTGACGGCACAGAGCAGGAGGCTGAGGAGGAAGCTCCGATACTTCCGGAGAAAGACCTGGATGAGGAGAAGAGCAGTATTCCGTTGCCCATCCTGATTCTGGTAATCTGTGTGATTGTACTGGCAGCCGGAGCGGGGCTCTGCATGTGGCTGATTCGGAAAAACAGGAAGGAAGATGAAGAGGACAATATAGAATAGGATGGACAGCAGAGAAGTCCGAAAGATGAAGACTTTCTTAATATTCTTAAAAAGAATGTGATTCGCTGGACAGGGGAATGCTGTTTTTGATAGAATAAAGCAGCACCGGGATATCCGGCCCGAAAAGGAGGACATTATGAAATTAAGAAAGCTTATCTGTATATTTGGACTTGGCACAGTTCTGATGCTGGCAGCGGCCTGCGGCGGAAATAATGCGGCCCAGGACCAGCAGACTCAGGAAAATACAGCTGTGCAGGAAAACACAGAAACAGAAGATGAAAATACAGATTCTGCCGCGGAGGACGGCACAGAGCAGGATGGCGGCACAGAAGAAGCGGTCAGCGACGCTCCGGTCAGAATCTACGGAACCATCACCGAAGTGGGCGAGGACACGATTACGGTAGACAATCAGTCGGAAATGTCCACGTCAGGGGAAATCATCCTGAACATTGATCCGGAAAATACAGTATTGGTGGATGCCCAGACAGGACTGCCCATGACGCTTGCGGATATAGGAGAAGGAAGCTTTGAGGCGTATCTCGGACCGGTTATGACCATGTCGCTGCCGCCTCATACCACTCCCTATGTGGTGATTGCCAATATTCCGGAAGACGGCGCGGCGCCTCAGTATGCGGTAGCGGCCAGTGACCTGGTACAGGAGGATGGTTCCTATACTCTGGAGGCTACAGATGGAAGAACCTATAGGATTCCGGAGGATGTGGAGATATCTCCCTTCCGCACGAGAAACATTGTGACGCTTGAGGATCTGACAGCGGGCAGAGCGGCCCTTATTTGGCTGGATGAAAGCGAGACAGCTGAAAAAGTCGTTCTTCTGGAAGGTGTGCCGGGAATGGAGAACCAATGATACGCGCCGCTTTTTTTGATATCGATGGAACACTTATGGCCCACAGCATCGGAAGAATTCCGGAGGACACCCTGTATGCGCTGGACTGCCTGAAGAAGAAAGGCATCCGTATTTTTACCAGTACAGGGCGCCATATTCTGGAACTGGACGAACTGGGCATCAGCGGTCTGGGGTTTGACGGACATGTGCTGTTAAACGGGCAGCTTTGTCTGGACAAAGAACGGCGGGTATTGGCGGAGGTTCCCATCGGTGATAAGGATATACGGCAGATTTTCCCGGTTTTTGAAGAAAGAAGAATTCCTCTTTCCTTTGTGGAGAAGGAGAAGATCTACATCAATTATATCAATGAACAAGTAAGGAAAGCGCAGAGAGATGTTTCTTCTGCGCTTCCCGAAACTGGAAACTGGGAAGGAGCCCCTGTTTACCTGATTGTCGCTTTTGCAGCAGAAGACACAGTGGCTGAACTGATGAAACACATGCCGCACTGCAGAACTACCCGCTGGAATTCCTACGGCGTAGATATTATTGCGGAAGGCGGGGGAAAGGAAAAAGGAATTGAGAAGATGCTCTCGCATTTTTCCATCGGGAGAGAAGAAGTCATTGCCTTCGGGGATGGAGAAAATGATATGGAGATGCTGGAATACGCGGGTATCGGCGTAGCCATGGGAAACGCGGACGAGAAAGTCAAAGCCTGCGCAGACTATGTGACAGAAGACGCGGACGAAGGAGGAATCCTGTCGGCTCTCCGGCATTTTGAAATTCTGTAGCGGTAAAATGGCATGGAAGGCAGAGCAGAACGCATAATATTAAGAGGAGGTTCCTCTGTAAGAACTTGCTTACAGAGGAACCTCCTCTTTGACATGAATTGGAATGAGGGGCTTTGGGAAGCTGTTTCAGCAGGCCTGAATTTCAGAAGCGCCGGAGTTTCCAAAGGTTTTTGTGATTTCCAGGTCCACCCGCTGTTCGGTCAGCCTTTCCGGAGAGGAAAGTTCAAAATATACATAGCTTCCATCCAAAGTTTTTGCATAGCCGGCAGCTGTATAGACAGTGCCGCCCGGCAGCTTCTTGGTGAAAAAGAGGTAGGTATGTGTATCACGGTCTACCCATTCGCCGATAGAATAGCTGATGCCGCTTTCCGTCAATTCAACTACATCTTCCGATATGTGATCGGAAAGCACCTCGTCCAGAATCCATTTTTCTGTTTCGTTCAGATTTACATAGGTCAGACTGCAGTCTGATGTGTCTTCTGCAGGAGCTGCGGTTTCCTTCGCGGGTACGGTCGTTCCCGGAGCGGAAGCTGCTTCCGCAGACATCTCTGTCTTTTCAGAGAAAGGATTCAGATATAAAACCAAGGCAAGCAGCCCGGCAAGGCAGCACAGCGATAACTTTTTCATAACTCCACCTCTTTTATAAAATTTCTGTCAAATCAGAAGCTCTGACTTTCCAGAAATATTTTCTCTTTCTTTACGATAAGTATACACAAGAAATGTTACAAAAATGTTTACAAAAGATTAGAGTTATATTATAAATTCTGAATTAATATTGAAGAATTCAGATAAATAAACAGATTTCCACAGGAAACCCGGAAAAAAGACAGAATCCCACAGGGGGAGGAAAACGCTGAGAAAAACATCTTTAGACTAGATTATTTGGACAAGATGTGATATGCTTAATTACATATGGATTGCAGAGAATTATTGACTGCTTATTATTTTCTTAAGAGGTACAGAGGGGGAAAATAAAGGGATGGGGATAAGATCTGCAAGTCAAATTTTTAAGGAATACATAAGGAAGGTGAGCAATTGGAGAATTATACCAAGTACAGGTTGAAAGGAAAAGATGAACTGGCGTCATTACTGGCCGATAAAGACAATCTGTTCATCATTGCCTGCAACAAGTGCTTCAAAGAATTTGAGACGATTGACGAACCAGATTGTGGTGAGTTTGAGAAGATTGCTGCTGAGAACGGCAAGACGGTTGTCGGCAGCGCAAAGGTTGATTTCCTGTGCAACAAGGTCCAGACGGAAAGAGTCATGGAAGGCATGATCCCGGAAGGCGCGGAGAATGTATTTGTGATTTCCTGCGGTCTGGGAATCCAGACTGTTGCGGATCTGGCAGGAAAGCCTGTATATGCGGCCAGCAATTCACTGAATTACAGAGGATACCATGGTATGGCTCTGACGGAGCGTAAATGCGGTGCATGCGCTCAGTGTTACCTGAATGTGACCGGCGGTATCTGTCCTGTGGTGGACTGTTCCAAGAGCCTGCTGAACGGACAGTGCGGAGGCGCTAAAGACGGCAAGTGTGAAGTGGACAGCACGAAGGACTGCGCATGGGAAAAGATTTATGAGAGACTGGAAAAGCAGGGACGCCTGGAAGAGTTTCTGAATCAGCCGGTTCAGATGCGTGATTATTCTAAGGTGAACCATAAGCTGATCAGTGAGTATGTAAAGTCCATCCGCGAGAACCGGCTGGAAGGCTATTATGGCGGTGTTCATCCCTCAGAGCGCAAGGAGTTTACAGAGCATCTGGCTCTGAAGAGATTCCCGGATCCGGAAGAGGTAGTGATCCCTCTGTCCATGCATGCGGGAGCTCCGGCAAACCCTGTGGTGCAGGTGGGAGATACTGTAAAAGTAGGACAGAAGATTGGCGAGGCGGCTGCCTTCATCAGCAGCAATATCCATTCCAGCGTCAGCGGAACGGTGACTGCCATCGAGAACCGTCCTCATGCCACAAGAGGCGAATGTCTTTCTGTTGTGATCCGTTCAGATGGAAAGAATACCCTTGATGAGTCTGTGAAACCTCATAAGCCTCTGGAAGAGCTGACTCCGGAGGAGATTGTGGACATTATTCAGGAAGCGGGAATCGTCGGAATGGGCGGCGCAGGCTTCCCCACCTCTGTGAAGCTGAAGCCCGCCAAGCCGGTGGATACCATTCTGCTGAACGGCTGTGAGTGCGAGCCTCTGCTGACCGCGGACCACAGAGTGCTTCTGGAGTACGCGGATGATGTCATCTTCGGACTGAAAGCCATTATCAAGGCAGTAGGAGCCGAAAAGGGCGTGATTGTCATTGAGGACAACAAGCCGGATGCCATTGAGCTTATGAAAGAAAAGACCGCCGGATACAGCAATATCGAAGTGGTGGCGGCCAGAACAAAATATCCTCAGGGCGCTGAGAAAATGCTGATCAAGCGTGTGACAGGAAGAAAGGTGCCCAGCGGCGGACTGCCTGCAGATGTGGGCTGCGTTGTGAGCAATATCAGCACCACCAAGGCCATCGCTGACGCGATTCAGACAGGCATGCCTCTAGTAGAGCGTGTGGTGACTGTGACCGGTGAGAGACTGAAAAATCCGGGCAACTTTATCGTGAAGATCGGTACAAACACTAAGGATCTGATCGATTATTGCGGCGGCATCACAGGGGACAGCGAAGTGACCATCAAAGCGGGCGGACCGATGATGGGATTCCTCCTTTCCGATACAAATGTGCCGATTATGAAGGGATCCAACGGAATCATTGCCGTGGATACGGATCATACGGCAGAGCAGCCCTGTATCAAGTGCGGCCGCTGTATGGATGTATGTCCCATGGAGCTTTCTCCGCTGTATTTTGCCAAATATGCGGACGAGCAGAACTGGCAGGGCATGAAGGACAAGAATGTGATGGATTGTATCGAGTGCCGCAGCTGCGAGTATATCTGTTCCTCCAAGATTCCGCTGGTGGCTAAGATCAAAGCCGGAAAAACTGCAGTAAGGGGGATGAAGTAATATGTTAATTACCGAATTAAAAGCCAGAGAAGCTATTGCGTCTCTGACAGACGGAAAAAAGGTTTTCATCATCAACTGCGAGGGCTGCAAGGAAGTTCATTTCCCGGAAAAGGAAGCCAGAGAGCTTGGAAAAGAGCTGGCGGCTGAGGGAAAGCTGACCGGATGCATCACGACAGATTATATCTGCAATCCGGAAAATATGCAGCTGCGTCTGAAGGATCATATGGGCGAGATCGAAGCTGCTGACGTGGTACTTGTTCTTTCCTGCGGCGTAGGCGTGCAGACGATTGCCGGCTATCTGGAAGACAAACCGGTATACGCGGCCTGCGATACCTATCCGCTGCCGGGATTCCAGGGCGTTACTCCCCTGGAGTATGAGTGTGATCAGTGCGGCGAGTGCTGGCTGAATCTGACCGGAGGAATCTGCCCCATTACTGCCTGTTCCAAGAGTCTGGTAAACGGACAGTGCGGCGGCTCCAAGAACGGCATGTGCGAAGTGGACAATGAGATGGAGTGCGGCTGGGAGCGTATTTACAGACGGCTTGCCCAGCTGGGACGCCTGGATCTGCTCAAGTGCCCGACTCAGGTGCGCAATTTCGCGACAGATGAAGAGGTTTCTAAATAAAGAAAACTTAAAATATCAATGATTAGGAGCAATGTATAATGAAGATTACGGAGTTATTTGAACGTGGTGAATTTGTTGTATCTGCGGAAGTAGGACCGCCAAAAGGATTTCATGTGGAAGGGCTTCTGGAAGAGGCAAAGACTTATCTGAGCGGTGTGGCCGCAGTGAACGTGACAGACAATCAGTCCTCCGTTATGCGTCTTGGCTCTCTGGCTATGTGCAAGGCTCTGAAGGATGAGGGACTGACCCCGATTTTCCAGCTGGCATGCCGTGACCGCAACCGGATCGCTCTGGAGTCTGATCTGTTAAGCGCTGCCATGTTCGGTATTGAGAATATTCTCTGCCTGACAGGCGATCATACCAAGCTGGGAGATCATCCCCAGGCAAAGCCGGTATTTGATCTGGATTCTGTTTCCCTGCTGCATGCAGTGACAAAGCTGGAAGAAGGAGAGGATCTGGGAGGAAACAAGCTGGTTGGTGAGCCGCCCAAGTTTGCCAAAGGCGCTGTTGTCTCTCCCTGCAGCGATTCCGTTGACGCGCAGCTTGCGAAGATGGAGAGAAAGGTAGCTGCAGGCGCAGAGTATTTCCAGACTCAGGCCGTATTTGAGCCGGAGAAATTTATTAAGTTCATGGAGAAGGCAAAACAGTTCGGCAAGCCGGTTCAGGTGGGAATTATTATTCCGAAGTCTGCCGGAATGGTGCGTTTCATGAACAATAACGTAGCTGGTATCCATGTTCCCGATGAGATGATCGAGGAGCTGAAAAAGGATCCGGAGAAGACCAAGGCAGGAATCACCGGCGTAGAGATCGCGGCCCGCATTATCAAAGAATGTAAGCCGTACTGCCAGGGTGTACATATCATGGCACTGGGCTGGGAGTCCAAGGTACCGGAGCTTCTGAAGGCAGCCGGAATCTAATTTAGGATCCGGACAGAAGTACTGTCAGAGTTAAAAGAAAGAATGGCCGCTGCAAAGGCAGAGTGATTATCTGCTTTTGCAGCGGCTTTTTAAGATGCCATTACGGGTATTTAAAAGGAATTTCTGCTATATCAGGCCCTGCTCCAGACAATAGTAATAGATTTCATCGCGGCAATGTCAGCTTCTGTTTGTCCTGTAAGCGCTGTTGACTTCTTTTTGCAAGGATGTTATTATTAAAATAACACGATGGCTTTCCTTAGTTCAGGGGCAGACAAATACGGCTCTGACCCGCTATGATGAAAGAATACAGGGAAAGGAATGACAAATGATGACAGACAGCAGAATACAGAACCGGGCCTTTGACGAAATGCGGAAGTCTGCCCTGCAGCGTCTGGCGGGAAAAGATCCAGGCATGATTGCGGAAAACACTGGCATCACTTACGACAGGGAGAAGAATGTATTTTCACTGAAGAGCCTGGGAAAGGAAATAGAAGTTCATTATCCCGGATATGAGATCACACCGGAGCTGAATGAGTGGCATCACCTTCTGCTCCTGCATTATCTGGATATGGCAGACGGCGCGGAACTGGAGGGAGAGCTGATGACCTTTGGCGATCTGCCTGGCGGAATGGCCCGGGGAGGCGGTTTTGACCGGCAGAGTGAGAGAATATTGGGCCAGCGGCTGGGAAACGGGGACCCTGCGCAGGTCCGAAAGGCATGTGAGATGCTTGGCGGGGAAATAAAGCCTTCCAATGCGGATTTGTGCGCGGTATTTTCCATTTTTCCTTATTATCCGGTTACCTTTAAACTCTGGTTTGCAGACGAGGATATTCCGGGGAGCGGCAGACTGTTTCTGGATAAAAGCGCGGCGCATTTTCTATCTGTGGAAGATGCGGTGACAGCCGGAACACTGCTGATGGAAAGTCTGACGAAAGAATAATAAAGGTGTATAGAAAATAAATATTGAGATATAACGGGAAAGAAGCCTTTCAGTCCGCTAATGGCGGATATGAAGGGCTTTTTGACTGTATTATTATGCAGAATCCATTCATTTTATCTATGAACAGCAATAAGATATAAGCATTTTACTTGACGGTATATTGTATTTATAATTAAAAATGGAAACAAACATATGAGCAGTGGTAAGAAAGGATGAGGATTTATGAAAAAGTTACTTTGTCTGCTCCTGGCTGGAGCTTTGACATTTTCCATGGCAGCCTGCGGAAACAGCACACAGGATAGTGAAACAGAAACGGAAAATGAAAACACAGAAATTGCAGAAACGGAAGAATCAGAGGGAACAGCAGAGAATGGACAGAATATTCTGATTGCATACTTTTCCTGGTCGGGCAATACGGAAGAGCTGGCGGGCATGATTCAGAGTGAACCGGCGGAGATTTGTTTAAGAGTGAACCGGCGGAGCCTTATACGGAGGATTATGATGCGCTTCTTGACCAGGCTCAGCAGGAACAGCGGGAGAATGCCCGGCCGGAGCTGGCAGGACAGGTGGAGAACTGGGACAGCTATGACGTGATTTTTGTGGGATATCCGAACTGGTGGAGTGATGCGCCTATGGCTGTCTTAAGCTTTCTGGAGTCCTATGAGTGTACTGGAAAAACGATTGTTCCATTTAACACCAGCGGTGGCGGCGGTTTTGGAAACAGCCTTGCAAGCATTGAGGAAAGCGCGGCGGGGGCAGAGATTCTGGAAGGCTTTACTGTGGACGGAGATAATGTAAACAGCGCCCAGGCTGATGTAAGTGAATGGATTTCCGGCCTGGGACTTGCGCAGTGAGCAAAAACTGGAGGACGAGAGTATGAAGCTGAAGGCAGCCGTGAAAATGGCAGTTGATATATTAATGACGGGCGTACTCCTTTTTCTGATGGGATATCAGTTCTGGGGAGATGCAGCTCATGAGTGGGCAGGAGCCGGGATGTTTGTGTTATTTATTCTGCATCATATTCTGAACCGCGGGTGGTACAGAGCCCTGTTGAAAGGAAAGTATTCCCCGGCGCGGATCTTTCAGCTTGCAATAGATCTGCTGCTGCTTTTGAATATGATTGGACAAATGATAAGTGGAATCATACTGTCGCGTCATGTATTCGCGTTTCTGCCGATTAGCGGCGGAATGTCCTTTGCCCGCCTGCTGCACATGCTGGCTGCCGGAGCTGTAATTGCGGTTTATGGACTTTTTGCGTTTGTCAGCAGGGATTTGCTGACTTATATGTTTCTCCGAACGCAGTTCGTGTTCATGGATTTCAGTGAACCGGCTATTTTGTTTTACCTGGACTATCTGGCTATGATGGGATTCTTCATTTTTGCAGCCCATTATCTTTCCAAAGGACTGAAAAGGTCTGGAACCGGCCGCAAGAAACAGTCTGCCAGAATATTGGATATCAATGTCATGAACCGCCTTTCTGTAGACTGTGACTGTGATGGAAGTCCGGCAGAACCGGATATGCACGATATCGGAATCCTGGCGTCCTATGATCCGGTTGCTCTGGATCAGGCATGTATTGATCTGGTCTATGCCGCAGAGGATGGGGCATCCCTGGTAGAGCGGATTGAATCGCGGAACGGCCTTCATACGCTGGAGCACGCAGAAGCGATTGGACTTGGAAGCCGGACCTATGAGCTGGTATCCATTGACTGACGGAAAGAAAACTCTCCGTTATGACAGCAGAAACTAAGATTAAAAAAGAGAAAGCAGGATGGCCGAATGGACATTTTAAGACGTGAACTGATTTATATCTGGTACTATTTCAGCGTTATGTGCCGGCTGAAGCCTTTGGAAAACTCTTCGGGGAAAATGAGGGCTTTGGCCTTCTGATGGCGGCAACCATCGGCGTGCCGCTTTATGCCTGCGGAGGGGGGATGATTCCTCTGCTGCAGCAGTGGAAGCGGCGAAGGAGGGAAAGGTACATTTGTTTTTGGGAAAACAGTAAACGTTCAACTGGTGTAAGAACCTGTCTGACATTATAGATAGAATAATTTATGCACATAGCATGTGTATAAAGAGAAAAATATGCTTGTTAAAATAAATAAAATTTATCCGAATAGAAACAAAAAAGCATTCGTTTTGTACTAAAAATAAAAATTGAGAAAGAAAAATAATATGAAATAAATACAAAAACAGACGAAAATAAGCAAAATATAAAAATGGATGAGCAAGTTTTGAAAATGAAAAGGGTAAATGGATTATTTATAATGAAAAGGCAAACAAGCAAAAACTATAATGCAGGAGGGAATCATGAAACAGAAAGCAGTGAAACGAATACTGGCATTTGCGCTGGCGTTTGCTCTGGGACTTTCCGGGGGACAAGCGGCTTATGCGGCTGAGACATCTTCAGAAAGCGCAGTGACCATACCGATTGTGTGGCCGGGAGAAGGCGAGGATGCATCCCCTAATATTCAGAAAGCTATTGAGAGGGCAAAAAAGCTGGACAGGCCGGTAATACTGGAATTTGAAAAGGATAAGGTATATCATGTTTTTCCGGAAACGGCTTACCATGAAACGGGCTATTATATTTCCAATGCGGCAACCAAGGAGGAAAACCCCAATGGAGAGCGTTGGAGTGCATTGTTCCTAAAAGACATGGAGAATGTGACAGTTGAGGGAAATAATGCGCTGCTTATGACCCATGGAGTGATGACACCTATTTTGGTGGATAACAGTGAAAATGTAGTATTTCAGAATCTGCATGTAGATTGGGCCAGACCTACGATGTCGGAGTTTACAGTGACCGAAGTAGGCGATACCTATGCCAGGATCAAAGTAAACGAAAGCTCTTTATACGAAATCAGCGGCAATCAGGTGCGCTGGCTCAGTGAAAAAAAGCCGGATGGGAGCTATTACTGGACATTAACAGGAGGACTATGTGTGCAGTATGATCCGGAAAGAGATATTGCATGGCGTTCAAACTTCGGCTGGGGGAATTCTATTACAGATGAGGGTGACAATGTACTGCGGCTTGAATATGGTTCCAGGCCCAGTCTTACGGTAGGGCAGACCTATCAATTTCGCTCGGGAAGCAGAGATCAGGTGGGTACCTTTATACATAAAAGCAAGAATGTCCATTTTGAAAATATGGGATTCCATTACATGCATGGACTGGGCATTGTGGGACAGCGTACAGAAAACCTTTCTTTCAATAAACTGGATTGTACGCCGCGTCCGGAGACGGGAAGAACCTGTGCAAGCTCTGCGGATTTTATTCAGATTTCCGGCTGCAAGGGTCTTATCAGTATTACAAACAGTGAATTCCGTGGAGCCCATGACGATGTGTTTAATATTCATGGAACTCATTTACAGATTACAGATGCGATACCGGAAAGCAATCAGATTAAAGTGACATTCAGAGAGACACGTTCCTGGGGATTTGAAGTCTTTGAGCAGGGCGATGAAATAGAATTTATTAATTCAAACAGCATGCTGCCCTACGGGAAAAACAGGGTAAAAGCGGTTGAAAGGCTGGATGACACGAATATTTTACTGACACTGGAAGAGGCGCTTCCCTCTGATATCCGGGTAGGGGCAGATGTTGTGGAAAATGCCACATGGACGCCGGATGTGCTGGTAAAGGGAAATGAAGCATACGCAATTCCTACCAGAGGAATTCTCTGTACTACCAGAGGGAATGTGAGAATTGAAGACAATCTGTTTTACAAGACACAGATGAGCGGCGTCCTTTTGGAGGATGATGGCCGCGGCTGGTACGAGTCTGGCTACATTACAGACATGACCATTAAGAACAATACGTTTGTAGAATGCGGCGGCCCGGTTATTTATTCAAACCCGCAGACAAATGTATTGGATCCGGAGAAAACCGTACACTCAAATATTACAATTACAGGGAACACGTTTAAGGGAAACAGTCAGATTCGCGCTATCAGTACGAAAAATCTGGTGGTGGAAGGAAATATATTTGAAGATGGCGGAAATGTCAGTCTGACGGCATGTAATGGTTATGAAATCGCGGATAATAACCAGGGCTTAGGCAGTGTAAGCGCGGATAATTCTGTGGGGGACAGAAGCCTGACTTCACTGAAGCTGGAAAAAGAAGAGGCGCAGGTTACAACCCTGGATCGTACAGGAATGAAGGTTACAGAAGCTGTTAACGAGCGTGACGGGTATTCAAGGGATAACATTCTGGATGGAGATAAAGGCACGTTCTGGCACAGCGATTGGGATAATCCTTTAGAGCAGTATAGCATTACTGTTGACTTGAATGGAGAAAAAAGGTTTAACCGGGTGGCCTATCTTCCAAGACAAAATGAAGCGAATGGAAGAATTACAGAGTATGAGCTTTATGTGAAAAAACCGGGAAGCAGTGAGTTTGAAAAAATCGCTGAAGGAAATTGGGCGGCATCTGTGGAAGAACAATATATTAATTTTGACACAGTGACTGCCACAGAGATTAAACTGACAGCTACAGATGGAGTAAAAGATTCGTCTAACAGATTTATTGCGTCCATTGCGGAATTGAACTTTCAGATGGCAGAAGAGAGCGCAGAGCAGCTGCAGATAGGGCAGAAGCAGAGGCTCCAGATGAAAGTTCTGGGAAAAACAGGTATGCCGGCGCAGCTTCCGGAAGATGCAGTGACTTATGAGAGCTCTGATGAAACTGTGGCAGTTGTGTCAGATGATGGGACAGTTACAGCTGTAGGACAAGGAGAGGCTGAAATCACAGTGACTGTCAGGGCTTACGGGAAAGAATTGTCGGATTCTATTTTGATTCAGGTAGGAGAAGAAACTTATTCATCCATTGAATCGATTGATATCAAATGGGAACCGGCAGAGGGCGGAGTCCAGCTTCAGGCGGATATTCAGCCGGAAGGCGCAGGTGCTGATTTGATGTGGGAAGCTGAGACTTGTTCCGGCGCACCAGCATTGATTACACAGGATGGCTTCTTAAGTATCGCGGGCAATGGAAGGGCAAAGGTGACAGCATATTCCAAGAACGATCCGGAAGTCAGAGATTCTGTGATGCTGGTGGCAGCAGAAGAGAAAGAAGCAGACGGAACATGGAACATTATCAATGAGAACAAAGCGAATTGGCAAGTCATAGAAGATGGAAAGCTGGAACTGGTAACTGAGAGCGGCGCTATCTGGAGCGGTACGACCAATACGGTAAAGAACGTAATTACCATAGATGCCGGAGCAGAGAATTTTGAACTTGTGACGAAGATGGCCTACCAGCCGGGAGCCAATTATGCGGAAGCAGGTATTATTTTCTGTGAAGATCTGGATAATTATGTAATGCTCACAAGAAAGAAGCATTCCGGCTATAATTCAAACGGAAATATATACAGCATGATCACAGAACAGGGAGGAAATGCGCAGGAGAGTCCTGCTGACCATGTGGTGATTGATGATGTGGCGGATGATACAGTCTATTTGAAATTAAAGAAAGAGGGGAATAGTTACAGCGGTTATTATAGCGCGGATGGCCAGGCGTGGAAGCCGGTATGGGAAAATCGTACTCTGGAATTTTCAGAAATTCCGCGTGTGGGTGTGATAGGATACAATGGCGGCACTGCCGTATACGACTATCTGGAGATAAATGGAACTAAGATTACTTTTGAGAAGATGAATCCTTCTGTAAAATACATGGAAGCAGAAGCGACAGAGATATTCCAGACGGAAATTCAGATTGTGAGCGGAACCCAGGGACGGGAACCGTATCTGCCGGATGCGGTAGGTGTTGTGTGGAATGGACAGTATCAGGATCTGGTTGATGTAGACTGGGATACAGAAGGGTATGACGCAGATAAGGTAGGAACCTATACTTTAAAAGGAAGTACAGATTCGGCAGATCTTGAAGCGGCTTGTATCATCCATGTGGTTGCAAATAAAGAAAAATTGGAAAAAGTGATTGCCCAGGCAAACAGAAAACTGGAAGCAGCTTATGAGGCGGAGACATGGAAGGAATTTCAGACAGTTCTTGCGGAAGCAGAGGCTGTGCTTGAAACAGAAGATATGACCCTGCCGCAGGAGACTGTAGACGAGTGTGCAGGAAAACTGACTGAGGCTATGGACGGGCTGAAAGTAAAAGCAGATCTGGATGGATTAAATACTCTTATTACAGAAGCAGAGAAGCTTACCAGTGAACAGGATCCTGAGAAAGTGTATGATAATGAAACACTGGAAGAAGACAGACTCAACGGTTATTATTCGAAAGAGGCCCTGACTGAACTGGAGAAAATGATTTCAGAATATCAACAGCTTGCAGAGAAATTGCAGGAGATAGAGGATATGATGAAAGATGAAGCGTCAGAAGAGCCTGAGGAAGAGCCAGGGACACCTGTAGAAGAACCGGAAGAGTCGGAAACACCAGCGGAAGAGCCGGGGATACCTGCGGAAAAACCGGAGGAGCCTGCGGAAAAACCGGAAGCGCCAGCAGAGGAGCCGGAAGCACCAGCAGAAGATCCGGAAGAACCCATGGAGGAGCCGGAAATATCTGTGGATGAATTAGAGCTAGCAAAGACAGCACAGCTTCAGAAGAAAGAAGTAATAATTGTAAAAACAGCAGCGCAGATACTGGACAATAAAGACAGTATTTTTACAGAAGATGAAAAGGCTCAGTGTGCAGAGGCATGTGACAGACTGCTTGCCGGCATAGAGAAGCTGGAAAATTCCAAGGTTTCTGTAAGTACAAAAGCATTGGAGACGCAAATTGCAGAGGCAGAATCCTGGATGAAGAGTGTAGGTTCAGAGAACTATCAGAAAGAAACATGGGCAAATCTGAAAGCAAAAATACAGGAAGGAAAAGCGCTGATAAGTTCTGGAATATACAGCAATAGGATGGTGGAAAACAAGATTGCTGAAATTACAGCTTTCAGAGACGCGTTAAAGAGATACTATTCTGTAAGTGTAAATGCCAATGATGGAGGAAGCGTTACATCAGATGCTGTAAATGGAAAAGTGCTGCAGGGTGAAAGTGTGGAATTCCATATTTATGCGGAAGATGGCTATCTCATTGATAAGTTGATTGTGAACGGCTCAGAAGTTCCGGTAGATCAGAAAGAAACGAAGTATGTGGTGGAAAACGTGAACTCAGATGTCCGGCTGACAGTTTTCTTTGAGAAGGAAATGTCGAATTCGGAACAGGGAGGAGGCAGCCACAGCAATACTTCAGGTGGAAGCACAAATGGAGGAAACAGCAGTGTGCCAGCTCCTCTGCCGCCAACAGAGCAGCCGTCTCCCATTGTTGTAGTGAAAGAGGATACTGTTTATAAAACAGATACAGAGGAAGAAACTGCCATAGACAAGACAGAGCAGGAGATTTCTGAGGGCACTGGTGAAGAGCAGGCTGATGCGGCCCAGGAGCAGAAGGAGACAACTGAATCTGACGAGGATAACCTGTCTCTTGATGATCAGGAACTTGAAGCTTTGAGCGAGAAGGATAATGAGCAGCAGAGTGTCCTTTACTGGCTGATTCTGCTTTTGGTATTGGCAGCAGCAGGCATTCTTATTATTGGCATTGTAAGACGGCATAAGAAAACAGAAGAATAGGATAGTTATGCGGCAATGTTTTTACGGGTATAAGTACAAGAATATGGCAGAAGAAGAATCGTCTTCTGTAAACAGGAAAAAACAGCTTTAAATTTTGTGCAAAATTGCCTTTGAAAACAGCAGGAAAATTTTTTATAATATCCACAGAACGTGTGGCATACAACTTGCGTAAATCCAGTCAGTTGTATGCCGCGCGTTTTTTTGTGCGGAGAATGCCCCTGCAGCGGCCGAAGAGCCGTGGTGGCACTGGCGCTGGCGGTGCTGATCGGAGACGGCTGCTGTGCCTTTGTGAGCCTCTGCCTCGGGCGGAATGAAAAAGAGAAGGCCCATCAGAGTATCGGAAATTCGGTCCTGCTCTGTATTCTGGTCAGTATTGTTCTTACTGTGATCTACCTTGTTTTCATGGACCCGATTCTGACCATGTTCGGCGGCCGTGTCAACGAGGAAACCTTCTATTATGCGAAGGAATACTTTTTCTATATTACCCTTGGCGTTCCGTTTTATATGTTCGGCCAGGCCATGAACCCGATCATCCGTTCTGACGGAAGCCCGGGATTTGCTATGGTTTCCACAGTGGCGGGAGCAGTGACCAATCTGATTCTCGATCCGGTTTTCATCTTCGGAAAACCGGATTTTCCGGAATTTCCGCTTCTGTCTCAAAGCCTCCATTTTGCAGAAGCTCATAGAAATCCAGCAGGGTTTCCCGGCAGATTTCACAGGCATCGATGGGAGAGAGGGGCAGCTCCATATCCCCGGATTCCAGTCTGGCGAGAGTAAAAAACTGAATGATAAGCTCCGAGATGCTTCTTGCCTTTTCTTCTGCCTTTTTCAGCATCTCCATGTCCAGGCTCCCGCCCTGCTCCGCATTCAGCCGTAGAATCTCCAGATAGCCGGAGAGAACGGTGAGAGACGTTTTCAGATCGTGGGAGATGTTGGAGAGCATTTTCCGGGAGGAGAGCTCCAGACACCGGAAGTCGGCGCGCTGGTTTCGGAGTTCTTCCAGAATACGATTGATCTGGGAAGCCAGCTCTTTCATTTCCCGGCTGTCCGTAAAGAGGAGAAGCGGTTCTTCTCTGTCCTGATCGAGGATTGTTTTCAGGCTCTTCTGTATGTCCCGCAGTTCTCTTCTGAGACCTCTTTGGAAGGCGTGCCGCTGATACAGCACGATACACAGAAGCATCAAGATGATAAGAGATAGAAGAAAAATAAGCATGTCTTGATTCATAGCCCATCCCCCAGCTTATAACCGATGCCCCAGACGGTCAGAATATAGCGCGGACTTCTGGGATTGTCTTCAATCTTGCTCCGCAGCCGGCTGATATGGACGTTGACGGCGTTCTCATCTCCGCACCAGGAGTCCTGCCAGACCAGGGAGTAGAGCTGTTCCTTAGTGTAGACCTTCTTTGGATTCCGGAGTAGAAGCTTCAGAATCTCAAATTCCTTTGCGGTCAGTTCTATCAGCTGGCCGTTCTTCGTAAGAGAGTAATCGGACAGGTTCATGACCAGCTCTCCGGCTGTCAGCAGTTCCGGACCGGCAGAGGAGGCAGGAGAGAGGCAGTCGTACAGGATGGTCCTCCGGATATTGGCCCGGATCCGGGCCAGAAGCTCCACCAGGGAAAAGGGCTTGGTGATGTAGTCGTCCGCACTCAGGCCAAGTCCCAGCGTTTTGTCTGTTTCCGTGTCTCGGGCAGACAGAATGATGACTGGAACAACGCTTTTGCTGCGGATGTGCTGCATGACGTCTATGCCGCTGATACGGGGAATCATCAGATCCAGCAGAACGAGACTGTAGGAGGAACTGTCGAACAGGCGGCAGGCTTCCTCGCCGTCAAAGGCGCAGTCCATATCAAAATTTTCTGAAGTCAGATAGGTTTTCAGCATCTGGCTGACTTCGGGGTCGTCCTCAATCAGCAGAATGTTATGTCTCTGCATATTCAGGCAGTCCTTTCTTGCCATGTAAATAATGTATGCCGCCATAAAAATTGCCTGCTTAATCTTCATAAAGAAGTAAAGTCTGGCGGCAGAAGAAGCTCAAAAATCCGGTAATCGGTCCTCCCGGTGTCCTCGTAGTACATCCGGATGGTGCCGCGGTACTGAAATCCCAGCCTGGTATAGACTTTTTCAGCCGGAAGATTTCCGGAGAGCACATCCAGGCGGATGGTTTGAACCTGCTGCTCATGCGCCAGCCGGATGGCCCATCTGACCATTTCACCTGCGAAGCCCCTGCGGGAAAAGTCCGGATGGACGCCGAGGGCGTGGATGACCAGAAGTCTGGAATCCGAGACCTGGACGGACCAGCGGATCTGGCGGTAGCCTTCGTTATACTCATGGTTTACCACCATGCAGGCGGCTGCCTTTCCGTTAGCCATGCCCAGGTACAGTTCGCCTTTTTCGATGGAATGAAGAAGAAATTCCTGGGAAGGATAGATGTCCTTTTCCCAGCCGGGCTTGAATTCCGCGTCTTCCATGGCGTCCGTCAGAGAATAGTAGAAATCCCGGACGTGTAATCTGTATTATAGGTTGAAAGTGCAAAAATCGAAATCCCGTGTTCTGCCAGGAGCTTTGCGATCTCAGCCAGTATCCCAATCAGAGAAAAGTCCAGAACACCCTGAATGCGGAAGGCTTTCCAGCCGTCATCCCGCTGAATCGTGTTTGGCGGCACATCCTTTGTCATGCAGACCAGGGAGTTTTCCTCA
>CALWAV010000045.1 GCA_944375745.1 uncultured Merdimonas sp.
AGGCATTGATGACGGCAAGAGCGTCCGTCTGCGGGGCAAGGGCCATCCGGGAGCCGGAGGCGGAGAAAACGGCGATCTGCTTCTGAAGGTGCATATCGCGCCCAAGGCCGGCTATGAGCGCAAAGGCATGGACGTGTATACGACAGCTGATATTCCCTTTACCACAGCGGTATTTGGCGGAGAGGTCAGTTTCCCCACCCTGTACGGCAATGTGGTGTGCAAGGTTCCGGCAGGAACTCAGTCCGGAAAGAAGATCCGTCTGAGAGGCAAGGGCATTGTCTCTATGAAAGACAGCAAGGTACACGGGGATCAGTATGTGACCATACAGATTCAGGTGCCGACCCATCTGACGCCGGAGGAACAGCAGAAGCTGAGAGAATACGAAGAGCTTACAAAGAGAAAAGGACGCGGAGGAAGAGCCGCTTAAAGATAGATTCTGACAGAACCATGAGAAAAATTCATGCAGGAAAATCTGTACAGACCGGAATCGGCAGGCCGGAGACGGCATCGGTTCCGGTTTTTTTATGCTTTCGCCGGGAAAGAGAAGGGTGTCCTACTTGCAAAACCCCGGAAGATAGGATAAAATAAGCTGAATGTCTGATCTGCGGGGACCGCAGGAAGACTGCTGCGGCAGGCCAGTCAGAAAGAGAGAAGTGACAAAGCGCTTATGGAAGAAAGAAAAGAAATGATCACAGCTGACAAGCTGGCATACAATTATATCAAATACGATGAGGAAGGCCGGGAGAAGGAAAAGATCCGGGCTGTGGACGGCGTAAGCTTTGAGGTGGAAAAAGGGGATTTCGTGGCGATTCTGGGACACAATGGTTCCGGAAAGTCCACTCTTGCCAAGCATATCAACGCGCTGCTGACACCCAGCGAGGGAACTCTCTGGGTCAATGGCATGGACACCAGCGATGAAAACAACCTCTGGGATGTGCGCCAGAGCGCCGGCATGGTGTTTCAGAACCCGGACAACCAGATCATTGGAACCATTGTGGAAGAGGATGTGGGCTTCGGCCCGGAGAATATGGGAGTGCCCACCAAAGAGATCTGGGAGCGGGTGGAGGAGAGCCTGAAGGCGGTCAATATGCTGAAATACCGCCATCATTCGCCCAATAAGCTGTCCGGCGGCCAGAAGCAGCGGGTGGCTATTGCAGGCGTGGTAGCCATGCATCCCAAATGCATCGTGCTGGACGAGCCCACGGCTATGCTGGACCCCAATGGGCGGAAAGAAGTTATCCGGGCAGTCCGGGCGCTGAATCAGGTGGAAGACATTACAGTGATTTTGATCACGCATTATATGGAAGAAGTCATTTACGCAAACAAGGTCCTCGTCATGGATGACGGGAAAGTGGTCATGCAGGGAACGCCCAGAGAAATCTTTTCCCAGGTGGAGACGTTGAAATCCTACCGCCTGGATGTGCCTCAGGCCACACTGCTTGCGTGGGAACTGAAAAAGGCAGGTCTTGATCTGCCTGACGGAATTCTGACTAGAGAGGAACTGGTGGAAGCCTTATGTCGATTGTATTAGAGAATGTCTGCTATACCTACAGCCCGGGTACAGCATATGAAATTCATGCGCTGAAAAATATCAATCTGGAAATCCGGGATGGCCAGTTTATCGGACTTATCGGCCACACGGGCTCCGGAAAATCGACGCTGGTGCAGCATCTGAACGGGCTGGTAAAGGCCACATCAGGCCGCATCTGCTTCAATGGAGAAGACATTTATGCCCAGAATTATGATATGCGCAGGCTCAGGGGCAAGGTGGGGCTGGTATTTCAGTATCCGGAGCATCAGCTTTTTGAAGTGGACGTTTTGAGTGATGTCTGCTTTGGACCGAAAAATCAGGGCCTTTCCCAGGAAGAGGCGAAAAAACGGGCCAGAGAAGCTCTGCGTATGGTGGGTATTTCCGAGGAATATGAGAAACAGTCGCCTTTTGAGCTGTCCGGCGGCCAGAAGCGGCGGGTGGCCATTGCGGGTGTGCTGGCCATGGAGCCGGAGGTGCTGATTCTGGATGAGCCTACGGCAGGCCTGGATCCCAGAGGCCGGGATGAAATCCTCGATCAGATCAGCCTGCTTCATAAGGAAAGGGGAATTACCGTTATTCTGGTTTCCCACAGCATGGAGGATGTGGCCAAGTATGTGGAGCGCATCATTGTCATGAATCAGGGAGAAGTAATGTATGACGATGTGCCCAGAGAGGTGTTCCGCCATTATAAGGAGCTGGAGCGTGTAGGACTGGCCGCTCCTCAGGTGACCTACATCATGCATACTCTGAAGGAAAAGGGCTTTGATGTGGATGAGGACGCGACTACCATAGAAGAGGCGAAGGAGACGATTCTGGAAGCCTTTCGCAAAAAAGGAAGTAAGACATGATTAGAGATATTACGCTGGGACAGTATTACCCGGCAGATTCCATTCTTCATAAACTGGACCCGCGGGTGAAGCTGGTGGCTACGATTACCTTTGTGGTGGCGCTGTTTCTGATCAACAACTGGATTGGCTATCTGGTGGCTACGGTTTTTCTAGTCTCCGTCATCCGGCTTTCCAAAGTTCCTTTCCGGTTTATTGTGCGGGGATTGAAGACGATTTTCATTATTCTGATGATTACTCTAGTCTTCAATCTGTTTCTGACCCCGGGAGACCGGGTGCTGGTACAGATTTGGAAACTGAGAATTACGGACAGGGGACTTCATACGGCCATTTTCATGGCGATCCGACTTGTCTACCTGATTATCGGCTCTTCACTTATGACCCTGACCACTACGCCAAATGATTTGACAGACGGCCTGGAGACGCTTTTGAGTCCGCTGAAAAAAATTCATGTGCCGGTTCATGAGGTGTCCATGATGATGTCCATTGCTCTGCGCTTTATTCCGATTCTTCTGGAAGAGACGGATAAGATTATGAAGGCGCAGATAGCCAGAGGGGCGGACTTTGAACACGGCAATCTGATTCAGAGAGCAAAAAATCTGGTGCCTCTGTTGGTGCCCCTTTTCATCTCGGCTTTCCGCCGGGCCAATGATCTGGCCATGGCTATGGAAGCACGCTGCTACCGGGGCGGAGAGGGAAGGACCAAGATGAAACCCTTGATTTATACAGGAAAGGATTACTGTGCCTACGGGATTCTTCTTCTGTTCCTGGCGGCTGTTATCGCGGTGAGAGTACTGTTATGAGCGGAATTGTGAAAAAAGAGGAAGGAAGAACGGCGAAACGGGTTCTGCTTTCGGTGGCCTATGATGGTACAAATTACTGCGGCTGGCAGGTGCAGAAGAACGGGGAGACCATAGAAAGTGTTCTGAACCGGACGCTGTCGTCTCTGTTCGGCACAGAAATTACAGTGATTGGCGCGAGCCGTACAGACTCCGGCGTACATGCTCTGGGCAATGTGGCTGTTTTTGATACGGACGCCCGGATGCCGGCAGAGAAAATCGCTTATGCGCTGAACAGCCGTCTGCCGGAGGATATCCGGATTCAACGCTCTTTTGAAGTGCCTTCGGATTTTCATCCCCGGAAAACTCCCTGTATCAAGACCTATGAATACCGGATCCTGAACCGGGAATTTGAGCTTCCGTCAGAGCGGCTGAATTCTTATTTTTTCCGGAGAAAGCTGGATGTCGGGCAGATGCAGGCGGCCTGTCCTTATTTTCTCGGAGAGCATGATTTTAAGAGCTTCTGCAGCATCCATACCCAGGCAGAGTCCACAGTGCGCACGATCTACAGCCTGGAAGCGGCAGAACAGGAAATCTCCGGACAGGGCCGGCTGATCTGTATCCGCGTCACCGGAAACGGCTTCCTTTATAATATGGTAAGAATTCTGGCAGGCACCCTGATTCAGGTGGGACTTGGCACTTACGCGCCGGAGGATATGAAAACCATGCTGGAGGCCTGCGACCGCCAAGCAGCAGGACCGACAGCTCCGGCAAAGGGGCTGACACTGATTGGGATGCGTTATCCGGAGCTGGCAGGGCAGATAGACGATCCGGACCATATTTTGACTTGACAGCCCCTCTTGTGCGCGCTATAGTTAATTTGTTAAAAAACAGAACCGAATATAGTTTAGAATTCTAGGGGAACTCTTTTTTGAGCTGAGAGGACTGGCAAGTCCGACTCTTTGAACCTGCTCTGGTTAGGACCAGCGAAGGGAAGCGATTCTAATTGATGAAGCCGTCTGGAGACAGATGGCGGCAGCCAGGATGCTTTTTTTCGTGAAAAGCATCTTTTTTTGTTCCTGAAGGCATTTTTCTTTGCGGACGCATATGACTGCAGACGCAGGGCAGCCCGGATAAAAGGTATGTTCAAAACTATATTTGTCTGAAGTGAAAGGAGCAGTTGTTTTATGGAAACAGCAAACTGCGGCTGCTGCCGCGATGATCTGCCCTGGGAGGGAAGAGGAACGAATCTGGATATTTCCGGATGCCGTTTTTCCCTGTATCCCATGACGGACAATTTTGTCTCTGTGATTCTGGGAGCTCTGGAGAAGACGGATACCTCTGCTGTCTGGAGCCAGTCCGACGCTTTGTCTACGGTTTACCGGGGAAAGCTGCCTTATGTGGCGGACGCGGTCCGGGCCCTGTTTATCAATGCCTGGCAGCCGGATGTACATATGGCTCTGGAAGGCCAGTTTTCCAAGGGATGCCCGGGAGACACGGACGGAGACAGCCTTCTGGATCGGGAAGGACCTGCGCCCAATCAGGCAGAGATTCAGGACCGGCATTTCCCGGTGCTCTGCAAGCTGGCCCTCTATCCCATGGGAACGGGGGATTACATTGATGAGATTGCAAAGGTATGGCGCATGGCGGAGGCGGAAGGCCTGAATCCCAAGACGATCCACTATGCCACACGGATTGAGGGAGACGTGCAGAAGGTCTTTGATTATCTGGAGGAAGTGTGCAGTCTGATGGAGAAATCAGTTCCCCACTATATTCTGCATTTTACATTATCTGTGAACAGTCCGACGAATGAGGGGTAAGGAAAAATGGAAAAGAAAACAAACAGCTGGAAGCTGAAGGAAATTATTCTGGCAGCAATGATCTGCATTGTATTTGGCGTGGTATATCTGGCAGGCGTGTATCTGTCCTCCTTTATTGCCACAGCCTTGACTCCTGTGGGCCTTTCTCCTCTGGGAAATGAGATTGTATTCGGAGTCTGGTTCATGGCCGCCACTCTGGCGGGCTATATTCTGCAGAAGCCTGGCGCGGCAATCATCTCTGAGGTGATCGCAGCCGTGATCGAGGTGCTGCTGGGCAACTGGTTCGGCCCCATGGTAATCGTGGCAGGCATTATTCAGGGCGCGGGCGCCGAGCTTGTGTTTGCCGCTTACCGGTATAAAAAGTTTAACGGCGGGGTGATGTATCTGGCGGCGGCTGCAAGCTGCGTCACCAGCTTTCTGTGGAGTTTTGTGCGCTCCGGCTATGGACAGTTCAGCGTGCCGTTTCTGGCGCTGCTGTTTGTAATCCGTCTTATCAGCTCTCTGATTTTCGCAGGCCTGATCTGCAAGCTGATCGGTGACGGCCTGGCAAAGGCAGGCCTCCTGAAGGGCTATGAGCTGGGACGCAGCCATGAATAAGCAGGAAATCATGCTCTCCTGTCAGGGCCTTGGCTTTCGTTATGGAGAAAAGGCAGATCCGGTGTTTTCGGATCTGTCTTTGACCGTGAAAAAAGGAGAGACCGTTTTGCTGATGGGGCCTTCGGGATGCGGGAAAAGCACGCTGGCTTACTGCCTGGCAGGTCTTTATCCGGAGTATGCAGGGGAGCTTTCCGGAGAGATCCTTCTGAATGGGAAGCCCCTGTCAGAATACGGCCCGGCCAGCCGGGCCAGGACCCTGTCTATCCTGTTTCAGAATCCGGACAACCAGTTCTGCATGGACCGGGTGGATCATGAAGTTCTGTTTGCCCTGGAAAATATCAATTATCAGGGAAATCTGGAGAAAAGAATGGGGGAGCTTCTGGCTATGACAGGCCTGGAGCAGGAGGCATCCAGCCCGATTCACATTCTTTCGGGAGGCATGAAGCAGAAACTTGCCCTCTGCACGGCTCTGGCTACGGAGGCTCAGATGCTGATTCTGGATGAGCCCTTTGCAAATCTGGATCCGGCAGCCAGCGCTTCTCTGGCAGAGCTGCTCCGGCAGATGAATGAGCAGGGGCTTACGCTTCTGGTGGTGGATCACCGGCTGGACTGGTGGCGGCCGTTCCTGTCCCGGGTGATTCTTTATGATAACACGGGAAATCTGGATGAAAACAGCATTACCTGTGGGGAGCTTGAGGAAAGACAGGAGGAATTTGCTTCCCGGGGGCTCTTTCTGGGAAATGAGTGGCTGGACAGAAGACATCCTCCGAAGGTGCCCGCCCAGGCAGAGATCATGGTGGAGGCGCGGGATCTGGTCCTTTACCATGACAGAAAGCCGTTTCTTTCCAATCTGTCCTTTCAGGCAGGAAAAGGGAGCGTTACGGCTCTTGTGGGGAACTGCGGAAGCGGAAAGACCTCTCTTCTGCAGGCGGCAGCAGGAATCGGAAAGTACAGAGGAAGGCTTTTTCTCGGCGGCAGAGCGGGACTGGTCTTTCAGAATCCCAGATTTCAGTTTGTAAGCACTTCCGTAAAGGAGGAGATTCGGGTCACTCTGCGCGCAGCCCGGGAGAAGGCAGAGGAGACAGCTGTAGATCAGGAGGCGGACAGGCTTCTGGAGGAATTCGGTCTGCTGGAATGGAAGGATGCGTCTCCCTATGCCCTGAGCCAGGGGCAGCAGAGGCGTCTCGCCCTGCTGGCAATGCTGGCTGGAGACTGTCCGGTGCTTCTGCTGGACGAGCCTACCTATGCCCAGGATGAGCGATCTACGGAGTTTATTTTGGATTTGCTGGAGAAAAGACTGGCGGAAGGGCTGACTGTAATTATGGCGACTCATGATCTGGAGCTTGCCGCTGCATGGGCCAATCAGACTCTGCTGCTGGAGGATGGAAGCCTGAAACCACTGAGTGCCCGGGAAGTGTCAGAATATATTTCGAGCCTGATTCCCGGGGAGAAAAAGGAAGAGGAAAGGAGTGAGCCGTCATGAAAAGCCTAAATCCGGGGTACAAGCTGCTGACCCTGATCATCGCGTCGCTGCTTCTTTCTGTTACCTTTCATATCCGGCTGAATCTGATTATTGCAGCAGGCTGTCTGCTTGTGACCTTCTGTACGCCGGGAGTGAACCGCAGGCGGTTGTTCCTGGGGCTCCTTCCTTTTTTCCTGGCGGCTCTGGGAATGTTTACCGCAGGCCTGTATTTCGGGGCGGACGGCGGAAACCAGGGCGTGGAGGTGACCATGTTCGGACAGAGGACGCTCTATGCCAGCAATCTGACCACGGCCCTGCAGCTTTCCTCGCGAATTCTGGCCTATGGGGGCCTGGGCATGCTGTATGCTTTTACTTCCAATGCCTTTGAGCTGGTTATGAGCTTGATGCAGCAGTTTCATCTTCCGCCCAAGTTTGCCTATGGAATACTGGCGGCCTATCACTTTTTCCCGGTGGTGCGGGAGGAATACGGAATTGTGGGAGCGGCGCTGAAGGCCAGAGGCGTAAAGGCGGGGCCTGTCTCCACAAAGCGGCTGTTTCCCATGCTGGTGCAGGCCATGGAGCGGTCGGAAAGCCTGGCCATGGCCATGGAGTCCAGGGGATTTCAGGACAATGCTCCGAGAGCGGCAGCCTTCCGGACCCGTGTGCGCCCGGCGGATTTCTGTTTTCTGTTTGGTTTGAACGGGCTGATTATCGCAGGACTGCTGTTTCTGTAGCTTCGCGGGATGCGGGATTCTGCCGCGGGGCGGAGGTTTTGGACAAAGGAGGAAGGAAATGATACAGGGAAAACGGGCAGAATGGGAGAAAGCCTGCCGGGATTATCCGGATCTTTCCCCATTTGTCTTATTGAAAATGAGTATGGTCTGGCACGGGGCAGTACTGACAGAGGCAGCTCTTGACCGGCTTCAGGAGCCGGACTACTGCTTTGGAAAACTGGAGCCTTTCGGCATCGCTTTCGGCGGACGCCCGGCAGATAAGGTGATGCCCGGCGGAATTCTGCTGCGTGATGCCACCTTCGTCTACATCAATTATGGGGAAACCTATCAGGACCCTTACGTGGTGGACTGGGACAGGGACAGCGGAGAATTTCTCCTGAAAGAGGGAGAGGATCTGATTGACACGGTGGATTTTGTACCCCGGCCTGAATTTTTCGGGAAGACTACAAGCAGAGGAACGCCCATGGAAGCGGTGGCTGAGGCCAGAGCCCAGAAACTGATTCTGACTGCCTTCCAGAAATGCCGTCTCTGGGAGGGCGGAAAACAGTGTCATTTCTGCGCGTTCTTTACAGGCGGACACAGCCTGGGAGAGGTGGACTGCGGGGATGTATACGAGACAGTCCGGGAGGCCTTAAAAGAGCCCGGCCGGTTTTCTGAAATCTATCTTTCCGGCGGAACGGATTTTGGCGGAGAGCCTCCCTTTTCCACAGAGGTGGAGCGCTATATCCGAGTCCTTCAGGCTGTGGGACGGAATTTTTCCGGCCGGTTTTCCAGCCAGCTGATGGCGCCTGCTTATCCGAAAAAAGTGCTGGAACATATCTATAAGGAAACGGGACTGACCAGCTACTGCCCGAATATTGAGGTCTGGGATAAACGGCTGTTCCAAACCCTCTGCCCTGGAAAAGAGCAGTGGATCGGCCATGACGAATGGATCCGCAGGACCGTGGAGGCGGTAGAGGTCTTCGGAAAGGGAAAGGTCTGCACGCAGGTGGTGGCCGGGGCGGAGCTGGCCAGGCCCGCAGGCTTTGAGACGGTGGATGAGGCCCTGAAATCCAATCTGGAGGGCTGTGAGTTCTTCGCAAAGAATGGTGTGATTTGCTTAAGCACCATCTGGCGGCCTCACCGTGCTTCCCGCCTGGGATATCAGCCCATGCCGCCGCTGGACTATTATATCCGGCTGGCAAAGGGATTTCATGAGATTCGAAGGAGCTATGGCCTGCTTTCAACCAATGATGATTACAAGCACTGCGGAAACCACCCGGACAGTGATTTGGAAAGATTGGATGTGTGAAAAATGAGTGAGACAAAAAGAAAACAGGCTCAGGAACTGCCCCCAAAGGCTTTGAAGCTGCTGGAAAATCCCGCATGCCGGAAATACATCTGCTTCGCCGGCGGTAAGACCTTCCTCTTCCCCACGCTTGCCAGTCCGGATGGACGGATTCTGGCGCTGGCCCTGGAGGAAGAGCATACAGAACCGGGCAGGGCCCTGGTGGACGGGCTCTGGTTTTCCCGTCCGGTCTGTGTGGTTCTGGATGACGGGAAGGAGCGGCTGGGTCTGTGGATGGAGGTATACCGCTGCCATATCGCCGGCCCCCTGTTTCTGAAAAAGCTTCTGGAGGTCCGGGAGAAAGATCCGGAACAGGACATGGCATCTGCCTGGGAGCTGCGTTTTCTCAGGGAGGAGACAGACACAGAAATCCCAGAGGCTGTGCTGGCAGAGAAAGCCTTAAACCCCGAATGGCATCTGGACCATCCGGCTCTTCACAGATAGGAAAAACCCGGGAAAAACCGCAGGATTTCCTCAAAAAAGAGGTTGACACACACGGGCAAGTATAATATAATGATTCAATGTGACGTAGTGTGAAAATGTCTAAGCCATAGCCCCGGTAACGGCATTTTTCCATAGAAGTTTCAATTCATTTTTCAGGAGGAAAACCAATGAAAACTTACATGGCCAGCCCGGCAACAATCGA
>CALWAV010000046.1 GCA_944375745.1 uncultured Merdimonas sp.
GGCTCTTCAGGACAGCGAAAAGGAGAAACTGAAAGCAGAGCTGGACAGTATGAAGAAAGAGGTGATTTCCGCCCCGGCGTGCGCGGCCATGCTGGATGGAAAGATCCTTCTGCAGCAGGAATATGCAGGGGGAAATGCCAGATTTTTTCTGAGAGATGTGGAAACTGGACAGGAAGAAGAGATTTTCACCGGGTATATGGCCTTGGCGGTTATGCCGGATGGCATCTGTTATGTGAACAGAGACAGGCAGACGCTGAAATACTATTCCTTTGAAGAAAAAACAGAGGAAATCATTCAGCGCCCTCAGGAGTGGGAGACAGCGGCGCTTTATGAAGACTACAATCTGACCTATGACAGAGACTACCTTTATCTTTATGATTCTTCAACTGTCTGGGATATGAATACAGATGAAGTGCGGGAGTATACCAGCGCAGTGCTTACCCGTACTGCTCTCGGTTCCTGGGACGGGGAGACCGTGCTGGAATTTGAGGAGGATGGGCGGCAGGAAACAGGCCGGGTCAATCAGACGGACGGCGAATATTTTTATCACGGAGATCGGGCTTTTCGGCTGGTGGAATAATGCTTTTGGAATGCTCCCGCGTCTTTGGGCTTCTGTTGCATTTTCCATCTGCCTCTGTTATACTCTTATGTATACAAAAAACACAGGAAGTACAATACTATGGATAAGATGCAGTTAAAGGCACTGGCAAAGATCAATCTGGGACTGGACGTACTCCGCAAAAGGGAGGACGGCTATCATGAAGTGCGGATGATCATGCAGACAGTGCGTATTTTTGACAGAATACAGCTGATGAAACAGGAACGGACCGGAATCCGGGTACGGACAAATCTGTACTATCTGCCGGCCAATGAAAATAATCTGGTATATAAGGCCGCAAATCTTCTCTTCCAGGAGTTTGGCCTTGAGGGCGGTCTTTCCATTGATCTGAAAAAATATATTCCGGTAGCCGCGGGCATGGCAGGGGGAAGCTCCGACGCGGCGGCAGTACTGTACGGAGTGAACCGTATGTATGGACTGGGGCTGTCACAGGAAGAACTGATGAAAAGAGGAGTGAAGATAGGAGCGGACGTTCCCTATTGTCTGATGCGGGGAACTGCGCTGGCGGAAGGAATCGGGGAGATTTTAAGTCCGCTGCCGCCCATGCCGCCCTGCAGTATTCTGGTGGCAAAGCCGGGCATCAGTGTGTCCACAAAATTTGTATATGAGAATCTTCATGCCAATGAGCTGAAGGAGGAACAGCATCCGGATATCGACGGAATTCTGGAGGCCCTGCGCCGCCAGGATCTGAAGGGAATGGCCGAGTGCCTGAAGAACGGAAACGTGCTGGAGACAGTTACCATTCCGGCGCATCCTGTGATTCAGAAGATCAAGGATGCCATGGAAAGCCAGGGAGCGCTTGCCGCGCTCATGAGCGGAAGCGGACCGACGGTATTCGGTATCTTTGATGACAAGAACAAGGCGCGCAGAGCCATGGCGCATCTGCGCAGAAACAGGCTGGCCAAACAGCTGTTTCTGACGACACCGTATAACAACAGGAGGGGAAAACCATGAGCCAGGACATCAATGCTGTAATGAATGAATATCTGCCGCTGAGAGATGTGGTGTTTCAGACGCTGCGGCAGGCGATTCTGCGCGGAGAGCTGGAACCGGGAGAGAGGCTTATGGAGATTCACCTGGCCAACCGTCTGGGTGTGAGCCGCACGCCGATCCGGGAGGCGATCCGGAAGCTGGAGCTGGAAGGACTGGTGGTGATGATTCCCCGCAGGGGAGCCATCGTGGCCAGCATTACGGAAAAGGATTTGAAGGATGTGCTGGAGGTGCGCCGGACCCTGGAAATCATGGCTGGCGAGATGGCCTGTGAGAGGATTACGCCGGAGCTTCTGGAACAGCTGAAAAGCGCGGGAGAGGAATTCCGGAGACTGAAGGACACAAATGACTTTACCAGCCTGGCGGAGGTGGATGTGAAGTTTCACGATGTCATTTATGCCGCCACGGACAACCAGCGTCTTATTACGATTCTGAATAATCTGCGGGAGCAGATGTACCGGTACCGTCTGGAGTATCTGAAGGATACCGGCAGCCACGAGCGCCTGAATACAGAGCATTACGAGATTTATGAAGCGATTCGGAAAGGTGACAAGACATCTGCCAGCGCGGCCATTGGCCGTCATATTGACAATCAGCGGGACGCGATTCTTGCGGCTATCCGTGAGCATGAGAAGGAAGAAAACAATAAAACAGACAAAAACGGCAAAATGAAACCCCGGAACGCCGAATAAAAGGGCGTAAAGCTGAATAGAAGCGGGAAAAGCGGGCAATCCTCTTGGAAAGGTCTTCTGGTTGAAGGCTGCGAGAAACAGGAGGAAAGCTATGAAACGATCAGAATTTATCATATTGCTGCTGTCGTTGGTTTTGGGATTTGCCGGGACCTGCCTTTACGCGGAATATACAGAGCTTCCGGAGCCTGTGCGCATGGAACAGGCAGCCTGGTGGGGCGGCCTGTATCCGGAGTACTGTCTTCCGGGTGCCATGGAGAGAATCGAAGAGGAAGAGCTGGAGACGGCTGTTCCTGTAAAAATACGTTTTAAATATCTGCCATTTTTGAATGAAAGTGAATAGGATCACTGGGAGGAATAGATGAGTAAATTGAGAGAGGCCCCCATCGGGGTATTTGATTCCGGAATCGGCGGCCTGACGGTAGCGCGGGAAATTATGCGCCAGATTCCGCAGGAGCGGATAGTATATTTTGGAGATACGGCCCGCCTGCCCTACGGCAGTAAAAGCCGCAATACAATTATCCGGTATTCCCGGCAGATCGTCCGGTTTCTTCGGACGAGGAATGTGAAGGCTATCGTGGTGGCCTGCAATACGGCCAGCGCTTACGCGCTGGAGACCCTGCAGCAGGAATCAGATATTCCGATCATCGGAGTGGTGAAGCCGGGCGCCCGGGTGGCGGCCAAGGAAAGCCCTGGGGGCAATATCGGTGTGATTGGAACCGCGGGAACCGTGGGAAGCCATATTTACCGGGAATACATACAGAGCCTGCGGCCGGATGCCCGGGTTTTTGAAAAAGCCTGTCCGCTCTTTGTTCCTCTGGTGGAAGAAGGGTGGCGCAAGGATCCGGTTACGGAGATTGTGGCAAGACGTTATCTGGAAGAGATGATAGAGCGTAAGGTGGATACCCTGATTCTGGGATGCACTCATTATCCTCTGCTCCGTTCCACAGTCCGGAAAATCATGGGCGAGGATGTGGTCCTGGTCAATCCGGCCTATGAGACGGCCATAGAGCTTCGGGAGCTTCTGAAGCGGGAGCAGATCGAGAATCAGGGCCACAACAAGACAGGGGAAAATCCCTATGAGTTCTTTGTAAGCGACGAGGCAGAGCGTTTCCGGGCTTTTGCAGATTCCATTCTGCCGGTAGACATTACCACGGCGCGCCAGATTCAGATAGAGGAGTACTGATACCTATGACAAAAGAAATACTGCTGAGCATTTCCGGCCTCCATCTGGTGAACGGAGAAGACGGAAACGTGGAAGTGGTGACCGCGGGAGATTACTATAACCGGGGCGGAAAACACTATATTCTCTATGATGAAGTGGTGGAGGGCATGAGCGGCCACACCAGCAACGTGATAAAGATAGGGGAAAATTCTCTTGAGATCACCAAAAAAGGACTTCTGAATACGCGGATGGTACTGGAGAAAGGAAAACGGCATAGGACTATCTATCAGACACCTTTCGGAAATCTGGAGATTGGCCTGACGGGCCAGGAGCTTCAGGTGACAGAGACAGAGGAAAACATTGATATCCGGGTGGAATACGTGCTGGAAATCAATGAGGAAAACATGTCAGAGTGTACGATTGAGATGAACATCAAGCCCAGAGAGGCGGGAAATCTGGATTTGCAGGGGAAGGGCAGATGGCCTTCCCTTATTTGACAGAAGGCGGATAAGATGAAGCTTAGCGTTATGAGGGAATTTGTCCGGCTGGCTGCTTCGCGCAATTACTCCAGAACAGCAGAGGAACTGTATATTGCGCAGTCCGCATTGAGCCGGCATATGACAGCGCTGGAAAAAGAACTGAATACACAGCTGATTAACCGGACCAGGAATTCCTTTGAGCTGACTCCGATGGGCGAGATTGCTTTGGAAGGTTTTCAAAAAATACTGGA
Organism: uncultured Merdimonas sp.; assembly: GCA_944375745.1. Lineage (GTDB taxonomy): Bacteria > Bacillota > Clostridia > Lachnospirales > Lachnospiraceae > Laedolimicola. The sequence continues at coordinate 4,194 of CALWAV010000046.1, forward strand.
GGATTATGAAGCTATGCTGGACAATATGTCCAGGCAGGCGGCCATCAGGATTACGTGACAGACGGTGAGGGCAATGTGATTGGCTATTCCGCGGATCCTACCTACAGTTCCCATTTCCACACCATGATTTCCCAGGCGGTCATCAATATTGAAAAAGCGGAAGAAGGAAAAGAAGTGCTGGTCCAGTGGGGAGATTTCGGAAAGCGCATCAAAAATCTCCGCGCGGTGATTACGAAATTCCCGTATATTCACGGAGTGATGGACAATCGTGATTATGATTTAAGCACGGTACCTTCCGGACTCGAGTAAAAGAAAATGATTTTCTGCAGAAGATAAAAAAATGAGAGCCGCCCATAGATGACAGTTCATCTGTGGGCGGCTCTCCTGTTACATCCGCTTATTTGTTCTTACTGAAAATTCTCTTAAAGAATCCCTTTTTCTTAACCGGTACTTCCAGACCGCCTCTGGCGCTCTTCACTTCGGTGATATAGATGCCGCTGACCACGACCTTGACTTCCTTCTTTACGGGAAGAACTTCAAAAACCTGTGCGTCGCAGGCAAGGGTCATGATTCTGGGACCAACCTTTGCTTTTACAATGGGAAGCTTATTCCAGCGCAGCCACCGGGGTGTCTGCTCGATTACCTGGGACGGCAGGCCCGACTGTGATATTTTCAGCTTCTTTTTATCAATAATCAGCATGCTGACCGTCTGAGCAATGGCAGCCATTTGTTCCTGCTGAACAGCCTGGCGGCGCTGAGCCTTCTTTCCGAAGAAATAGAGGGCGACCAGAGCGGCAATTAATATGACAATAATAACAATAAATACAATCGTTGATGGCGACATACTTTTCCTTTTCCTCCTCGGTATTTCACGTAAAACACATTATAACAGTTTTTATGGTAAAGCGCAAGGGAAAATGGTGCACTTGCCCTTGGAGAGGAAATGTGGTAAGGTGTCTTTGTCAGCCGGAAAGGCTGGGGAAACTGACAGGAAAGAATAGAGGAGAAATGAAAATGAAAAGAAGATGGATTGCGGTGCTGGCCTTAAGCGCGGCATTTGTTCTTACAGCTGCCTGCGGAAACAGCAGTGGCACTGCGGAAGAGGAAAGCACTGATACAGGAATCGCTGCCGAGTATCCGGACAGCAGCATTACGAAACTTGGAAAATATGAAGGCGTGGAGATTGCCGCCGTCAGCACAGAGGTCACAGACGAGGAAGTGCAGGCTCAGATTGACAACCTTCTGGCTTCCTATCCGGATTCGGTCCCGATAGAGGATAAGACTGTTGTGGAGGACGGCGATATTGTAAACATTGATTTTGTGGGAAAACTGGACGGCGAGCCTTTTGACGGAGGAAGCTCCAATGGAGAAGGCTTTGACCTGGAGATTGGTTCCGGTTCTTTTATTGACGGCTTTGAGGATGGGCTGATTGGCAAAGAAGTGGGAACTACCTTTGATCTGCCGCTGACATTCCCGGATCCCTATACACCCAACCCGGATCTTGCGGGCCAGGATGTGGTTTTTGAGGTGACTGTCAACGCTATTGTGGAGCATGTGACGCCCGAGTGGAATGATGAGTTCGCAAAGGAGTACACAGGCTTTGATACTGCGGCGGCTTACGAGGAGGATCTGCGGACTTCTCTTCAGCAGCAGAAGGAACAGGACGCTGCTTCCCAGAGACAATATGAGGCCATGCAGGCAGTGGTTGCGGATTCTGAGTTTGAATGCTCCGAGGAAGAGCTGCAGAGTCTGCGGGACAGCCGTACTCAGGAGTATGAGACCTATGCTTCTTATTACGGCATGGAGCTGGACGATTTCCTGCTGGGAGCTATGCAGATGAGCCGTGAGGATTTTGACAATGAAGTGGAAGCATGGGCAGAATTTCAGCTGAAATGCACCCTTGCAGTGGACGCAATCGCCAAAGCGGAAAATATCACGGTTACAGAAGATGAGTATCAGACCGGCCTTCAGACTCTGGCGGATGATTACGGCGCAGAGTCTGCGGAAGCCTTTGAGGAGCAGTATGGCCGCAGCACGATTGAAAACAGCCTGATTTATGACAAGGTTGTTGAGTTTGTGACAGAGCAGGCAGTGGAGGTATAGAACCCAGGGTCCGGCTTCGGGAGCTTCAGATTCCGGAGCTTCCGGAGCCGGACCGGGTGATCTGAGAAAGGTACAGACGTACAAAGGAGGAAAAGCAGTGCTGAGATTAAGGCCTTATACAAAAACGGACGCGCCGGCGGTCTGCGGCTGGCTTTCCGATGAGCGGACCTTTCAGCTGTGGAGCGCCGGAAAGCTGGAGCATTTTCCGCTGAAGCCGGAGGAACTGAATGCCTATTATGACAGAAATGCCGGAGAAAATCTTTGGGCCATGACAGCCTTTGATGAAAATGGTCCTGCAGGCCATGTGATGATGAGGTTTCTGGACAGGGAAAAGAAAGAAATCCGTCTGGGGCTGATCGTGGTAGACGGCAGCCGGCGCGGGAAAGGATATGGCAGGGCGCTGGTATCCATGGCTGCACGGTATGCTTTTGAGTATGCAAAAGCCCAGAGAGTGACGATTCTGGTCTTCGAGGAAAATCCGGCAGCGATCCGCTGCTATGAGGCCTGCGGTTTTCACAGAACGGCCGGAAAAGAGCCGGAGATTTTTCCGTGCATGGGTGAGCAGTGGAGCCTGGCTGAGATGGAACTGACGGAAACGGAGATGGAAAAGCGATGACAGATACGGTTTTGTTTGATCTGGACAACACAATCCTGGATTTCAGCAAAGCAGAGCAGGCGGCATTATCCAAAACCCTGGAACAGATGGGAATTCCGCCCACAGAAAAGACCTGTGCCCGCTACAGTGAGATTAACCTTTCCCGGTGGAAGCTGCTGGAAAAGGGAGAGATTACCCGGAAAGAGGTGAAGCTTTCCAGGTTCCGCCTGCTTTTTGAGGAGCTGGGCGTGAAGGCACAGCCGGAGCAGGCTGCGGCCGCATATGAGTCCTTACTGGGAATCGGACACTATTTCATGGATGGGGCGGAGAAACTGCTGGAGAATTTGTACGGGAAATACCGCCTGTACCTGGTCACAAACGGCACAGCCGCAGTCCAGAAGGGCAGAATCAAAAGCGCGGACCTGGCAAAGTATTTTGAAGACATTTTTATTTCCGAGGAGATAGGCTTTAACAAGCCGGACATCCGGTATTTTGAGTACTGCTTTGTCCGGATTCCCGATTTTTCCAAAGAGAGAACCGTGATTGTGGGCGACAGCCTGACCTCTGATATTCAGGGAGGCAGGAATGCCGGAATCCGCACCATCTGGTTTCATCCGGAAGGACGGGAGGAAGGCGGAGCCGCATCTGAGAGAACGGTTGAGCCGGATATGGAGATCCGAAAGCTTTCTGAGCTGCCGGAGCTTTTGAAAAAGATATAAGAACATTTAAGAATTGAGAAAATCGGAAAAGCCGCCAATCTTCACGGAGCTTCCACGGCAGTTCTGGTGTGCGGGGACAGAGATAAGGCCTGGGTTCTTTGCGGATCTGCAGCTTCAAACCGGATGTGCTCTGGGAAGAGTTTTCTCTTCCGGACAATCTGGAGGTTATCAATATCCTGGCTTTGGGCTATGCAGCCTGCGGGCCGGACTTTGTCCGGCCTTTTTTTCGGCCCTTTTGCGCTTCAGAATTCTGGCATCTTCTGCGCTTCAGGATTCTGGTACTTGACAAATCGCTGTATTTGGCATACTTTTAATGAGGAAAATGATAAAGATTATCAATATAAGTCGAAATTACGACTGCTTCATAAAAAGAGGGAATACATATGACATTAAAAGATTTACCAATCGGTAAGACAGCGACGATTGTATCCGTAGGCGGAGAAGGAGAGCTGCGGCAGCACTTCCTGGACATGGGATTGATTCCCACAGGCGATGTGACCATGGTGAAATACGCGCCCATGGGCGACCCGGTGGAACTCCGCATTCACAGCTATGAGCTGACTCTGCGGCTGGCGGACGCGGAAAAGATCGAGATTGAAAACGTCCGAGACGCGGAAGCGGTAAAAAAGAAGGCGCCCAGGCAGCCGGTTCCCCATCCGGGCCTCGGCGAGGGCGGAAAATTCCATATGAAAGCTACGGAGAATCCCCTTCCGGAGAGTACGCTCCTGACCTTTGCTCTGGCGGGCAACCAGAACTGCGGAAAGACGACCCTGTTCAATCAGCTGACCGGTTCCAGCCAGCATGTGGGTAATTTCCCGGGAGTGACCGTGGACCGCAAAGACGGGGAAATCCGGGGAAAGAAGAATACTCTTGTGACAGATCTGCCGGGCATTTATTCCATGTCTCCCTATTCCAGCGAAGAGATTGTCACGAGAAATTTTGTGCTGAATGAGCATCCCAAGGGAATCATCAATATCGTGGATGCTACCAATATTGAAAGAAATCTGTACATGACCATGCAGCTGATGGAGGTGAATATTCCCATGGTTCTGGCTCTGAATATGATGGATGAGGTCCGGGAAAACGGAGGCTCCATCAATATCAACCGGATGGAGGAGATGCTTGGCATTCCGGTAGTTCCCATTTCCGCGGCGAAAAATGAGGGAATCGATGAGCTGGTTTCCCATGCCCTCCATGTGGCGAAATATCAGGAGCGTCCGGAGGAGATGGATTACTGTGACGCGAATGATGACGGCGGAGCCGTGCACCGCTGCCTGCACGCCATCATGCATTTGATTGAGGATCATGCAGAGCAGGCGCAGATTCCGGTCCGTTTCGCGGCAGCCAAGCTTGCTGAGGGCGACAGCCTGATTTTGGAACAGCTGAAGCTGGATGAAAATGAAAAAGAGATGCTGGAGCATATCATTGTGCAGATGGAAAAAGAGCGGGGACTCGACCGGGCTGCTGCCATCGCCCACATGCGTTTTGATTTTATTGAGAAGGTCTGTGATGAGACCGTCATCAAGCCTCACGACAGTAAGGAGCACATCCGGAGCGTCAAGATGGACCGCATCCTCACAGGAAAATATACGGCCATCCCCTGCTTTATCATTATTATGGGCCTGGTGTTCTATTTGACCTTCGGAGTCATAGGCTCCTTCCTGTCCGATCTTCTGGACAAGGGCATCACAGCTTTATCAGGCCTGGTAGAGCAGATGCTGATGGCGGGAAATGCCAGCGAAGTGATCCGGTCTCTTGTGATCGATGCCATTTTCGGCGGCGTGGGAAGCGTATTGAGCTTCCTGCCGGTCATTGTGACGCTGTTCTTCTTCCTGTCACTGCTGGAAGACAGCGGCTATATGGCCCGTGTGGCCTTTGTGATGGACAAGCTGCTGCGTAAAATCGGCTTGTCCGGCCGCAGCATTGTGCCCATGCTGGTGGGCTTTGGCTGTACGGTTCCCGGCGTGATGGCCAGCCGTACCCTTCCCTCCGAGCGCGACCGTAAAATGACGATCCTGCTTACGCCTTTTATGAGCTGTTCCGCGAAAGTGCCTATCTATGGATTTTTTACGGCGGCATTTTTCCCGAATCAGGCGGCTCTTGTCATGATTCTGCTGTACTTCGGAGGAATTGTGATGGCGATCCTGATGGCCTTTCTGCTCAGACACAGTTTGTTTAAAGGAGAAGCGGTGCCTTTCGTAATGGAGCTTCCCAATTACCGGCTGCCTGGAGCTAAAAATGTAGGCCATCTGCTCTGGGACAAGGCAAAGGACTTCCTGCAGAGAGCATTTACGATTATCTTTGTGGCTACGATTGTCATCTGGTTCCTGCAGACTTTCAACCTTCATCTGGGAGTTGTGGCAGATTCCAAGGACAGTATTCTGGCTATGGTGGCAGGCGTAATTGCCCCGATTTTCGCTCCCATGGGCTTTGGAGACTGGAGAATTTCCACTGCTTTGATCAGCGGCTTTATGGCGAAGGAGAGCGTAGTGGCGACCCTGTCTGTGCTTTTTGGCAGCACCCAGGCGCTGGTAGCACAGATCACGCCTCTGGCGGCAGCCAGCCTTCTGACCTTCTGCCTCCTTTACACACCCTGTGTGGCAGCCATTGCGTCTATCAAGCGGGAGCTGGGCGGCAAATGGGCCGCAGGCGTAGTGGTGACCCAGTGCGTGGTTGCCTGGATTGCGGCCTTTGTGGTATACTGTGTGGGAGCGCTTCTGGTTTAAGTGAGAGCTGAGCCGGAAAAGCTTGAGATATAAGATATAGAAAGAGAGTTTTTGGAATATAAGAGGCAGACAGTCTTCAGGACTGCCTGTCTCTTTTGGAATTCGGAGCGGAAATGAGGAGTAACAATGGATCATAACATCAGACTGGCAGCCATAGATATAGATGGTACGTTTGTGCGTTCTGATTATACATATGATACAGAGCGTTTTCACCGCCTGAAATGGACAGATGATTTCAGAAAAGTAAAGGATCAGATTTTAAAATTTACGGTAGGCGTCCCTGAGGAAAAGACCCAATATTATTTTGAACTGATCCGCGAAAGGCTGAAAGGCATTGCGGAACCCACCACAAGCGGCCACGGATCCATTGATGTGATTCTGCCCGGCTGCCATACCGCAGGCTCTTTCCTATGAATACGCCTTTTGTCTCCCGCATAAGATGTAAAAAACGTTCTTATGGGGGCAGACCTTGAAGGATTATATTGAAGAGCGCGCCATCAGCATTGCCAATTATATCATTGACAATAATGCGACTGTGCGCCAGACTGCGAAAAAATTTGGAATCAGCAAAAGTACGGTACATAAAGATGTGGCAGAACGTCTCCTGCATATCAATCCTGCTCTTGCCAGACAGGCCCGGGTTGTGCTGGATATCAATAAATCGGAGCGGCACATACGGGGAGGAATGGCCACGAAGGAGAAGTATCTGCATCAGCACATGTAAAAGAAAAGAAGCGGAGCGTCACCCTTTAAGAAAGGCGGATGCGTCCGCTTTTTTCTGCGTTTTTTGGGAATTTTTTCTGCCTGGCGGAACATATGGGAAGGCTGTAGCGGAACAGGAAAATATTTTTATTTATATGGGATATTATCTGGTGTAAAATTGTTATTATGATGAAGGAAAAATCACAGTGATTTGACAGAAGGGAGATGCATCGATGTATGACATCACAGGAATACACCCGCTATTTTACTCTGTACGCAGATGATATCTACCGGGTGGTATTAAGCAGCTGCAAGAATTTCAGTGATGCGGAAGACATTATGCAGGACACTTTCTTAAAACTGCTGGGGACAAAAACCAGCTTCACGGATGATCTTCATGTGAAAAAATGGCTGATTACGGTCGCTGTCAATGAGTGCCGGAACAGCTTTCGATCATTCTGGAAAAAGAAAGTAAAATATTTTGATGATCATGATTCAGAGCCGCGGTTTTACATAAAAGAGCATTCAGAGTTATATGACGCGGTACGCTGCCTGCCGCAGAAGTACCGTATCGTAATTCATCTGTATTACTATGAAGGATATTCAGTAAAAGAGATTTCCGGGATTCTTCAGATGAAAGAGTCCACGATTCAGACTCAGCTGATGCGGGCCAGAGAAAAACTCAAATTAATGCTTAAGGAGGACGGATATGGAGGATATAATTCAGAAGCTGTATCATGAGACCTTTGATGAAATCGTATTACCGCAGGAGACCAGGGAACGTCTTGTTCATCTGTCCGAAAGTGACCAGAGGAAAGAAATTCCCATGAAACATGTATCGAAAAAGATGATGTTTGCAGTAGCTGCCGTGCTTGTGCTCTGCCTTGGCGGCACCTGTTATGCCGCGCTCCGGGCGGTGCGGACTGACTCAAGCGTTGCTCCGGCCGCTCTGCTGCACGGCTATAGCGCCGTTGCGCAGGCGCAGGAGGAGACAGGACTTTTGTTTAACTGTCCGGAGTCGCTGGGCCTTGGCTTTACATTTCATGACTTAAATATCAATAATGATACGGATTACGATGAGAATGGAGAAGTGGCAGGGACATATCAAAGCGTGTATGTGGGATACCTGAATGACAGCCAGGCTGTAATTTATCAGGTAAGTCCCATGCAGGAGGCGGCGAGCCAGGCGGCGCTTGATCATGCTGCGGCTGCAGCTGTAGAGACGGCTTCCTGTGCCACAGGCGCGGGAGAAACGGTTACCCTGTATTATCAGGTTACACAGCTGAACTATGGAGGAGATGGTCCTTTTGAGGAGGAAAATGTCATTTGGAGCGATGGAAATAATTTTTACAGCCTTTCCGGCTATGATCTGAATCTTACCTGTGAAGAATGGTTTTCGCTGGCAGAAGCTGTTTTGTAAAGCAGTATATTTTAGGATGAGGGACAAGCTATGGTTTTCAGCAGTATGAATTTTATATTCCGCTTTCTTCCGTTATTCCTGGCGGTCTACTTTTTAGTTCCGAACCGCTTTAGAAACTGGGTTTTGCTGGGAGGAAGCCTGTGCTTTTATGCATATGGAACGCTGGGGCATCCATTGTACACAGCGCTGCTGCTCCTTTCCGGCGCGGCGGCGTATCTGACAGGGCTGGGGATAGACAGAAGCGCCGGCGCACGGGGAAGAAGGCTCTGCCTCCTGGCAGGGCTGGGGTACAGCCTGAGCCTGCTGGCATTTTTTAAATACCTGCAGCCGGTGATGCCCCTGGGCATCAGCTTTTATACCTTTCAGGTGTGCTCTTATATGATTGACGTATACCGCGGAACGATCTGCGCGGAGCAGTCTCCGTTCCGCATGATGATGTATGTGTGCATGTTTCCCCAGCTGCTGTCCGGGCCGCTGATTCGGTATCAGGCAGTTTCCGGGGAGCTGAAGGGCAGACATCATTCCCTGGCCGGGTTCGAGGAAGGACTGCGTATCTTTACGGCAGGTTTGGGAATGAAAGTATTGATTGCCAACCAGGCGGGAAATCTGTGGAATCAGACCCGGACCATCGGCTTTGAAAGTATTTCCACGCCCATGGCATGGCTGGGCCTGGCAGCATACGCCCTTCAGATTTATTACGATTTTTACGGATATTCCCTGATGGCATCCGGCATTGGAAGAATGCTGGGATTCCATTTTCCGGACAATTTCCGTCAGCCCTATTTGTCTGTATCCATGACAGAGTTCTGGAGAAGGTGGCATATAACTCTTGGCGCCTGGTTCCGGGATTATGTATATATCCCCCTGGGAGGCAGCCGGGAGGGAAAGGGAAAGACAATACGCAATTTGTTTGTGGTATGGCTTCTGACGGGGATCTGGCATGGCGGGAGCTGGAATTTCCTGCTGTGGGGAGGCTTGCTTTTTGTGCTGATTGTCATTGAAAAACAGGGCTTTATCCGTATCCTGGAACGGTACCGTATTCTGGGACATCTGTACATGGCATTCTGGATTCTGATAAGCTGGCTGATATTCGCGGTGAAAGAGCTGCCTATGCTTTGGATCTATCTGACGCGTCTGTTTCCGTTTCTGGGAAGCTCCTCCGCAGCGGTATTCGCCGGCGATTACCTGAAATATGGGAAAGCCTATGGAATTTCCCTGCTCCTGGGGCTGATCTGCATCGGCACGCTCCCGGAGAAGCTTGGCAGACGCGGGAAACATTCTGGTCTGACAGCGGCGGTATTGGTAGTGATTTTCTGGGCCAGTGTGTATTGCCTGTGGAAAGGCATGGATAATCCGTTTTTGTACTTCAGTTTTTAACGCGGAAGGAGCGCTGAAAATGAAATATCCGTATTTAATTATGCTTGGTCTCAGCCTGTGCGCGGCTTTTGTCTTTACGCCGGCGCGGCAGGCAATCCTGCAGGAAAAAAATGCAGACAAGACTTTTACGGCGTCTGCCCCTTTAGGGCCGCATAAAGCTTCCGGGGAAAAGCCATCTGATACGCCGGATACCACGGAGACGATGAATACTTCAGAGGACGCTATAGGGGATGCTTCAGAGGGTGCCTCAGAAAATGTTTCAGGGAATACTTCCGAGAATATTTCGGAGGAGACACCGGCTGAGTCCCATCCGGAGGAAGCAGAGGAGCCGTCAGAGGTCTCCAGAGAACATTATTTTGACAATGCGCTGTTCATTGGAGATTCCAGGACAGTGGGCCTTTTTGAGTATGCAGATATGGGAACGGCAGATGTATTCGCGGATTCGGGAATGAGTCTTTATAAAGTCATGGATGTGAAGCTTCCTGTGGGCGGGGAAGGGGAGAAGACGCTGGAGGAAATACTGGCGGACAAACAGTACAGCCGTATCTATCTGATGCTTGGCATCAATGAGCTGGGCTATGATCAGAATGAGACTGTGGGAAAGTACCAGGAACTGGTGGAGTATCTGATGCAGGCTCAGCCCCAGGCACAGATTATCCTGGAAACGAATATGCATGTCTCAAAGAAAAGATCTGCCGGAGATCCTATTTATAACAATGCGAATATAGATGCCTTTAATGACTGTATCCGGGATATCGCCTCGAAAGAGGGACTGGACTGCATCGACATCAATGAGCGGTTTGATGATGGAGAAGGAAATCTGGCTGAGGAGTACACGGCAGATGATGCGCACCTGATGGGAAAATATTATACGGAGTGGGCGGATTGGATATATGAGAGCAGGGGCTGATGCCGGAAAGCAGGCCGGGCATGATGCCCGGCAGCCTGCCCTGGCAAAGGCTACAGCCCCAGCTTCCGGTACCGGTTCACGCAGGCCAGAATTTCCTGGCGCCGGGGTCTTGCCAGAGAGGCCCGCACATCCCGGGCAGGGAAGAGGCTTTCCAGTCCCTTTTCATCCAGCTGCTTTTCCAGAAAATCCGCAAGCTCTGTCATGCTGCGCCGGCCATCCATGAGAGAAAGCTCCAGATATTTCAGGAGATAGGCCAGAGCCATGGTCTGTTCGCTGTCCCGGAGCTGCTCCAGATAGCGAAGCTCCACGGTATCATGGTTCAGGGAAAGCTCACTGGTGCCCAGGGCCTTCAGCTTCAGGCGGTCATCCTTTTTCAGAGCCCCATTGGGACGGGGACAGCGTTTCTTTGAGTATTCCGGAAAACTGCCCTGAGGAGCCGAGAAAACGGGAAATGCCGCCGCGGCTTCCTTTGCCTTTTCGGTAATGTCCAGCGGCAGGTATTCTTTCATCTGAATGATATGATCCGCCACATGGAAGTAGGAGCCGGAGCTTCCGGCCACAATGATGGAGGAGATGCCGAAATCCTCATAGAGACTGCGGACACGCTCGATAAAGGGAATGATAGGTTCCTCTTTCGGGGCCACCACCTGCTGCATCAGCTTATCACGGATCATAAAATTGGTGGCTGAGGTGTCCTCGTCAATGAGCAGCAGAGTGCTTCCGCTTTCGATGCTCTCCATCAGATTTGCTGCCTGGGAAGTGCTGCCGCTGGCGTCCTCTGTGGAGAAATGGCGGGTGTCCTTCCGGCCGGGAAGCTGGCGGATAAAAGGGGAAATGTCTACGCCGGAAATGCTGCGCCCGTCCTCAGAGCGGAGCTTCCAGGCACTTGCGTCCGCAATGACAAGCTCTCTTCCGTCGCCGCCAATGTGGTTGTAGACAGCATTCTGCAAAGCCTGAAGCACTGTGGATTTGCCGTGATAACCGCCGCCTACAAAAAGAGTGATTCCTTTGGGAATGCCCATGCCATCCACCCTGCCCCGGTGGGGCAGCTCCAGAGTGACTTTCATGGAGTCAGGAGAGCGGAAAGGAACCGCCTTTTCCATAGGCTTGTCTGAAATGCCGCTTTGCCTGGGCAGAATGGATCCGTCAGCAATAAAGGCGCTTAAGTTCAGCTTTGGAAGCATGCTGCGGATATACTGCTGGTCTTCACAGAGTTCGATGGCATCCTGCAGGTTCTTCTGGTTGATTCTGCGGTAATACAGGCTGTTCTGGACGCAGCCGGGCAGAATATCAAAGAGCATCTTTTCCAGCTCCCGGGCGTCAATGGTCCGGCCTCTGGCCGGAAAGCCAGCTTCAAACCGCAGAGTAACGCTGCCGGGAACAGAGTTGGCGCCGGCGGTTCGTCCGGCGCTTTGGCTGCATTGGCCCGCGCCGGCCGCCGCTTCTGCCTGCCCCGCGTCAGCTGTGCTGACGCGGCAGGCAGTTCGCTCCAGAACCTCCTGGCCGCACCGGGAGGCGGCCAGGAGCCCGCTCTTTCCGGAGCCTCTGGCCTGCATGCTGCCTTTTGCCAGCTGCGCGCCGAACAGGCGCGTCAGATGATCCTGCAGCGTGATCCGTTTTGCGTAAGTATCATAATATGCAGCGGGGAACCCTGCTTTCCGCCCAGCCACATGGACAGAAAGGCGGGAAGGGGCAGCAAAAGGATCCCCCTGCACATGATCGATGGAAAGCACATAGTCTCCGAAATCGTAATCGCCTTTTAAATCCTTATAAGCCGGATAACCCCGATGATCTATGGAATGAAGTCTGTTTCTTAACTCTTCTGATGATTTCACGGTATTTCCTCCTTTTTCCCAGGCTCAGCCAGAGAACTGCCTGTCCTCAATATTTTAAAACAGAAACTGAATAAGGTCAATTGTAATAAAATCCTACAGACTTGTTAAGAAAAAAATAAGAAACCTTTTCCCAGACTCTGCTATAACTGAAATCAGAGAGTAATCAATATGGGAAACTATACTGCAGGATGAAGAGGGGGAACAGCAGGGATGGACAGAAAGGAAAGAGAACGTGAGCGGAAAGAGAATATCCGGCGGCAGAAGGAGCAGAAAAAGAAACGCCGCCGCAGGGCCAGGCGCAGATTTTTCCGAAAGCTTTTTCTCACAGCGGCAGTCTGTATACTTCTGGTTTTTCTGGCCCGCATGGGCTGGAGTTATCTGCAGAGCCGCATGGAGCTGAGTCCGGAAAGGCTTGCCGAAGAGGGATATCCCGAAAGTCTCATTGAGCTGGTCCAGAAAAATCCGGAGACAAAGGATTTTGTTCTGGATTATCCTGACTATCAGGGGCTGCAGGAAATTGATATTTCGGGTGAGGTGACGAAGGGAGAGATCCCGCTGTTTCTTCAGTGGGACAAGCGCTGGGGATATGAGAACTACGGCAGTGATTTTCTGGCCGTAACGGGCTGCGGCCCCACCTGTCTGTCCATGGTTTTATGCGGCCTGACAGGGGATACCAGGTGGAATCCGCTGGAAGTGGCCCGCTGGGCAGAAGAGCAGGGGTATTATGTGGACGGTTCCGGCTCCTCCTGGGAGCTGATGAGTTCCGGGGCTTCCAGCCTGGGCCTGAATGTATCAGAGGTGGTTTTTGATGAGCAGCACATTTTATCCACCCTGGAATCCGGCATGCCGGTGATCTGCGTGGTAGGACCGGGAGACTTTACCACATCCGGCCATTTTCTCGTGCTTACGGGTGTGGATGATTCCGGACGGATACGCTTGAATGATCCGAACAGCAGAATCCGGACAGAGAAAGCCTGGGATCTTCAGGATCTGATGGGGCAGATACGAAATCTGTGGGCGTACAGCTGCTAAAATCATGCCTGCTGACGAGTGCCTTCTGCCTGCAGCTCTCTTTTTACGCTTCCGTTTTTGAACGCCTGGAGGATTTGTATTCCATATCCGGAGACTGCAATATTATGATATAATGGAAAAAGGGAAGCAACGCAGGGAAAGACGGTATCCCGGCGGATAGGCATACGCCGCATGAGAGCATAAGGGAGGAAAACCAGGCATGAAAAGGAAATCGATAAGGGTACTTGGAATTTTGGGGCTGGCCGCAGCGCTGATGCTTGCGGGATGCGGAAGAAACGAGGAAGAGGCAGTCCCCGGGCCGGATGTGAATACAGAGGAAGAACAGCTGGCGGAACCGGGGGAAGAAAATCCAGGAGAAGAAGATGCGGAGGCAGAAGAGGGCACAGCGGACTGGGAGCAGAAGGAAAGCGCATCCTATCCCCGGGAACTGCAGAGGGGAGAACTGCAGGCGTTCACGAACTGGATTGACCAGGAAGACAACAGCGGGAACTATGGCCTGCTGCTTTCGGAATACACCAATCCGAAAAACGCGGATTTGAACCAGATTTTCTATACAGGGGCCGGGATGGAGTCGGAGCCTCTTACGGACAGTGAGAAACAGGCATATCTGAAGCTGACGGGGCTTTCGGAGATTTCCACGGATATGACCCGCCTGACCACCGGACAGATCAATGGTTTCCTGGAGGAAAAGCTGGGTTGTACACTGGATGAAATGACTGGCCCCTTTGACTGGACTTATCTGGAAGAGACGGATGCCTGGGTGCATCAGCATGGAGACACCAATTATACGCCATTTACCTGTGTGGGCGGACAGGAGACGGAAAAGGGAATCTATGAACTGGAGTGTGTGCCCGGAGGATGGGAAAGCGGTGTTTCTGTCTGCCCGCCCAGCCGTCTGACGCTGGCAAGACACGGGGACGGCTACCGGGTCCTTTCCAACGTATACGATGAGAGTATCCAGGATTCCAGGGATATCTGGAAAATAGATGATCAGAGCTTTGATGTGGATCTGGGCGGAAGCTGGGGACAGGTGACCTTCACCTCCTATGCGCCGAATACAAGCGTTTACAGCACGCAGGACGTAAGCTTTGCTCTTGTGAAAAACGGGGAGACCGTTTATGAATTTCCGGATGTGATGGAGGAAAATTTCCGTTCCCGTGAGACCTTCCTGAACATTCTTGCCATCAGCTTTCAGGATTATAACGGAGACGGAGAGAAGGATGTGATTGTGATCTGCGAATACGCGCCAATGGTCAATACGGCCAGCGGAGGAACGCTGAAGGAAGTGCGCCTGTACCGGAATATGGGAGACAGCTTCCAGCTGGATCGGGATAAAATGGACTGGCTTCAGGTGAATGATTACTGCAATACCATTGATCAGGTTATGGAGCATGTACAGGAAGCTGCCGCGAACGAGTAAACTGCGATACCGGACAGATAAAAAAAGAGGAAGAGGGAACGCGCCCTCTTCCTTCTGCCTTTTATGGAATCTGTTTTTGTTTTTAAGCTTTTTAAAGCTGAGCCTGTCCGCGGCACCAGGTCTGATGAACCTTATAATCAGGCTCAAGCACGACCAGATCCGCGTCATATCCCACACCGATGGCGCCCTTGCGGTCATCGATGCCCAGACAGCGGGCAGGGTTGATGGTGCAGGCATTGATGGCGTAATTGAAGGGAACCATAGCCTCTTCCACCAGGATCCGCAGGCCTTCGTTCAGCCGCAGCGTGGAGCCTGCCAGGCCGCCTGTGGAGGTCAGGTGGGCGCTTCCGTCCTCATAGATAATGATCTCGTTTCCACCGAAGATATACTTGGTTCCGGCAGGAGATCCCTTTGCCATCAGGGCGTCAGATACCATGATGGAGTAATCCGGGCCCTTGGACATAAAGTAATTGTTCAGGGCAGCGGGGGTGGAATGGTTGCCGTCGCAGATGATTTCGCCGTACATGGTACGGATGCGGTAAGCTGCGCCCACCAGGCCGTTTTCGCGGTGCTTGAAGGGTGTCATGCCGTTGTATACGTGGGTCATGGAGCGAGCGCCGTGGGCATAAGCCATGACTGCCTGCTCATAGGTGGCAGCGGAATGTCCGATGCTGACCACTACGCCGTGTTCTGTCAGATAACGGGTCAGGGCAAAATCTTCGTCCGTCTCAGTGGCCATGGTGATGTAGCGGATATGGCCCTTTGCGGCCTCCTGATAACGCTTGAACTGCTCAATGGTGGGTTTTACGATGTACTGCTCCGGCTGGGCTCCCTTGTATACCATATCCAGATAGGGTCCCTCAAAATGGATGCCAAGGATCTCGGCGCCTTCATATCCATCTTCCATAACTTTGGCCACGTTTGCCACAGCCTTTGTCAGGACCTCTTCGCTCTGGGTGATGGTGGTAGCCAGAAATCCGGTTACGCCCTCGGTCACAATATTTTTCGTCCAGCTGCGAAGGCCCTCTTCATTTGCGTCATTGGTATCAAAGCCAAACGCGCCGTGGCAGTGAATATCCAGAAAGCCCGGTACGATGCGCAGATCCCCGTAATCTACGTCCGCGGGCCGGCTTCCGTAAGGAAGAATATCGGTAATTTTCCCGTCAGTTACTTCAATCGCGGCAGCGGTGAACTGATCCGCAATCCATACCTTTTTGCTTTGAATCAGCATAAAAAGTCCCTCCTGTATGATTTATAGCTTTATTATATCACCGGCGCCGATAGAAAAGTTTGTATTTTTTAAGCCAAACATTATGAGTTTTAGTACAGATCCGCTCTATGCCTTATAAAGGGTTTTGGAATACTCGCTGGGGGCCATATGGTATTTCTGCGTGAAAGCACGGGAGAAATAGTGAATGGAATTGAAGCCCAGCATCAGGGCAATTTCGCTGATGGTGTACTTGTTCTCGCAGATCATCTGGCGGCTCTTTTCCAGCTTCATTTCATTGATATATTTCTTGGGCGAAATATCCATGTTTTCCTTAAACAGAATCTGGAGAGAAGAGCGGGACATGGAAAATTTCTGGCAGAGCTCGGCAATGGTCAGCGGCTCGTAAATAGTCTCGTCTATGTACGCCAGAATCTTTTCCAGCAGCTCATCCTGATAATGCTGTCTGGCTCCGGTGGTGGGACGGTCATTCTTCTTTCCGATAAATTCCGACTGGAGAAGGCGGATGACGGTCTCCTGAAGCAGGCAGAGCATCAGGCTGTTCATATATGGAATCTGGGAAGTGCTTTCCGCGACAAAGGTTTTAATCAAGGTGTAGATTTTTTTATCGTAGCCGAAGACCTTGTTCAGAAGAAGCTCATAATGGGTGCTTTCCGTGTCGTAGACCACAGTTTCCATATCAAAAATGATCGTGACATAGGAACAGGAATGTCCCTCGGGAATATCCTGGGTGTGAAACTGTCCGGGGCCGTAGATGATAAGCTCCTTCTCCTTCAGCTCATAGCGTTTCCCTTCCACTTCCGTATACAAGGTACCCCGGTCCACATAGGTAAGCTCAAAATAATTGTGCTTTTCTCCTTTGAAGTGGTAGCCGGAGTTCCGGATGGAATAATAGTATCCAAGGATTTCGCTGATTCGGATACGGGGAAGGATCCGCTCAAACAGATAGGGCGGGCTTAAGGTCTCCAGTGAATAGTTGTAGTCTGTGGTTGTAATCAGTTTGCAGGTAATATTTGACGTGACAGCTACAAGTCCGAAATAAATTCCAGGCTTGATTTTTACAAGGCGGTGAACCGCAAAAACCTGGAGCTTTCCGGCTTCCGGGGCTTCGCCCACAAGGAGCGCGGCCATACCGCTCTGCATTTCCAGGCAGACCTCGCAGTCAAAATGGTAGAGCTGGCTGACGCTCCGCCTGGCGATCAGGTGCCAGTCCCGGCTGATCATGCCGCAGTGGTCCGGAATAATAGGCTGTTCATAGACAGATCCGAATTTTTCAAACTCCAGGCTGGATGTCTTTAACTGCATAAAATACCTCCATAGATTCTAATATTATACCTTTTTTTGTTAAAATTGTCCAGACAAATGGAGCAGAATATAAAAAAAGAATAAAAAGAATAAATAAGATATAAAAAAGGACACCTTCAAAATCCGAAAGGATCCTGAAGATGTCCTGAAGAAACTGCAGCTTGTTTTCTACTCTCTTCCGTCCCAGCAATAGGTGCAGAGCTTTTCCCGGGGAAGGCCTGTGGCTTCGATCAGATCATCCAGCCGGTTGTAGCGCAGGGTGGTAAAGTTAAGCTGTCTGCGGATCTCTTCCAGCATCGCTTCATAGCGTCCGGTTTCCGGATCCGCGTATTCCTGAAGAATCTCATCGGTGACAGGTCCGCCCTCCAGTTTCTCGATTACCCGTCTTGCGATCAGATCCATTTCCGAAGAGGAACGGGAAAAATTCAGGTATTTGCAGCCAAACAGGATCGGCGGACAGGCCGGACGGATGTGGACCTCCTTTGCGCCGCTCTGATAGAGAAACTCCGTAGTCTCGCCCAGCTGGGTTCCCCGGACGATAGAGTCATCAATGAGCAGAAGCCGTTTTCCTTCTATCAAATCATGAACCGGAATCAGCTTCATCTTCGCGATAAGGTTCCGCTTACTCTGGATGGTGGGCATAAAGGAACGGGGCCAGGTGGGCGTATATTTGATAAAGGGGCGGGAAAACGGAACGCCTGAGGCATTGGAATATCCGATGGCCGCAGCCAGTCCCGAGTCAGGCACGCCGGCCACTGTGTCAATCATATCCGCGTTCAGATGATCACGGCCGGCCATCAGTTCCCCGCTCCGGTAGCGCATCTTTTCCACGCTGAGGCCCTCATAGGTACTGGAGGGATAGCCGTAGTATACCCAGAGAAAGGTACAGATTTTCATTTCATCGCCGGGAGCGATCAGGGTCTTCACGCCTTCCGGAGTCATGATTACCACTTCTCCGGGGCCGAGCTCGCGTTCTGTGTGGTATCCCAGATTCAGGTAGGCAAAGTCCTCAAAGGAAACACAGTAAGCATCCTCTTTGCGTCCGATGACAAGGGGAGTCCTTCCCAGCCGGTCTCTGGCGGCGTAGACGCCCAGAGGAGTCAGAATCAGAAAACTTAAAGATCCGTCGATGATTTCCTGAGCGTAGCGGATTCCATCGATCAGATTCAGCTTCTGATTGATGATGGCCGCGGTCAGCTCGGTGGGATTGATGTCCCCGCCGCTCATTTCCAGAAAGTGGGCATTGCCCCGTTCGAAGATTTGCTTGGTGATTTCCGCGGCATTGTTGATCCGGCCTACAGTCGTAATCGCGAAGGTACCGTGGTGGGAGCGGACAATCAGAGGCTGAGGCTCGTAGTCTGAGATACAGCCGATGCCCAGATTCCCTTTCATTTCCTGCATGTCCTTGTCAAATTTTGTCCGGAAGGGGCTGTTCTCAATATTATGGATAGCCCGGTCAAAGCCCTTTTCTCCGTGGACAGCCATGCCGGCTCTCCGGGTTCCCAGATGGGAGTGGTAATCTGTTCCGAAAAACAGGTCAAATAAACAGTCGCCCTTGGAGGCGACGCCAAATAATCCGCCCATATTCTCTCCTTTTCTGTCTGTGACACAGCCCTGAATTCTGTGTCATATCTGACAATTTTCTCTTCTTTTCTTCTATAATATAACCGTATCATAGAACAAAGTCAAAGTCCAGAAGGAAGTCCCGGGTTTTGTAAAAAATTCAAATTACGCATTGATGAATAGGGGATTTTGTAGTATACTAAGCCTGATCCCAAAAATAATCATGTAAAGTGAGGATGATTCCAATGGCATTAGTAACAACAACAGAAATGTTCAAAAAAGCATATGAAGGCGGCTATGCAATCGGCGCTTTCAATGTGAACAACATGGAGATTGTACAGGCTATCACAGAGGCAGCAGGAGAGCTGAAATCCCCGGTTATCCTTCAGGTATCCGCAGGCGCAAGAAAGTATGCGAACCCGACTTATCTGAAGAAGCTGGTTGAGGCAGCTGTAATCGAGAATCCGGATATCCCGATCGCTCTGCATCTGGATCACGGCGCAGACTTCGAGATCTGCAAGTCCTGTGTAGACGGTGGATTTACCTCCGTTATGATCGATGCTTCCAAGTATCCGTTCCAGGAGAACATCGAGATTACAAAGAAGGTTGTTGAGTATGCACATGCTCACGGCGTAGTAGTAGAGGCTGAGCTTGGAAAGCTGGCTGGTATCGAGGATGATGTAAACGTATCTGCAGAGGATTCTTCCTATACACAGCCGGAAGAGGTAGAAGAGTTCGTAACCAAGACCGGTGTAGATTCTCTGGCTATCGCAATTGGTACAAGCCATGGCGCATTCAAGTTCAAACCGGGCACAAAGCCGCAGCTTCGTTTCGATATTCTGCATGAGATCGAGAAGAAGATTCCGGGATTCCCGATCGTTCTTCACGGCGCATCTTCTGTTCCGCAGGAGTATGTAAAGATCATCAACGAGCACGGCGGAGCTCTGAAGGACGCTATCGGTGTTCCGGAAGATCAGCTGCGTGAGGCTGCAAGATCTGCAGTGTGCAAGATCAACATCGACTCTGACCTTCGTCTGGGCCTGACCGCAGGCATCCGTCAGGTAATGTTCGAGCATCCGGACTACTTCGATCCGAGACAGTATCTGACCGTTGCTCGTCAGAACGTAAAGGACGTAGTTGCTCACAAGATCAAAGACGTACTTGGCAGCGAGGGCAAGGCTTGAGTCATTTAGAGCATAGGAATGAAGAAAGACCGCAGGGTTTCCTGCGGTCTTCTTTGCATGGGAAAGGACTGCCGCTTCTGCTGGAGGATTTGAGAAATCTGGCTCCGGCTATTGCGGCCATTTTCGTATATGGAATTGTGACCCATCTGATTTTCGGCCGTTTCTGTCCCATGCTGATTCTGACGGATTTTCCCTGCCCGGGATGCGGGATGACCAGGGCGCTGGCGCTGGTCCTGACAGGGCGTCTGTCCATGGCCTGGGAGCTTCAGCCGCTGATTTACGGCTGGATTCTGCTGGCGGCTGCCTTTGGAATCCGGAGATACCTGATCGGGAAAAAGATGTCCTCCAAAGAGAAAAATATCTGGCTTCTGGCCCTTGGCCTTCTGCTGGCCGGCAGTCTGGTTTTGTATGGATACCGCATTTTTGCCGGTTTTCCCGAAGGCATCGCCGGGCAGGGGAAAACCCTCTGGCAGGCGCTGGCAGAACTGGTGTTAAAATTCCGGTAAAATTCCTGTAAAACCGGTGATACAGCTTGAAGACAGGAACATAACGTGATACACTAGGGGACAGAGATTTCCTGGCAGCAGGACAGTTTTGAATGAGGAGGGCATAAAGATGGACGACATGTACAACAGCGGAAACAGCAATGAAAATTATACCGGAGACGGGCAGTACCAGCAGCCGACGGTGCAGGAGCAGCTCCAGTATCAGTATCAGCGGCCGAACGATGAACTGGAAGAGCCGGTGACCATGGGCGAATGGGTAATTTCCCTGCTGATTATGCTGGTTCCCTGTGCGAATATTATCATGGCTTTTGTATGGGCCTTCAGCAAAAAGGAAAAGAAGAGCAAATCCAATTACTTTAAAGCGTATCTGATTTTCCTGGCAGTTGAGATTGTGATTGGAATCATTCTGGTTATTGTTTATCTGGCAGCCATAGGATCTATGATCAATACTTTGGCAGGCTACTAAAGCAGGTTTTCTGCAGAAAAGCAGGAGCAGGAAAAGAATAGAAAGATGAAAAGAGTACGGAAAGGCTGAAACCGGTTAAAGGCGGAGCTTTTCCGTACTCTTTTGTGTCTTAAGTTACTATTAGCAGCCGATTCAGACATGGAAACAGATGTGTCGTGCTGGCATGTAAGCATCTGTGTTTTTAACGGAAAATTAAGTTGACAGGTCCTGTAGTTTGCAATAATATATATTTAGTAATACTAAATACTTAGCAGAAGGAAGTGACCGCGTGAATGTAAAATACGAGCGGCAGCTGAAGAAAGGCGTATTTGAAATCCTGGTACTGAAGCTTCTGAGCGAAGGCGAGAAATACGGCTATGAGCTGCTGCTGGAGCTGAAGGAACGGGGCGGCGAAATGTTTGCGGTAAAGGAAGGGACACTCTACCCGATTCTGTACCGTCTGGAGGACGACGGGCTGGCCAGGAGCCGCTGGAGCCGGCCGGAGGGGAGAGAGGTATCCAGAAAATATTATTCGATTACCCCCGAGGGACGGGAAGAGCTGGAGGAGCTTACAAGGCTCTGGCGCAGTTTTGAAAAAAGCGTCTCGGGGATACTGGAGGAAAAGGGATGAATCAGGAAAGCTATCTGAAGGAAGTGGAAAGGAATCTGAATTGTAAAAAGGCGCGGAAGAGACAGATTCGAAAGGACCTGGAAGCGGATATCGGTGCCGCGTCTGAGCGGGGTGAGAGCTGGGAAGACATCTGCCGGCGTATGGGAGATCCAAAGGAGCTTGCCCGGGAATTCAATGAAAATATGGGAAACGGGGATCGGAAGATGAGCCGGACGAAGAAAATTCTGCTTATCTGCGTCATAGTGCTGGCTGTATTGGCGGCCCTTGCGGCTCTTTTGTTCTGGCTTCTGCCCAAAAGCTATCTGATAGAGGACAGCAGGATTTTTGACGGGGAGACAGTGGCCTCAGAGGCGGAAACGATCGTGGAGCTTTTGAATGAAAATGACTATGCGGCTCTCCAGGAAAAATCATCCGATCAGATGAAACCGGTGATGACAGAGGAATACATGCAGAGCGCAAAGGATCAGATAGGCTCAGACTGGGGCGGGTTTCAGCGGTTCACCAGCAGCTATTCGGTGGAGCTTGTGCAGAAGGGACAGCATTTTGCCCTTACGGAGCTGACAGCCCTTTATGAAAACAGAAGCGTCACCTATCAGATTTCCTTTAATAAAGACATGGAACTGGCTGGAATTTATATGAAATAGGCTCCGACAGCCCGGATCAGAATACAGCAGAATGCAGTCAAACGCAGGTCAGCAGAGTCCGGGTTTTACTGTCAAACAGAAGACAGTCAGAATATGATATTAATAAAAAGCGGAAAATATCCCGGAAAACGCAGAGTTTCCGGGATATTTTTATCATATTTTCGGTGATGATATGACAGTTGTAATCTGGGAAACAGGAGTGCTGGTGGCGGCTTTATCAGCAGATACTTTTGCCGCCGGGCTGGCGTACGGGGCAGGAGGAATCCGGCTTCCGCCCGCTTCCCTTGCGGCGGCTTCGGCGGTTTCCAGTCTGGTTCTTGGCCTTTCGATGCTGGCGGGCCGGCTGGCAGGAACGTCGCTGCCAGCCGGCGCTGTAAAAGTCTTTGGCTTTCTGATACTGGCCCTTCTGGGGCTTTGGAAGCTGCTGGTCCATTCAGGCGGGAAAAAGGCAGAAGAAGCGGATAAAAATAAAGACCGCCTGGTCTCCCTGCCGGAAGCGTTGACACTGGGAGCAGCCCTTTCTGCTGACAGCCTGGCAGCCGGAATCGGAGCAGGCGCTTTGAATACGCCGCTCCTGGCTGCCGTAGCGGCATCCTTTCTGGCCGGCGCCGCCGCGTTCGCCGGCGGCGGCCGCTTAGGCCGCGCGCTCTGCAGCCGGGGTGAAAGCAGTGGCCGGGGCAGGGACCGCAGCCGGGGTGAAAGCAGTGGCCGGGATAGGGGCCGTGGCCGGGGTGAAAGCAGTGGCCGGGGCAGGGACCGCAGCCAGGATGGGGGCTGCGGCCCGGAGCGGCTCAGCGGCTTTCTGCTGCTGATTCTGGCCTTCTCGAAGCTGCTGTAGAGGCAGAGGAGGAGCAGGATGAGGCTGCTTTCTTACCGGGCAGCAGAAGCAGCAGCTCGTGGGCCAGCAGCGGCATGGCGGCCAGCAGAATAAGACGCGCCCACTCGGACAGAGAGAGACGGCAGGTGCCGAAAGCCGTTACAAAGTACGGAATCTCAGTGACGAGAACCTGAAGGGACAGCCCGATAAAAAAGGCCGTGGCCATCAGCTTGTTTTCCAGATGATTCATGCGGAAAACACTGGTCTCCACATCCCGCATGCCGATGGCATGGAAAAGCTGGGAAATGCCCAGCACGGTAAAGGCATAGGTCTGGCAGCGGGTCAGGATCTCCGGTACATTCAGGAGAATCCGCAGGTTTTCCAGAGTGAGGGGCAGCTTTCCTGCCAGCAGCAGAGAAATGGGCAGCTGCAGGAAGGCGGTTGTGCTGATAAAAGCGATCAGAAAGCCGTAAAACAGTGTGCAGCCAAGTCCTCCTCCTGCGAAGAGGCTTTCGTTGCGGGGCCGGGGCGGCCGGTTCATGAAGTGGCGGGGATCATTCTGATCCACGCCCAGGGCCAAGGCCGGCAGGGAATCTGTGATCAGGTTGATCCACAGGATATGGCTGGGTTTTAAAGGAGAGCCAAGGCCCAGCAGGATTGCGGCCAGCATGGTGATGATTTCTCCGAAGTTTGAGGAGAGCAGAAAGAGCACAGCCTTTTTAATATTTTCGTAGATTCCCCGGCCCTCCGCGATAGCTTTTGCGATGGTGGCAAAATTGTCGTCGGTCAGAATCAGATCGGCGGCGTTTTTGGCCACATCCGTTCCGGTGATGCCCATGGCGACACCCACATCGGCAGCCTTCAGAGAAGGAGCGTCATTTACGCCGTCTCCGGTCATGGCCACAATTTTTCCGTCAGACTTTAAGGCCTTTACAATCCGGACCTTATGCTCCGGCGAGACTTGGGCAAAGACCGAGAGACTTCTGGCTGCCGCGGCAAATTCCCTGTCGGACAGGCTGTCGATCCGGGGACCGCTCATGCAGTCGGAGGGTTTCTCCGCGATTCCCAGCTCCCGGGCAATGACAAAGGCGGTATCGCTGCGGTCTCCGGTAATCATGACCGTCTTTACTCCGGCTCTGCGGAAATCCTGTACGGCCTGTACGGCCTCAGGACGGATGGGGTCAATCATGCCTGCCAGGCCTATGAAAGTCATCCGTTCCTCGGAAGGCTTTGCGTCACCGGTCCGCATAGCCAGAGCCAGCAGGCGCAGCGCCCGGCCGGAAAGAGTGCGCAGAGCATCTTCCGCTGCTTTGCGTTCCGTGCTGTCCAGAGGGCGGATGCGCCCGCAGGAAAGAATTGTGTCGCAGTGTTTCAGAATCAGATCCGGAGAGCCCTTTGTATAGGAAACGGGGCCGCTGGAGGCCTGGTGGAGAGTCGTCATCATTTTCCGGTCAGAGTCAAAAGCGATTTCTCCGATGCGGGGACAGCGTTTTTCCAGATCCGGGCGTTCCAGGCCAAAACGGCGCGCCAGATCCAGCAGGGCCAGCTCGGTAGGATCTCCAAGGCGGTTTTCTCCATCCACAGAAGCGTCATTGCACAGAGCGAAGCCTTCCAGAAAGCGCCTGTCCCTGGAGGCGTCCAGCCGGGAGGCCTCCAGAATCCTGCCGTGCAGATAACAGGCAGTTACGGTCATCCGGTTCTGGGTGAGGGTTCCCGTTTTATCAGAGCAGACCACACTGACACAGCCCAGGGTCTCCACGCTGGGCAGGCGTTTCACAATGGTGTTTACTTTGACCATCCGGGAGACGCTCAAAGCCAGCACCATAGTTACCACGGCGGGCAGCCCTTCCGGCACGGCAGCCACTGCCAGAGAGATGGCGGTGATCAGCATTTCCATCACGTCACGCTTCTGAAGGACGGCAATGCCGAAGAGAAGAGCGCATAGGGCCACAGAAACGGCGCTTAAGAGCTTTCCCAGATCGGCCAGTCTGTGTTGCAGAGGCGTGGTTTCTGTAGGAGTTTCGCCGATCAATTTGGCAATGCGGCCGATTTCCGTATCCATACCAATGGCGGTGACGATACCTTCTCCCCGGCCATAGGTCACATTGGTGGACATATAGGCCCGGTTGTTCTTCCCTAAATCTTTTTCTACCGGGACGGACTCCCCGGTCAGGGCGGACTCCTCGATTTTCAGGCTGTTTACAGAAATCAATTTCAGATCGGCGGGTACCTGTCTGCCGGCATCCAGGCAGACAATATCGCCCGGAATCAGATCCCGGGCCGGAATTTCCACCTGTTTTCCATCCCTTTTGATGACGGCCATAGGACTCGTCATCTGCTTCAGGGCGTCCAGAGCCTTCTGGGCCTTCCCCTCCTGGATGACACCTACCAGTGCGTTGACCAGAATGACGGCGAGGATAATAGCTGTGTCGCTGACCTCCCCCAGAAGCATGGAAATGGCAGCGGCCACAAACAGAATAAAAATCAGCGGGTCGTTGAGCTGCTCCAGAAAGCTTTCCGGCAGAGTTTTGCGGCGGGCGTCCTTCAGAACATTCCGGCCGCGCACAGTGCCGGGAGAAGTATCTTGATAATTCATAGAAATCGGTCCTTTCTTTTAAGTTAGAGTGCGGCATGCTTTCAGGCCGGCAGCTGTCATAGGCCGGAAATGCCCGCAGGGCTTTGTCCTAAGATATGAAAGGGGAAGGACAGGTATGACAGGAAAAGACGGAATATTGTAAGCGCTCAATAAAATAATGGATATCTTTTCACAAGGTATTCAGCTATAGTTGAAGTAAAACACTCCAACTTCAACTTTTTGATTTAATCCGGCATCTCTGCTGTATCATGTCAGACCATGGCATCAGCTCTTCTATCCCTTCGGGCTCATTTTTGTAGTCCGGCATATAGAGCAGTACAGTCTCCAGATATGCGTAGATGTTCAGATTGTTGAGTTTTGCAGT
>CALWAV010000047.1 GCA_944375745.1 uncultured Merdimonas sp.
CTCCGGCGTATTGTTGAAATCAAAAACAGGCATGTTCTCTCGTACTCCTTTATCTCTTTTTATCTCTATTTTCTATCGCTGTTTTTCTCCATATCCCGCTCCACAGGATGCCGGCCAGCACGCCGAACGCCGTGGGCAGCGCCCAGCCAAAGCCTGCTTCATAGGCAGGAATCAGATGAAGCATCTGTGAGGCCCCGGGAAACATCAGCCCCTGCTGTTCCAGTACCGTCAGCACACTGCTGATACCGCAGAAGAACGCTGCGAAAGGGTACACTGCAGGAAACCTTTCCAGAAGCTTCCGCAGGAAAGCCAGAATGATCAGCAGAATCGTCAGCGGATAGATGGCATTCAGCGCCGGCACGGAGAACTTCAGGATCGCGTCCAGCCCCACATTTGCCAGCAGAGCCGACACCGCCGCAAAGCCCCAGACCCAGGCCTGATAGCTGAGCTTTGGAAAACAGCCGCTGAAATACTTGCCGCAGCAGCTTAAAAGCCCCACACAGGTATTGAAACAGGCAATCACAAAAATCAAGGCCAGAATCACAGCTCCCGCTTTTCCAAACAGATACTCTGCCATCCGCATCAGCACCTCTGTCCCGTTGGCCGTACCCGGAAAGGCAGTGCCGGAAAGCTGTCCCACAAAAGTGAGCATGGCATAGATGACAAGAAGCATCACTCCGGCAATCCAGCCCGCGCTGACTGTCTCCCTGGTGACCGCTCCTTCTTCCCGGATTCCCTGCTCCCGCACATTGATTGCCACAATCATGCCGAAATTCAGGGCCGCCAGCGTGTCCATGGTCTGATAACCGTACAGGAATCCTTCCACAGGCGCCGCCTGAGCATAAGCCCGCACCGGTTCTGCCGCCGGACCCGCAGGATGGATCAGCGCCGCAGCAAAAAGCACGGCAATCAGAATCAGCAGAACCGGCGTCAGCTTCTTTCCCAGATATTCCGTCAGTTTCTCCGGATGCATGGCTACCAGAGAGGCTGCGCCAAAGAAAACCAGCGTATACAGAAGCTGCACCGGAGCCTCCGGAACACCTTCGGGCAGGAAGGGCGGCCCTGCCATGGAAAAGGACGTGCTGGCCGTTCTCGGAATGGCCAGGCAGGGACCGATAGCCAGGTAAAGCACCGCGATATAGACAAACGCAAACTTCGGATGCACCCTGGACGCCAGTGTATTCAAGCCGCCGGAGACCGTCACCGCGATGACTCCCAGCACCGGAAGCCCCACCGCGCTTAAGGCAAAGCCGATAAATGCCGGAACAGCGCCCGTCCCGGCCTGAGCTCCCAGATAGGGCGGAAAAATCAGATTTCCCGCCCCAAAAAACATGGAAAACAGGGTGACGCCCATGAGAAATTTTGTCCTTGCGTTAAGCTTCTGCATCATCTGCCGCCTCTCCATTTACCATCTTTTCCAGATTCTGTACCACAAACTCCTGGGCCTTCTGGTTATAAATCACAGCGAGATAGGTATTGCCCGGCACGCTCCGGACCTCCGTGTAGATGCCGAGCTCCTTTCCCTTCACAGTAGGCATCGTGGTTTCCTTTCCCACCTCTTCACTGTAAGCCATGGTCAGATAGCCTGCTGTCTTCATCCAGTCCGTGACTGTCCTCGCCGTTATCTTTTTGATGTCCTGCCCCTCCACCGGAGTCTGAATCTGCTTCAGCAGATAGGTAATGGACTGGTCCCGCTCGTAGCGGAATTCTTTCAGAATTTCAAAGGGAAACGGCGCCTTTTCCTGCTTCGGCTTTCTCCCGCCGATGACGCCGCCGTTCCGGCGCACCTCTTCCAGCACTTCCTTGATAAAAAACATGCACCGGATCACATTGGGATTGTTCAGAACCGCGTCTTCTTCCATGGGAACATTGTTTACCGGATTGCAGCCATCCGCAATCCTCTGCACATATTTGATAGCCGTTTCCAGCTTATCCAGATCTACTGCTGCCAAAGAATCACCTCTTCCTCAAGATATGTTTTCAGCCGTTTCAACTGTCTTTCCGTCATAGTCTCTCCGTAATGAAGCCCGTCATAGGTGGGATGGAGAACGGGATATTCTCCCCTCGTCTTCAGCATATAATGATTGCTGAGCAGCCAGTCAAACACCGTCTGCAGCTCTTCCCGGGAAATGCTTTTCAGCGCTCCGTATTCCGGCAGGAAATTCAGCTCCGCCCGGTAAATGCGCCTTGTACCGGAGCCCCGGAGCACATCCAGCAGCATGGTCACCCCGTAATAACGCACCTCACTGATATGCTGCAGGCCGGTCAGAATGATATACACCACTTCATTCAGGTCCTGCCCTTTATAAATGACCGGCTCCAGATTCGGTTTTATGATTTCCGCTTTTTCTTCCCTGTACTTTGTTTTTGCGAAACCGGGCGCGGGTTCCGCACTCCGTTTCTCCGGTCGCCGCTGTTCTTCCGGCTTCTTCCCGTCTGCCTCCGCCGGTCCGGGCGCGGGCTCCCAGGCATAGCCCATCATCTCATAAAAACGTTTTCTGCTGATCGAATGATTACAGCCGGTATGATCCTTCTTATAATTTGTGCACCCGAGAAAATATCCGTCACCCTGCCCCGGCTTGACGATCAGATATCCGTCCCGGCAGCTTCCACATTTCATAATGGACATTTTCCCGGCCCGGTATTCGTTTGTCATAAAGCTGCACAGCTCCGGCTCATTGGTGCAGAGATACAGGCGGAGTCCGTAGGAATTCTTGTACCGGTACTGGAGAGGATAACCGCAGAGGGGACAGTATTTCCGTCCTGCCGTTTTCGGCGCTTCCTCATTCCAGCTTCCCCGCAGATCCACGTTTTTATAATCCCGTTTCAGCTCCAGCAGAAATTCGGAAGGATTCTGTTCCGGGGCAATGAAGTAGACGCGGTTCTTCGTTCTGGTCATCGCCACATAGAACAGGCGTCTCTCCTCCGCGTAATCGATGGAGCGGTCTCCGCGGATCACAAAGCCAAGGACCGGATCGTCCTCCACCTTGGACGGGAATCCGTAGGTCTCATTTTTGCCGTTTATCACAATCACGTCGTCAAAACCCAGTCCCTTGGAAGCGTGGGCCGTCATGAAAGTGATGTCGAGATCCGGGTACCTGACGCTTCGGAGCCTGCTGCCCCTGTTGACAAACTCAAACAGGCCGGAGTGCTCCAGACGCTCCCCGTCAAAACCAAACCGACCCAGAAGCAGAACCGACCCCTGCTTCTTTCCATCCTGCCGGTTATATTCCATGATCTGCTCCAGGGCCGTCTGCACCGCATAGGACACAGCAAAATTCGCGCCGCTTCTCCGGTCCCCGTTTTTCCCCTTGTAAGTGCTGTCATAGGTGTAAATAATCACCGGATCATGGATGTTCTTGGGCGATTCCAGCCTTTTGCGGATCTGTGCCTGATTTTTCTGGATAAAGTTTCCCGCGATATCAATGACCTCCTGGGAATTGCGGTAAGTCTTTACGATCTTCAGAAGCTTTGCATACCCCATGCTCTCCGCAAACCTGGTGAACAACGTGATGTCCGACCCGCTGAAGGCATAGATGGACTGCCAGTCATCGCCTACCGCGATGATTTTCGCGTTCGTAACCTCTGACAGCGCCTTTGTCAGGTCAAATCTCTGCCTGGAAATGTCCTGATATTCGTCCACGATAATATACCGGTAGTCCAGCTTCTGCCCCATTTCCTTTACTTCCCGAAGAATTCTCGCAGATTCATTGATCATATCCTGGAAATCCACCGCCTGGTGCTCCCGCAGATATTTTTCATACTCCAGATAACATTCGCTGCAGATCTCCAGGAACAGCCGCGTTCTCACATTCTGGGTGGCGTGGTACATGCGGTCAAATTCCTCCGCCGTATAGCCGTTTACCTTGAAATTTGAGATAAACCGGCAGATGAGATTGAGCAGTTTTCGGATATAACGGTTCTCCTCTCCCGCCACCAGCTTCTCCATGACCTCCCGGCTGGAACGGGGCCGTATCTCAAATCCTGCCTTCTCCAGTTCCTCTCTCAGGTGCGCCGTCAGCTCCCGGCCGTCCCGGTAGGAGGAAAAGGTATAGATCAGCGCCGTATTGTGCTCTCTATGAAGCCGTATTTTATCATGGACCGCCCTCTTATAGGCCTCCAGCTCATCCCGGCTGTACCTGCCGTTTTCCCCGTCCTCGGAAATCCCGAAATGCTCGATGTAGGCCGTCTTCCCATCCTGCCGGATGATAAAGTCCGGCGTATAGGGCTTTCTCGCATACAGAATATGATAGGGATAAATGGGCTCGTATTCATAATCAATGTTGTTCAGATACAGAAAATTGGCAATCTCCACTTCCTGGTAAGAGCGCAGCACCTCATTCTGAATCGTCACCGCCTTCTTGGACTTGGCGTCGATGATCTCTCTCCGGAAATCCTCCAGCTCACCCCGCATGGTGGAAAAATCGGATTTGGCAATCTGATTGAAGAACTTATTCAGATCCTTTCCCTCATAGGGCGCGTCAAAATAGGAGCCGAAGAACAGGATCAGCTTATCCACCACCCGCTCATTCTGCATGACAGACTGCCGGAAATAATCCCGGAGCACAAAATACAGTCTGGAACCGTCCACAATATTCAGTTTTTCCTCGGGTGAATTTTTCCGGATAATCGCATTTCCCGCAGAATGAAACGTGGAAATGGGACACGCTATCTGAAGCGCGCCATTGATCTTTTCCTGGAGCTCCTTGACCGCCTTGTTGGTAAAAGAGACCACCAGAATCTGAGAGGGACTGACGCCCTCCTTCTCCACCAGATATTTGACCTTCGCCGCCACGGTCGTGGTCTTTCCCGCTCCGGCGCCCGCTATCACCAGACAGTAATCCTCGTCCGTCAGAACCACCCGCCTCTGGTCCTCGTCCAGCACAATGGCCGGGTCCACATCCTTCAGAATCTGATCGAGATAATCCTTCTCCTCTTTCAGCTTTTCCCTGACAAAACGCTCATTGTGCTCATCCACCAGCTCTTCCAGCCTGGCATAGCTGTCCAGGATTCTCTCCGCCTGTTTCGGTTCGAGACCATTCTGGGAACAGAATGCTTCCAGCATCCCGTTTTCCGCAAAGACCCGGAAGACCTCTTCTGTGTGCCGGAATTCCCCCAGAAGGCCGCGGTACTCACTTTTTGCCACATAATGCCCGGCTTCCAGAAGACTTTCTATCTCCTGCCCCAGAGCAAGCAGACGGATGCAGTGCTCATTTTCCACAGATCCGGTATTTTCCCGCTCTGCTCCTGCCTTCTGCTTTCCAGCTTCCCGTGCGGGATTCTGTGCGGAATTCTGTACAGAATCCTGTGCGGAAATATCCTGCGTATTCTTTTCATCTGTGCTTTTCCGCCCAAACAATCCCCTCAGAAATCCCATGCGCTTTCTTTTTGTTCCTCTTGCGTATTTTCCGTCCGGCAGGAAACATCCGTCTCTGACAGCCGGCAGACAGCTCTCTTTCTGACCTGATTGTAGCATACCGCAGAGGATTTTTCCACAGAAAAGAGGATTCCTGTTCCTGCTCTGCTCAATCTTCCTCTTTCAGCCCGCAGGCGGCCCCGGCCGCCATCAGAAGAAGCCCTGCTCCGGCCATCATCCACTGCAGCGGAATCACATCTGCCAGAGGCCCGAACAGCGCCATTCCAAGAGGCAGAAAACCGGCATCTATGAGCCGGCAGCACAAAGCGCTGGGTGGGATAACCGAACTCCACCAACTCTTCCCGCTCCTCAAAGCCCAGTCTTTTCAGTCCGGCGCGCCAGCCGGTGTCTGCCCTGTCATGCTCCCGGTAGGTAGTCATGCTGATTTCCCGTCCGGGCAGATACCGGTCCGCAAGCTCACCAAGCAACAGTTCTGCAGCTCCCCGTTTCCGATGCTGCGGATGAATCCCCAGAAAGTCGATATTTCCCGTCTCTTTGGAAAACCCGAGAACTCCCAGGGCCATATCCCCGTTTTTCAGAATCATAGCCTGCTTTTCATGAATCCTTTTCCGCAGCCACTGCAGATACTCTCCCTCATTCAGACAGGGATATCCGTCCACACATTGACGGGCCAGCTCCAGCCAGGCAGGAATATCCGCTTCCTCTGAAAACCGTATACTCACGCTCCCATTTGAAAGCTCTGCAAATGAAAACTCTTCAAAGCCGCCCTGCTCCTGCAGCGCAAGGGGAAGCTGCAGAGGGTAAAATATCCCCTGGGTCCTGTACCGCGCCGGAGTCAGCTTATACATTTCCTTAAAGGCACCCGTAAACGCCTGCTGGCTCTCATAACCGCAGGACAACGCAATCTCCAGAACCGGCCGGGAGGACTCTGCCAGCAGCCTGGCTCCTTCCGTCAGACGGCGCCGCACCGCGTAATCGTGAATTGTCATTCCCGTCATGGAGCTAAAGATCCTGTGCAGATGGTATTTGGAATAATGGACCGCCGCTGCAGTCTGATCCAGGCTCAGACTGCTGTCCAGATGTTCCTCTATGAAGTCAATGACTGCCCGGACACTTTCCACGCGTTCCAGCCTGCGGCTTTCCATGGGTTTTCCTCCTTCCCGCATTCAGCATACCAGAACAGAAGCTGAAATTTTTCATCATTCTTGCTGTTTCATCAGAAGCTGCAGAAGCTGTTTTCTCTGTCACCGCATACTCTTTCGTATCTCTCTCCAGCCAGGCATATACACATCCAGAAATGCCTTAAACCTGGCGTTATGGCTGGGCTCATAGAGATGGGCCAGCTCATGGAGAACCACATACTCCACGCATTCCCGGGGCTGCCGGGCCAGCATCAGGGCAAACCACAGCTTTCCGGTCCGGGTATTGCAGGTGCCCCAGCGGGTCTTCATGTCCCGGATTTGAAAGCTCGAGCAGTGAAGCCCGGTCCGTTCCTCCCATTCGGGCAGAATCTCTGCGATTTCCTTCCTCAGAAATGCCCGGTCCTTTTCATCCAGCGGCCGAATCTGCGGACTGCCGCTGTTCCTGCCCTCTGCTCCGTCCGCACTGCCAGCACTGTCCATACCCGCTGCGCCATACTGCCTTCTGTAGCTTTCCTGCCGCTTTTCGATCCAGCTCCTCTTTTCCCGCACAAAGCGCTCGATGGTCTGCCGGGGCATCCGCATGGGCGCGGACACGCTGACCGCTCCTTCCGGCGGCTTTACGTACAGATACATATGTTTAATCTTCTTCCGGTTTACCTCCACCGAAATGCCGTCAATCACCAGCTCCATAGTTCCTCTTTTCCACCGGAATCTCCTCCTTCAAGCAGAAGGAATAGATGATCTTTTCCCTGACCCGCTTCCCGCTCAGCCGCTCCAGGGCCAGTTCGTAATAATCCAGCTGCTTTTTGTACTTTTCCAGCAGCTCTTCCCCTGTTTTCACGTAATCCGTCTTGTAGTCCACCACTACGATTTCATCTTCGCCTTTTTCATTTTTCTCATAGAAATAGGCGTCAATGATTCCCTGAACCAGCACCGGCTCTCCGCTGTCACAGCCGATTTCCAGCTCCCGGGCCGGAAGCTGAATCACAAAGGGCTGCTCCGTATGGAACGTCTTCGCCGCCCGCGCCGCTGTCATCCTTTTTGCAAGCTTCGACTGTGCAAAGGCATAAATGTCGTAAGGCCGCACTGCCTCTGCCTGTTCCCGGGTCATCTTCCCTTCTTCCACCAGGCGTGCCAGCTCTTCCTTGACCCGCTCGGAATGGTAAAGGCCGGAAAAATCCAGGCACTCCAGCGCCCGGTGGTAAGCGGTTCCTCTGGCCGCTCCGCTGACCGGCTCGGTCTCCTGCACAAAGCGCGGAATGTAGGGAACGATCTCCTCCTCGGGATAAAGAAGGGTATCCTCGTCTTCTTCCTCTGTCTGACCGGCCTGCTTCAACTCTGATACGCTCAGCTTGCCCCGGAGTCCGGCCTCTTCCTCATAGGGGTACACGTAAGAAAGGCGCTCTTCCAGCGCTTCTGCGTAATCCGGGTCCGCCCCTGGCAGGTCTTCCGGATGGGCGAACATTTCTTTCTCGTCCTCGGACAGAAGCTGGCGTCCCACCGCCGCCTCTGCCTGCTCCGCCGGCGTCACTTTTGCCACCGCAAATGGCGTGTCCTCCGGCACCGCCGCCGAGGGCAGAATCCAGTCCAGATAGGTGCCCGCTGAAGAAAGAGCCCGGAAAGACAGGGTCTCTCGTCTTCCCTCCGCCTGAAATTTCTGCAGCTTCTGCTCCAATCCTCCGGCGCTTCCCAGTAAAATCAGCTTCTCCTTTGCTCTGGTAAAGGCCACATAGAGCACCCGCAGCTCTTCGCCCAGCATTTCCAGATCCAGCGCTTTCTGCATAATCCGCTTGGGAAGCGTGGCTGTCTTCGTTCTCTTTTCCGGGTCTACCAGATCCACGCCGATGCCCAGATCCGGATGGATCACCACCCTGCTTCTGGTATCCTGCCGGTTGAAGCTTTTTCCAAGTCCCGCCACAATCACCACCGGGAACTCCAGTCCCTTGCTCTTGTGGATGGTCATAATCCGGACCGCATCCTCATTTTCACCCAGAATACCAGCCTCCCCGAAATCTTCATTGTAGCTTTGCAGCTGCTCGATATACCGCACAAAATGAAACAGTCCCCGGTAGCTGGTCTTCTCAAAGGCCAGCGCCCTCTGAATAAGCATCCGCACATTCGCCTGGCGCTGGCGGCCGCCCGGCTGGGCGGCCAGGTAGTCCCCGTAGCCGGTGTCTTCGAGAAGCTCCTCGATCAGCTCATGGATCGCCAGAAATTCTGCCCGCTCCCGGTAATCCCGGAGGCGGTCCCAGAATTTCCCCAGGCGCTCCCTTAAAGCCCTATCTTCTCCTTCTTCCCGGTAGCGCATGCAGCTCTCATAGAAGGCCTTCTCCGGAAAGGCGCTGCGAATCCGCGCCAGATCCACATCGGAAAAGCCGCCGATCATGGATTTCAGCACTGCCGCCAGGGGAATATCCTGGCGCGGGTTGTCCACCACCCGCAGCAGATTCAGCAGGGTCTGTATCTCTATAGTCGTAAAATATCCGGTTCTCGATTCCGTGTGAGCAGGAATTCCCTCTGCCGTCAGCACTCTTGCATAGGTCTCTCCCCATCCTGCCAGGCTGCGAAGCAGAATCACGATATCTCCGTACCGCACCGGGCGGAAAGCTCCCGCCTCCCGGTCCCAGACCTTTTCTTCTTCCATCAGCCTGCGGATGCAGTCTGCCGCGGCATAAGCCTCCATCTCACGGCCGGTCAGCTCCTGCTCTTTTTCTTCTCCGTCCTCATCCAGGGCGGCTGTCTCCAGAAGCAGCAGCTCCGGGGTATTCATCCCGGAGCGGCCGCTCTGGGATGCTGCTTCAGGCCGCAGCTCTTCCCTTGCTTCCTCCGGCTCGGGTATGTCCGCGCCCAGATACAGGGCTGCGGCGCTGTCATAGCGGATTCCACCCACCGCCTCTGTCATCAGCCTGGTGAAAACGCTGTTGGTTCCCTCCAGCACCTCTCTCCGGCTCCGGAAGTTTTTATGGAGATCGATGCGGATTTCCGGAGCTCCGTCCGTCTGGGGATAGGTATGGTATTTTTCCATAAAAAGCTCAGGCCGGGCCAGACGGAAGCGATAGATACTCTGCTTCACATCCCCCACCATAAACACGTTGGGCACTCCCTGCCCCTGCGCCACACTGTTCAGAATGATCTCCTGGATCAGGTTGCTGTCCTGATACTCGTCGATCATGATCTGCACGTAGCGTCCGGCCAGCTCCCGGGCCGCATCGGTTACGATCAGCTTCATTCCCCGGCTGCCGGAAATCTGCTTTTCAATCTCAGAAGTCCTGGAACCCTCGGAAGTTTCCTCATTCTTCCCCGGCTCCGCACTTCTTCCGCTCTTCCCTTCCTCCTGCACGTCCTTCACCAGAATCTCCAGAGCCAGATGCTCCAGATCCGGGAAATCCGCCAGGTTCTTCAGCCGCTTTTTCTCCTGGTACCGGTCTGCGAACTCCGCCGTCAGCTCCAGCAGCACCTCTGTGGCAGGCGCCGCCTTGGAAAGTGCCTCCGCAGCGGCCTGAAGCGGCAGGGAAAAATACTTCTCCTTCAGATCCTTCAGGCTCTTTTTCATGCCCTCCCGGAAAGCCTTCACCTGATTTTTCTTTTCCTCTTCTACGCTTTCATCCTTTTTAGGAGACAGGCGGGCAAAGGAAAGGCAGGAAAGTCTCTGCCGGATCTTCTCATAGGAATGGCAGGCGGCAAGTTCTTCTGTCTGCTCCAGATCGGAGTGGAGAGCCTCCTCATACATGTAGGGGCCGCCGGGCGTCCCGCAGAATTCCACCATCTGCCGCAGCTCCTCTGCCAGACTGCCAAAGGTATCTCCGGCCAAAGAGAGAAGGAACTGCATCCACTCACTTTTTTCCATCTTCTCCAGGCTCACATCCCGGTAGGCATCCATACAGCGGGAAAGCCATTTCTTCGGATAGGGATAGCTGATGGCAGCCTCATAGAGCTGCAGAATCAGGGTCTCCAGCCCCGCGTCGCTCTTTCCGGTGGCATAGGCTTCCACAAATTCCGTAAACCGGGCCAGCTTTTCCGGGTCTTCCTCCGCGTAGTGATCTTCCAGAAGCTCCCGGACCACATCTCCTTTGAGAAGCTTCAGCTCCCCTTCATCTCCGATGCGGAAGGACGGGTCCAGATCAATCTGATGAAAATAATTGCGGATCACATACTGGCAGAAGCTGTCGATGGTGGTGATCTGGGTATTGTGAATCAGCGTCTGCTGCTTCTGCAGATGTTCGTTTTCCGGGTCCTCCTCCAGACGCCGCTCCAGCGCCAGACCCACACGCTCCCGCATTTCGGCGGCGGCAGCCTTGGTAAAGGTTACCACAAGAAGACGGTCCACATCCACCGGCTCCTCTCCCTCTCTGTCTCCGCAGACAATGGAGAGAATCCGCTCCACAAGAACCGCCGTCTTTCCGGAACCGGCCGCAGCCGACACCAGCACATTTTTCCCTCTGACATCAATGACCTTTTTCTGTTCCTCTGTCCATGTCATGTCCATCTATGCTTCTCCTCCCGGGTTCTCTTCTTCCGGATGTTTCATTTCCGAATCTTCTTCCCCGATTCTTCTCCAGATTTCCTTATCATCGAATACCGGCAGCCGGCGCACATGGAATCCTTTCGTTCTGGCGTCCAGGCCGCACACGCCCCGGTAGGCGCAGAAGTCGCAGGCGGTCTTTCCCTTCAGCTCATAGGGAGCCACATCCATGCGTCCCTCCAGCATCTCGGAACCGATCTGCTGGATTTTCCGGTTGACAAAAGCGCCAAGCTGCGCGAACTGCTCCTTTGTGGCCACAGGGGAACCAGCCCTTAAGGAGCCATCTTTATTGCAAGAGAGGGGCAGCACCGAGGATTTTCCGGGCATACTCCGGTCCAGCAGCCGGATGATTTCCGGATCGGAATTAACCAGGCCGCCGGGTTTAAGTTTTTCCAGCATGCGCCGGGAAGCCTCCTCTTCCTCCAGCTCTTCCTCTGTGTCCAGTACCGGGTCCTGAATCTGGTAGTACAGCACTCCCGCAGGAAGCACCTCCTTGTCCGGATGCTCCTGGCGCATCAGCTCCATGGCCGCGTTCAGATAGACCACCAGCTGCAGCTGCAGGCCGTGGTAGAGCGAGAGAAGCTGAAATGAGGTATTTCCGGATTTGTAGTCGATGACCTTCACATAGACATGATTTTCGTCCTCGCAGGTGTCCACCCGGTCGATCCGCCCCCGCAGACGCAGCTTTTCCTCCGGAGAAAGCTCAATATTGACCGCCTCCAGATCCGACACGCTGGAAAAGGAGATCTCATAATTTTCCGGGGAAAACAGCCCTTTCCGTATCTGCTCGCCCAGGGCCCAGACCGTCCGCTTCAAAATCCGCTTCATCCGCCGGACCGTATAGGCGTTCCGGGCCGTGCTGTTCAGAACTGTATTTCCATAATCCACAGTCAGGCTGTCCAGGCACTCCTCCACCCAGAGGTCCGCCGTCTCTCTCGGAAGGGTCTCCCAGTTGTATTCGCTGGCCTCCAGACGGCGGGAAAAGGCCTCCAGAGTCTCGTGGAACACGGTTCCCATATCCACCGGATTGAACTCATACTGCTCCCGTTCCTTCAGCCGCAGGCCATACATGAGAAAATGGGCATAGGCGCAGGCCGCGTACTGCTCCAGTCTGGTGACGCTGTTCTCCAGCACGGTTCCATACAGGGCGTGAGCCACTGCCTTCCCCAGGCGGCTGTCCCTGTGCACGGAAAACGCGGCGTCCAGAAGCTGGGAAAGCTTTTCTTCATAGCCTTTCTGTCCGGCATACCAGCGGAAAAGCTCGTAAAATCGGGCATTTCCGCGGCCCTCCCGATACTCCTTCAGGCCCTCAATCAGGAAACGGATGCCTTCCTTCGGAGTCTGAGGCAGCGCATCCTCCTGCTCCTCTTCATGGTAAAGCTCCAGCCCCGGGAACATGCGCCTCAGCACATTGATAAGATAAGAGGGGCGCAGGCTTTTTCCTTCCCCGTCCAGCAGACAGCAGGAAATATAAAGCCGCTCCGAAGGCTTGGTCAGGTTCAGGTACAGATAGAAGCGCTGGATATAGCTCTGCTCTCTGGCCGTGGGCGCAAGCTCCAGCCCCTTTTCCCGAAGCTGCTCTCTCTCCATGTCCGAAAGGAGTCCGGCGCGGGAACTGTTTTTCGGCACGCTTCCCTCGTTGACGCCCAGGAAAAACAGCACCCTGACGTCTTTCAGACGGGTACGCTCCATATCCCCCGCAGTGACCTGATCGACGCCGGGGGGAATCACGCCCACCCTTGCCTCCGCAAAGCCCGCGTCCAAAATCTCCGCGTATTCCCGCAGGGTCAGCTCCTCCTCTCCCAGCAGATCCACCAGCTTGTCAAACAGATCCATGATAATTCCATAAATCTGGTGGTACTCCTTGGCCAGCACCTGATTCCCCTCCTGCTGGAAACGTTTCTCAAAGGCCGACAACACTGTCTGCACGCCCCGGCGCTCGATGAGCTCGTAAAGGGCCAGCGTGCGCTCCCGCA
This sequence comes from uncultured Merdimonas sp., assembly GCA_944375745.1. Classification (GTDB taxonomy): domain Bacteria; phylum Bacillota; class Clostridia; order Lachnospirales; family Lachnospiraceae; genus Laedolimicola. The sequence goes on from CALWAV010000047.1 coordinate 13,018, forward strand.
CCGTCACATGCTTTTTCCTCTGAATCTTTGCAAAGGGAACCAGGTCCTCAGAAAACCGCTGGCGCAGCCCGTCGATCTGCTCCAGCTCTTCTTCCGCAAGTCCCCGGTAAGACCGGATAAAACGGTTCTCCCATCTTTTTGCTCCCCGGATTCCCAAAGCCAGCACATAGTTTTCCAGAATATCCGTCTCCTCCGGTTCCATGCCGGAGAGACCGCTTCTGAGATAACGGAACACCGATTCATAGGAAAAGTCCTGCTCCGCGATCTCAAGCAGCGCCCGGATAAATTCCACAAAGGGATTTTTCAGGACGCTTCTCTTATTATCCAGGAAGCAGGGAATCTCATAATCTGCCAGCACCCGCTCCAGAACCGGACTGTAAGCTTCCATGTCGCCGGTAATCAGCGCAAAGTCCCGGTAGTGATATTCCTTTTCCCGCACAAGCTCCCGAATCCGGGCGGCCGCCCAGGTGACCTCTGCCTCCGGATTTTTCAGCACGTGAAGGCTGATCTCCTGCCGGTCCTCTTCTCTATTGCCTGCCCTCTTTTCCTTTTTCTGCTCCCCGTTTTTCCCTTCTCCGCTTTTCTGAGAACTGCTTTCCTCTCTAAGGAACTGCTTCCCGGGCTTTGCCTTAAGACGGAACAGATTCTGCTCCAGCGTCTCCAGAGCGCTTCCCGGCCGGAAACGGCTTTTCTCAGAAGGGTGCACGAAAACAGGGGGCTCCGCCTTCACCTGCACCTCCCGGGCCAGGCGCATCAGCGTCGTCACCGTCTTCTTGCTCATATAAAACAGCTGGTGCTCACCTTCCAGGCGGTACGGATCTTCCCGCTCGTCTATGGTGACCGTCACAAGGACCTTCTTGGCGTACAGCATCAGCTTCTGCATCAGCTTATTCTGAATGGGCGTAAAGCCTGTAAATCCGTCCAGCACAATCACGCTTTCCCGGATTTTTTCAGAGCGCTCCACGGTCTGGCAGAGCACCTCCAGAAGCTCCTCCGCGGTAATATACCGGTCCGCCAGGTAGGCATGGAATGCTTTATAGAGTACCTGCACGTCGCAGAGCTTATAGTAAAGATGGGGCTTGTCCCTGCTCTCCTCCAGATACTGCTCCAGGGTCTCCTCCGATACCGCATACTGGGTCAGCTCGGAAATTAGAGACTTGATCTCACCGATATAGCCCATTTTTTTCAGGTTCCCGCTTAAGACCTTCAGCTCACTCTGGTGCTCCTGGGCGATTTTCCGGAGCACCAGATTCTTTCCGGTCTCCTCCAGCACCTTTCCCACCGGAGTTCCGGTCTCCTCGAAGACCCGGTAGGCCAGACGCTGAAAGCTCAGCACATCAATATTCAGAATGCCCCCGTCCGGATGGAGGCCCACCAGCTCCTTCTGGGTCTGCATGGTAAACTGCTCCGGCACAATAACCAGGAATTTCTGATCCGGGTGCTCCTTTGAGTCCCGGATGACCTGCTGATAAAGAGTATATGATTTTCCGGCTCCCGAATTTCCAAAGATAAACTGCAGCGGCATTTTTCAGTTCTCCTACTTTTTACTTATTTTATACGCAGTTTGGGGCAGGCAGAGCCCGCCCCGGACAACAGTCTTACACAGACTTTTTATTCTACACTCTTCAAGGATTCCACCATATCTATTTTCCGGAGCTTGAAGAACTGCACTCCATTCACAATCACCGAAAACGCAAAGGTCAGAAGAACGCTGAACAGATAACTGTACCAACGGATCATCCGCCCGAACATCAGAGTGTCCGTTTCCACTGTCGTCATGACATACCGATGGAGGGCCACTCCCATGAGCAGGCCTGCCGCTGTGCCGATGACCGTCAGCATAATATTTTCACGGTTCACATAGGCAGACACTTCCCTGTCAAAAAAACCCAGCACCTTCAGCGTCGCCAGCTCCCGCTTCCGCTCGCTGATATTGATATTGTTCAGGTTATAAAGCACGATAAAGGCCAACATTCCGGCTGAAATCACCAGCACCGCAATCACGATGTTCATGCTGCCCAGCATATCATCCACCGTCTCCGCCATCCCGCTGATAAAGGTTACGCCGGTCACTCCGTCAAGTTCCATATAATCCGCCTGCACCTGATTTTCAAAGGCCTCATCCGTCTGAGCTGTATTCAGGAACAGCATGTTCCATTCCGGCTCTTTTCCGTAAAGCTCCTCATAGAGCTCTCTGCTCATATAGACATAATGCATGAAATAATTTTCCGTCACATGGGAAATCCTAACCTCCACGCGCTCCGTATCGTCAGAGCTTAAAACTACGGTGTCTCCCTCTCCCACATCCAAAAGGGAAGCCAGCTTTTCCGAGATCACGATCCCCTCATCATCCAGCCCGTATTTTTCTCCGGTCTTCCTGTCCTGCAGATGGATATAGCCGTCCAGTTCCTCCTCCGTCTCCGGCACCACCAGATAAGCGCTCTTTGGAGCGCCGTCCGTCTCCACATCCACAGCCGTCTCCAGCATTTTCGTAAAGCTGAGGATTCTGTCATCCGAAGACACCGTGTCAAACAGTTCCGTTTTCTGCTCTTCTTCCGCGTCCGCGTCAAAGCTCACGGTCGCGTCATAGGTGAAAATCTTTTCAAACTGGCCCACACCCAGATAAGAGACCGAGTCTTTCAGGCCGAAACCCACCAGCAGCAGGGCCGTACAGCCGCCGATTCCGAAAATCGTCATGAAAAACCGCTTTTTATAGCGGATCAGATTGCGCACGGAGGCTTTCCGGCTGAAATTCAGCCGTTTCCAAATGAAGGTGATCCGCTCCAGAAGCACTCGTTTTCCTGCTTTCGGGGAAGCCGGACGCATCAGCTCTGCGGGAACCGCAAACAGCTCCTTATAGCAGGCTGCCCAGGCCGCCAGAGTCGTGCACAGCACAGCCGCAGCCGTAGCCATCACGGAATACTGAAGATTCAGCGGCGTCAGCATATAAGGCAGATCCGGATAAAGAATCCGGTAAGCCATCATGATCACCGCAGGCAGGGATTTCTGTCCGGCCACAAGGCCGATCAAGCTTCCCAGCAGGCTGGAAAGCAGCGCATACAGAATATATTTTGCTGCAATGCTTCCTCTTCCGTAGCCCAAAGCCTTCAGAGTACCGATCTGGGTTCTCTCCTCTTCTACCATTCTGGTCATGGTGGTCAGACACACAAGAGCTGCCACCAGGAAAAAGATCACCGGAAATACCCGTCCGATAGCGCCGATTCGATCCGCATTCTGGCTGTAATCCACATAGGAGGCAATGTACTGGCGGTCCAGCACATACCATTCCGGCATCTCCATATCTGCAAGCTGCTGCTCGCCATCCGCAATCTGAGCTCTGGCATCGGCGATCTTCTCATCGGCTTCCGCCTTTGCGTCCGCATATTCCGCTTCGCCGTCTGCCAGCTCTGCTTCACCGTCCGCGATTTCCTGCTCACCGTCTGCGATCTCCTGCCTGGCGTCTTCCAGCTCTGCCTTTCCATCCGCAAGCTGAGTTTCCGCATCCGCAAGTTCATCCTCCGCGTCGGAAAGCTGCTGCACAGATTCACTGATGGTGCCATTGGCAGCATCTATCTGGGCCTGGGCCGCGTCCAGCTGCTCTTTGCTGGCAGCCAGCTCTTCGGCGCCCGCGTCCAGCTGAGCCCGGGTCTCCTCGATTACAGGGCCAAGCTGCGCCATTCCTTCCTGGCAGGCCGTAAGCTGCGTCTGCAGTTCCGTAAGCTGGCTCTCCAGATCCGTATACTGGGTCTGGTAACCCGCAAGCTGCTCTTCCAGCGCCGGCTTCTGCTGGACCAGCTCTGCCCAGCCCGGCTGCCACTGTTCTTCCGGAAGAGACATAATCATCTCTATCTGATCAAGCGCCGCCTGAATCTGGTCCATCCCCGACTGAAGCTGGTCCATTCCTGTCTGCAGCTGCTCTATGCCTGACTGAAGCTGGGCTTCCGCATCCTCAAGCTGAGCATACTGCTCTTCATAAGGCTCCAGAGCAGCATACCCATCCTCGATCTGCTTCTTTCCTTCCTCATACTGGGCCCATCCGCTCTCCAGCTGGCGCTCCGCATTGATAATCTCCCTGCGTCCCCTGTCTGCCTGCTCCCAGCCGTCAGAAGTCTTCTGTCTGGCATCCAGATATTCCTGCTCCTTTTCTGCCAGTTCCGCTTCGCCGTCCGCCAGCTCCTGTCTGCCATCCTCCAGCTGCTGCCTGGCGTCTTCCAGTTCCTTCCGTCCGTCCTCCAGTTCCTGGGCCGCGTCTGAGAGCTTGTCTTCTGCGTCCGCAATCTCAGCTTCCGCATCCGCAATCTCCTCATGTCCCTGCTCCTGGAGGTCTGCATAGCGGATCTCACACCGTCCATCCGCTATTTCCTCAATTCTGTCCACAACAGAATCCACAAAATCCTCATACTCGCTGCCAAAGCAGTCCAGTTCTGCCGCGCCCTCTATTCTGACACAGATCTGGGTGTAATAATCTATGGAAAACGCGCTCTCCGGAATTACCAGAAAACCGTTCAAGGTTCCGTTTCCAATGCTGGTGGTGCCTCTTTCCAGAGACAGGTAATACGGGCTGGTCACTTCACCCACCACCGTAAATTCCGTGACTCCCAGGATGTCTTCCGTATCTATATCCGTGGCAGAGCTTAAGCTGATCGTATCACCAATCTGGCACACGCCCTCAGCCGCCATCTGGTTATCCACCACGCACTCATTCTCCGCCTCCGGAAGGCGCCCATTCGTCACGGTCAGAAGGTTCATGGTGTCCGGCACAGACATGACCTGAAGGTTCAGACGCTCTGTACCCAGAGTGCCGAACATATCCATGGAATAACAGGGCATGACCTCTTCCACACCCTCCACAGCCGCAATACTCTCCGCATCCTCTTCCGTCATGCCAAGGGTGCCCTGCACACTAATATCCATAAAACGGCTCTCATCATAGTATGTATCCGCCGACAGTTCCATATCCGGCTGGGCAGCCCGGATTCCGGAAAAAAAGGCCACACCAAGAGCCGTAATCAGCAGAAGGGACAGAAAACGGTTCAGGGTCTTGCGGACTTCCATATAAAATTCTTTTCTAAGTGCCTTTTTCTTCATACTGTCCCTGCCCCGCTACCATTCAATCGTCTCTACTGATACCGGATGCTCATTCAGCTTCATGCTGCTGACCCGTCCGTTTCGTATTTTAATGATCCGATTTGCCATGGGCGCAATGGCAGAATTATGAGTGATGACTACCACTGTCATCCCTTTTTCCCTGCAGGTATCCTGCAGGAGCTTCAGAATCGCCTTGCCCGTATTATAATCCAGGGCACCTGTAGGCTCATCACAGAGCAGAAGCTTCGGGTTCTTGGCAAGAGCACGGGCAATGGCTACCCGCTGCTGCTCGCCGCCGGAAAGCTGGGCCGGAAAGTTGTCCGTTCTGTTTCCCAGTCCCACCTCCTCCAGCACCTGCCTGGCGTCCAGAGGATCCTTGCAGATCTGAAGCGCCAGCTCCACGTTCTCCAGAGCTGTCAGGTTCTGAACCAGGTTGTAAAACTGGAAGACGAAGCCAATGTCATCTCTCCGGTAAGCGGTCAGCTGCTTCCCCCGGAGCTTACCCACATCTCTTCCATCCACCCATACTTCGCCTTCTGTACAGGTATCCATGCCTCCCAGAATATTCAGCACTGTGGTTTTTCCGGCGCCGCTGGGTCCTACAATGACTGCAAATTCTCCTTTTTCAATTTCAAAATCGATACCATCCACGGCCGGGATATCCACTTCGCCCATATGGTATATCTTCCTTACCCCCCTAAGCTCCACAAAGTGTTTCAAAGGAATATCCTCCTTCTGCTTAGTCTCTCTCTATTTTAGCCTGTGCGCAGAAATTATTCAAGCAAATCCGTTTCTCCCACTCCAAATGCTGATAAATTCCCGTTCTTCCGAACATAAAATCAGCGGGCATCAATTACTTTCATTCATTGACACCCGCTGTCATACTATGCTGTCCATTGGACTATTACCTCTCTTTTCCTATTCTGTTTTCTTTGTTCTTTTCAGTTCTTCGAAGTCCTTCTTGACTTCTTCCGTTCGACTTCTTCTGTTCTCGGCTTTCTTTTCGTCTCTTCTTATAAAGCTTTTCTTTTCCGGTTATTTTCTTCTTCTTTCCTTCTTTTCCGGCTTCTTCTTTTTTCTTCTTCTGCCGATTCTCATCGAACGTTTTTCTTTTTACCCTGACCTCCGTTCATATTTCTTTTGATTCAGATGTGCTTTACACCTGTCTCTTAAGTAATATCAGAAGATCACCTTTACGTCTTCGGCGGACCGTACCTCCTTTTCTTAGATTATAGGGTAATTCGTTAAGTTTTGGTTGGACCGTACCTCTCTTTCTTAGATTCACCTCATAATCTATATTAAATATAATTAATTATATTTCTTAAGATGATGTGGTGTTGTTTGTTTCTTTTTCCTATCTCTTATCTTTGATTATATTATAGTCAGGTCTCTCTATTTTGTCAATACTTTTTTATAAAATTTTTTATTAAATCTGCTTTTATTTATTTTGCTTCTTTTTTCTGTATTAATTGTACTTATTTTTATAAATATTCAGATTTTTTAGCCAAGTTCTATATTTACAAAATCGCCCAGCGCATGAGGCACTTCCATACACAGCCAGGTCTGGCCATCCTCCTGATAGGAATACCCGGCCGGATGCTCATTCTGTCCTTTTCCAAAATCGAAGCCTCTGAGCGCCGCGGCCAGCTGCTCTGCATCTCCATAGAGAACCGTCAGAC
>CALWAV010000048.1 GCA_944375745.1 uncultured Merdimonas sp.
CCCGCTGGGCCTGGGACTGCTACCGCAGATTTATCCAGATGTATTCCGACGTCGTGATGGAAGTCGGAAAGAAATATTTTGAAGAACTGATTGACAAGATGAAAGCGGAAAAGGGCGTGAAGCAGGATGTGGAGCTGACCGCAGAGGATCTGAAGGAACTGGCAGGCCAGTTCAAGGCTGAGTACAAGGCAAAGATCGGCTCTGATTTTCCGTCTGACGCAAAAGAGCAGCTGGTAGGCGCTGTGAAGGCCGTATTCCGTTCCTGGGACAACCCCAGAGCGAACGTATACCGCCGCGACAATGATATCCCCTATTCCTGGGGAACCGCTGTCAACGTACAGATGATGGCATTTGGAAACATGGGCGACGACTGTGGTACCGGCGTGGCATTTACCCGTGACCCGGCTACAGGTGAGAAGGGACTGTTCGGCGAATTCCTTACAAATGCGCAGGGCGAGGACGTGGTTGCAGGCGTCCGGACTCCGATGCACATTTCCGAGATGGAAGAGAAATTCCCGGAGGCATTCAAGCAGTTTAAGGAAGTATGTGATATTCTGGAGAAGCACTACAGAGACATGCAGGATATGGAGTTTACCGTAGAGCATGGGAAATTGTATATGCTTCAGACACGCAACGGAAAGAGAACCGCTCAGGCAGCTCTGAAGATTGCCTGCGATCTGGTAGACGAGGGCATGAGAACTGAGGAAGAGGCAGTGGCCATGATCGATCCTCGAAATCTGGATACGCTTCTTCATCCCCAGTTTGACGCAGCCGCTCTGAAAGCAGCCACACCTATGGGCAAGGGCCTTGGAGCTTCCCCGGGAGCTGCCTGCGGAAAGATTGTCTTTACGGCAGACGATGCCGTAACCTGGGCAGACAGAGGAGAAAAGGTGGTTCTGGTTCGTCTTGAGACCTCCCCGGAGGATATCACAGGTATGAAATCCGCGCAGGGCATCCTGACAGTCCGTGGAGGAATGACATCCCATGCGGCTGTAGTAGCCCGCGGTATGGGCGAGTGCTGCGTATCCGGATGCGGCGATATTGTCATGGATGAGGCCAATAAGAAATTCACCCTTGGCGGAAAGGAATTCCACGAGGGAGATCCGATCTCCATCGACGGCACCACAGGAAATATCTATGACGGAATCATTCCGACCGTAGACGCTACGATTGCAGGTGAGTTTGGACGCATTATGGGATGGGCGGACAAGTTCAGAACCATGAAAGTCCGCACGAACGCGGATACGCCGGCTGACGCAAAGAAAGCGGTAGAGCTGGGAGCAGAAGGAATCGGACTGTGCCGTACAGAGCATATGTTCTTTGGTGAGGGAAGAATTGACGCATTCCGTGAGATGATTTGTGCGGAGACAGAAGAAGAGAGAGAAAAAGCCCTTGAGAAAGTTCTTCCTTATCAGCAGGGAGATTTCGAAGAGCTGTATGAGGCTCTGGAAGGAAATCCGGTTACCATTCGTTTCCTGGATCCACCTCTTCATGAGTTTGTTCCCACAGAGGAGGAGGATATCAAGAAGCTTGCGGAAGCCCAGGGCAAGACAGTGGAGCACATCAAGGCGATTATTGACGGACTCCATGAGTTCAACCCGATGATGGGACACCGCGGATGCCGTCTGTCCGTTACCTATCCGGAAATCGCAAAGATGCAGACGAAGGCTGTCATCCGTGCGGCTATCAAGGTAAAGAAAGATCATCCGGACTGGAATCTTGTGCCGGAGATCATGATCCCGCTGGTAGGAGATGTGAAAGAGCTGAAATACGTAAAGAAATTTGTGGTTGAGACAGCAGACGCTGAGATTGCGGCGGCAGGCAGCGACCTGAAGTATGAAGTGGGTACGATGATTGAGATCCCCAGAGCGGCTCTTCTGGCTGATGAGCTTGCGCAGGAAGCTGATTTCTTCTGCTTTGGTACCAATGACCTGACACAGATGACCTATGGATTCTCCCGTGATGACGCGGGCAAGTTCCTAGTTGCTTACTACGAAGCGAAGATCATGGAGAACGATCCGTTTGCGAAGCTGGATCAGAATGGCGTAGGCAAGCTGATGAAGATGGCTGTCGAGGCAGGCAAGGCGGCCAATCCGAAGCTGCATGTGGGAATCTGCGGCGAGCATGGCGGAGATCCCAGTTCTGTAGAGTTCTGCAACTCCATCGGACTGGACTATGTATCCTGCTCACCGTTCCGTGTACCAGTTGCGAGACTGGCAGCGGCACAGGCAGCGATTAAAAGCAAAGAGGCTTAATTCTTTCAATAGAAAGTAAAATGAAAACGGGCGTATCATTAGAGATAGTGATACGCCTGTTTTTCTGAGAAGAGGCGGCGCGTCTGGGATTTTCCGGCTTACCGGAGCCTGAGGGACGCCCTGGCTCCGGAGAAAAGCAGACGGGTCCAGATCTCAGAAGACAGAGCTTTGAGGAAGCTGGCCGGCGCAGAATCTGAGTGCACGGTATAAAAATGGAAACACAGCGGGAATATGGGAACTGGAGAGAGCGGAATGGAAAACTGGTTTACAATAGACAAAGTTGACAGAGATACCTATATAGTCAGCGAGTACCGCCATTGGGAAGAGACACACTGCTATCTTTTGAATGGTACAGAGCGCAGTCTGCTGATTGATACAGGGCTGGGTATTTGTAATATTTCTGAGGTTATAAAAAAATTAACAGATAATCCTGTTACAGCCATAGCTACACATATTCATTGGGATCATATTGGCGGACATAAGTATTATCCTGATTTTTACGTGCACGAAGCGGAGCTTGAATGGCTTAACGGCGGATTCCCGCAGCCGGTGGAAAAGATAAAAGAATTTGTGGCTGACCGGTGCGAACTGCCGGACGGATATGATGTAGATGCCTATGAGATTTTTCAGGGAACGCCATCTAAAGTGCTGCATGGAGGCGAGAACATAGACCTTGGAGGAAGGAGCGTAGAAGTTTTGCATACTCCGGGACACGCTCCGGGCCATATGTGTTTTTGGGAGAAAGAAAAAGGCCGTCTTTATACAGGGGATTTAGTGTATAAGGGTACGCTCGCGGCATGGTTTCCGTCCACAGATCCGTGTGATTATCTGCAGTTTCTGGAAAAGGCCGCGGAACTGCCTGTAAAGCAGGTGTTCCCTGCGCATCATTCGCTTGATATTCAGCCGGAAATCATAATCCGTATGCGGGACGCATTCAGGCAGCTCAAAACAAATGGCCGGCTTCATCATGGCAGCGGAACCTTCGATTTTGGTGACTGGTCAGTATGGCTGTAAATCCATTCCGATGCCTCCGGCGCTCCGGATGAAAAATGAAAAACATGAAAAGTGCCGGATTGAAAAAGGGAGCAAATAAGCGTATCATAAAACATAACGATATGCTTATTTTGTCTGGAGATGCGTTTTGAACTGGAAAGATGTAACATTTATCCGGAGAACAGGAGGAAAGAATTATGGTAACGATTGATGAGGAACTGTGTATTGGCTGCGGAGCCTGCGCAAAGGACTGCCCGGGACACGCGATTGTCATAAAGGAGAAAAAGGCAGAGGTGATCCGGCCCTGTATTCAGTGCGGTCACTGTGTGGCTGTCTGTCCTGTGCGTGCAGCGGCGATTCCAGAGTATGATATGGAGGAAGTGGAGGAATATAATCCGGACACCTTCCGGCTTTCTCCCGAGAATCATCTGCATGCAGTCAAGTTTCGAAGAAGTATTCGGAATTATAAGGACAGGTCTCTGGAGAAGGAGAAGCTGGAGAGGATTCTGGACGCTGGCCGCTATACGGCTACCGCGAAGAACGCCCAGGCATGCACCTTTGTGGTGGTGCAAGAGAAACTGGAAGAATTCAAAGCCCTTTTCTGGGAAGAATTCCCGTCTATCCTGGATGCCTTGAAGGAAAAAGAATCTGCGTATTTCAGTCCTTTCCGGTATTTCTACAAGCAGTGGGAAAAAAATCCCGAAAACGACACCTTTTTCTTCAATGCGCCCTGTTTTCTGATGATTGCGGCGGAGAATCCACTGGACGGCGGGCTTGCGGCTGCAAATATGGAAAACCAGGCTGTGGCTGAGGGAGCCGGAGTCCTTTACAGCGGTTACCTTGTGGGAGCCCTTCTGGCAAGTTCGAAACTTCGTGAATGGCTGGGAACAGGAGAAAAACGTGTGGCATGCTGCATGCTTCTGGGATATCCGGCTGTGTCCTACAAACGAACAGCGCCCAGGAAAAAAGCAGATATTATCTGGAAGTAGATTTTCGGTTGACAAAACCTATTTCAATGTTATAATGAACTTCAGATGGAAGCTTCCGCGGAAGAGGCGGGCTTTCAGTCTTAACAGGATATGGAATAAAGCAGGGATGAGACGAGTAGGCTGTGGAATATGCCAGAGAGGGATACATTGGTGCTGGGAGTATCCTCATAGGAAGCAGAGAGATTCAAGGCGCGCGGATACGCAGAAAGCAGCGCAGGCCGGAAGAATCCGAACCGAAGACCAGCTCAGAGCGGCCCCAATACGGCCCGGTGACTCCGTTATCGTCTGAATGAAGTGGTTTTGTTCCCGGAATGGAACCGGAGAATAAAACAAAAAGGGTGGAACCGCGATAAATAATATCGTCCCTTTCTGTCGGCAGCGGCAGAAAGGGACTTTTTTTTGCGCGAAAGAAACCAGAAGAAACTAATTAAAAAGGAGAGAATCCCAACATGAAGATTACTTTAAAAGACGGCTCCGTAAAGGAGTACGCTGAGAGCAAATCCGTATATGACATTGCTCTTGACCTGAGCGAAGGACTGGCACGCATGGCGTGTGCCGGAGAAATTGATGGCGAGGTAGTAGATATCCGCACCATGGTGGACAAGGACTGCCAGCTGAACATTCTGACCCTGAAGGATGAGAAGGCCCTGCCGGTGCTGCGCCATACGGCCAGCCATGTGATGGCTCAGGCAGTAAAGCGCCTGTATCCGAATGTAAAGCTGGCGATTGGTCCTTCCATCGCGGATGGTTTCTATTATGATATGGATTTTGAAACTCCGCTGACTTCCGATGATTTTGGAAAGATTGAGGCGGAGATGAAGAAGATTGTCAAGGAAAATCTGGAGATTGTGCGTTTCACAAAGCCCCGGGAGGAGGCGATTGCCTTCATGAAGGAAAAGGGAGAGCCCTATAAAGTAGAACTGATTGAGGATCTGCCTGAGGACGCAGAGATCAGCTTCTATCAGCAGGGAGAATTTGTGGATCTGTGCGCAGGTCCCCATCTGAAGAGTACGAAGGATGTGGGAAAGGCCTTTAAGATTATGAGTCTGGCAGGCGCTTATTGGCGCGGTGACGAGCATAATAAAATGCTGACCCGTCTTTACGCGACTGCGTTCCCGAAGAAAGAGGAATTGGATGCTTACATCACCATGATGGAAGAAGCTAAAAAGCGTGACCACAGAAAGCTTGGAAAAGAGCTGGGACTCTTTATGATGCACGAGGCCGGCCCGGGATTCCCGTTCTTCCTGCCCAAGGGAATGGTGCTGAAAAATACCCTTCTGGACTACTGGAGAGAGATTCACAAGAAGGCAGGTTATGTGGAGGTTTCCACACCGGTGATCTTAAACCGCAGCCTCTGGGAGACTTCCGGACACTGGGATCATTACAAGAATAATATGTACACGACCGTCATTGACGGAGAAGATTATGCGATTAAGCCCATGAACTGCCCGGGCGGCGTTCTGGTATACGCTTCCGAGCCCCGTTCCTACCGGGATCTTCCGCTCCGTATGGGAGAGCTTGGACTGGTACACCGCCACGAGAAATCCGGACAGCTTCACGGCCTGATGCGTGTGCGCTGCTTTACCCAGGATGACGCTCATATCTTCATGACTCCGGAGCAGATCAAGGATGAGATCAAGGGCGTAGTGGCTCTGATCAATGAGACCTATTCTCTGTTCGGTTTCCAGTACCATGTAGAGCTGTCCACCCGTCCTGAGGATTCCATGGGAAGCGATGAGGATTGGGAGATGGCTACATCCGCTCTGCAGGGAGCGCTGGATGAGCTGGGCCTTCCCTATGTGATCAATGAGGGTGATGGAGCCTTCTACGGCCCGAAGATTGACTTTCATCTGGTAGACTGCATCGGACGTACCTGGCAGTGCGGAACCATTCAGCTTGACTTCCAGCTGCCTCAGCGCTTTGAGTTGGAGTATGTGGGAGCAGACGGCGAGAAGCACCGCCCGATTATGATTCACCGTGTAGTATTCGGATCCATCGAACGTTTCATCGGTATCCTGATCGAGCATTTTGCGGGAGCATTCCCCACCTGGCTGGCTCCGGTACAGGTGCGCGTGCTTCCGATTTCCGAGAAATATATGGATTACGCAAAGAGCGTGGAGCAGAAGCTTCAGGATGCGGGAATCCGCACAGAGCTGGATGAGCGTTCCGAGAAAATCGGCTACAAGATCCGCGAGGCTCAGACTGCAAAGATTCCTTATATGCTGGTAGTGGGCCAGAAGGAAGAGGAAGAAGGAACGGTGTCTGTCAGAAGCCGGGCGGCCGGAGATGAGGGCGCAAAGGCACTGGATGCCTTCCTGGCTGACATCTTAAAGGAGATTGAGACAAAGGAAAACCGTCAGGCACAGAGCGCGCAGAAATAAGCGCTCTGCCTGGGGAAATAAAGAAAAAGGAGAGGGAAAGCAATGACAATCAAGGAAAATGTGACAGGACTGCAGCATTTGGGGATTCCGGCGGTGGATCTGCAGGAGAGCATCAGATGGTACACGGAGCTTTTGGGGTTTGAGCTCATCGAGGAAAAGGATCTGCCTGCGGATAACTGCCATGCGGCTTTCATAAAAAAGGGTAATCTGGTTATCGAGCTTTATCAAAACGATCCGGAATCCGTAAAGGAAACGGCCTCAAGAAAGGATGGACATATTGACCATCTGGCTTTGAACGTTCAGGATGTGAAAGCGGCTTTTGAGGAGATGAAGGCTTCCGGCTGCACGATGCTGGATCAGGAGATTCAGTCTCTGCCTTTCTTTGAAAAGGGTGTGGCATGGTTTACTGTGCTTGGACCGAACGGAGAAAAGGTGGAGTTTAACCAGTATCTGTAATGCGGGACTTAAATCTGAGACAGGAAAAAAATGGACATCATAGAACGTTTTATACAGAATCCAGAGCTTGAAAAAGAGGAATATGAGGAACTGCTTCTGGCCTCCGGGAAACCGGAGGCCAGGAAGCGTCTGGCAGAAGAGGCGGTCCGCCTGAGAAAACTCTATTATGGTGATAAGGTTTATGCCAGAGGGCTGATTGAATTTACAAATTTCTGTAAAAATGACTGCCTTTACTGCGGAATCAGGCGGAGCAACCGCCAGGCAGAGCGGTACCGGCTGACGAAGGAAGAGATTTTATCCTGCTGTGAGACAGGGCATGGTCTGGGATTCCGGACCTTTGTGCTTCAGGGAGGAGAAGATCCCTGGTTTACAGATGAGCGCATGTGTGAAATCATTCGTGCCATAAAAGAAAGATACCCGGATTGTGCCGTGACCCTTTCCATCGGGGAACGCTCTTATGAGAGCTACCGCCGTCTCCGGGAAGCAGGAGCGGAGCGTTATCTGCTCCGGCATGAGACCGCTTCAGAGGAGCATTACCGGAAGCTTCATCCGGAAGAGATGAGCCTTGCGCACCGTAAGCAGTGTCTCTATGAACTGAAGGAGCTGGGCTATCAGGTCGGGGCCGGCTTTATGGTGGGCTCTCCGGGACAGACTTACCGGGAGCTGGCAGAGGATCTCCTGTTTCTCTATAAGCTTCAGCCCCAGATGGTGGGAATCGGTCCTTTTGTGCCCCATCACGGCACCCCTTTCCGGGATGAGCCGGCCGGAAGCGTGGAGCTGACGCTGCGTCTGCTGTCGATCATCCGGATTCTTCTGCCGAAGGTACTTCTTCCGGCTACGACAGCGCTGGGGACCATGGATCCGGAAGGACGGGAGAAGGGATTCGCGGCAGGAGCCAATGTGGTGATGCCGAATCTTTCACCGGAGAAGAACAGGAAACAGTATGAGCTTTATGACAATAAACTCTGTACCGGGGAGGAAGCGGCGGAAAGCTGCGCGGATCTTAAGAGACGGGTGGAGAAAGCAGGCTGGCATCTGAGCATGGAGCGGGGAGACGCAGCTGAAAAGACACTGGAAGAGACGGAACAGGAAGGTAAGAAACAGGAGGATAACATATGATTCAGGATATTGCGCCGCATATCTATCACAATGAGTACAGACCGCTACAGCCTGAGGAAGACAGTTTTTTATTATATTTTGAAGAAGGCAGAGCGCTGGCAGACTGGAACAGCGGAGAACTCTTCTTTCCCAAATTCCGGGATTACCCGGAGGTGGAACGGAAGCTTTCTGACCGCATAATCTATCTTTTTTCCATAGACAATCAGAATTTCTATCTGGCAAGGGAACTGCGCACACCGGAGCGGAAAGAGTACCGCCTGGGAAGCACCCGCAATTTCCGTTCAGCGGCGCCTCAGTGGCTGTCCTTTGCGGGAATAACGGCATATCAGCTCTGGCACTGGTATGACAGCCATGTGTTCTGCGGACACTGCGGATGCCCGATGGTTCATTCTGACAAGGAGCGGATGCTGCGCTGTCCGGACTGCGGCCAGACGGAATACCCGAAAATTTCTCCGGCGGTCATTATTGGCGTGATCCATGACGGGAAAATTCTCATGTCCAAATATGCGGGCAGAGGAGATATCACCTATTACGCGCTGATTGCCGGTTTTACGGAAATAGGCGAGACACTGGAGGAAACTGTTAAACGGGAAGTGTATGAAGAGGTGGGACTGCATGTGAAGAACCTGCGGTATTACAAAAGCCAGCCCTGGTCTTTTTCTGAGACACTGCTCATGGGCTTTTTCGCGGAACTGGACGGAGAAGACACGATTACACTGGATACGGATGAGCTGGCCACAGCAGGCTGGTTTACGAGAGAGGAAGCTCCGGCCCAGCCTCTGAATATCAGTCTGACCAGCGAAATGATCTGGAAGTTCAAGAATGGGGAAGTATAAGGATTCCCCGAAAAGCGGGGGAAAGTTCCAGCAGGCTCCCTCTTGGGAAAAGGGGAAAAAGCCCGGAAATATCAGGGGCAGAAAAAAATATTAAAAATCATAAAAAAAGTGCTTGACTTTTGTCGGAATGTAATAGTATAATAGCAAAGCGGGTCGGAGATAACGGCCCACACGAATGGGATCTTAGCTCAGCTGGGAGAGCATCTGCCTTACAAGCAGAGGGTCATAGGTTCGAGCCCTATAGGTCCCATTACGGC
>CALWAV010000049.1 GCA_944375745.1 uncultured Merdimonas sp.
ACGAGCCATACGATTACACGATCCATGCGGCCTATGAACACCCCATGACCGAAAGCCGTATTGAAGAAATAGCCGAGGAAAGCAATACGGTCATTACCAGCATAAAGCATATAGACTGCCTATTGCTTGGTGTGCAAAACAATTATAAAAGCGGTGAGCGTGATTGGGGTTCGCGTATCATCGTAAGCGAAGATAACTTTAATGTCTTGTCCGGCGCGGAAATATCCGTACCAAAGGGAAGCTACACGATTTACTATGACAGCAGCATGGAATATAAACTAAACGCTTTTTCGGCAGAAAGCAGCCTTTTTTTACGCTCTCCCCGGTGACAGTACTCTTCATTTTCGGGAAAACCCCCTGCAAAGTTTCATCCGTAAAGCAGTAGTCCAGAACGGCCTCTATCTGGTTGCTGCTTTTTCTTCCTTCCTGCCTCCCGTGCATCCGAAGCAGCGCCGCGCCCGTCACCACCTGTGTGCAAATCATAAAACTCAAAAACATCTGCGGCATAAACCGGAAGCTGTTTTTTGAAAGCTTCTCCAGCTTCGGATTGATGACAGGATAAATTTTTCTCACCCACACAGCTCCCAGTAATCCCCAGATCAGGCAGAACGGAACATTTATGTATTTTCCTATATGAAGCGGCATCCCGGAATAATCCCAGAAGGTTACCTGAAACAAACACTCACCCAGGTATCCGCACAGAAACTCAAACACTGTTCCGATCACCGTACATTTTATAAAAATATAAAAATTCTGCTGCCATCTGTTCCGCTGTGTCAAAAGATACAGAAGCACACCGCCAAGCCCCCACACGCAGCTAATAGGGAAAAACAGATTGCTGGTTCTGCTGCTGAACTCCTGAAAATCAATCCAGCACCAAACCGTTTCGATGAAATAGCCTGCTACCCCGCATATTACATAGATCCAGAAAAGTTTAAATAATGTAGTAAAGTTCTTTTCTGACAGCATTTCAGTCTTCATACGTTCATTCTCCTGTCTTTCATATATTGTATTTTCTTTTCTATGACTTTTCTCAATCTACACTTCCTGTTTTTGATTTATGTTTATGTATTGTTTCTGTTCTGTTAATTTCAGGCTTTCCCGCTCTGCAGAGAGTCTCCATATGACATCAGGCAGCACATCTTAACAAGACGCTCTGCCTGATTTATTGTGCGTTCGTCGGACATGCAATAAAAAAGACCATCATTATCTGACAGTCTTTTTCTCCATTTCTTCTATATCTATTACATTTTTATCCGCAGCATATCAGACTGCCAATTCCCCGGTCTGATTTTCAGGCAGCTGCGCACAAGGCTGAACCTGGAATTTCTTATAGCAGTCCTCACCAATAACGGGATGCTCCTGATATTTCCCTGTAGAAAGCCGCTTCAGAAGCATGCATATAGGGAACCAGCCACAATGTTCCTATTCCCAGTGTCAAAATACAGAGCAGGCCCCATCCGATAAAGCTCAAATGCAGGCAGAAAAGGCGCCAGCGTCTGCCTGACATCATCTCTTTGGACTGTCTGATCGCTTCACTGGCTGTCAGCTCCGGATGTTCCGCAAGAATATAATCAGTCATGGCATAACTGTATGTGGCAATAATGCCGGGAATCACCAGCAGAAGTGACCAGAGCACCACATAGAGAGTCTGCAGAAACCGCGCGGCAATAGCAGTATTCCAGATAGAAAATCCCGAAAACAAATCTCCGAAAGACGCCTTCCGGCGATCCATCAGATTCAGGTTAAAACGGGTGTAACCGATTTCTATGATGCCTCCCAGTATAAAATATATCACAGCAAAAATCAGTATTCCCAGAGTCAAATAGGCTGCGCTGGCGGCAAGAATCCGGCCAATGTCTGAACCCGCCGGTCCGTCAAAGGAATACACGGATACTCCTCCAAAATCAAAGTCAGCCCGCAGGCTGCCGCTTTCAATCTGCAGTCTGAATTCCGGTCCCTCTATCCCCGTACCGCCCAGCAGGACAGCCGCCAGCCCTGTAAGCACCGCCAGAAACCATTTTCCCCGCAGCGCGTCCCGCGCT
Organism: uncultured Merdimonas sp.; assembly: GCA_944375745.1. Lineage (GTDB taxonomy): Bacteria > Bacillota > Clostridia > Lachnospirales > Lachnospiraceae > Laedolimicola. Next base: position 2,046 of record CALWAV010000049.1, read on the forward strand.
TCAGCCCGAAAATCCGCAGCATATTTCATAACCCCACCTCCATTCTTCCACCCGCATTTTTCGCAGGCGTCTACATGTTCCCGATCACTGTGTTTCCTAATTTCATTATAAGGGGGATTTCTGTGGAAGTAAAGGAAGGACATTTACTTTTCAATACTTTGCGTACTTTTCAACACAAAGGAAAAAGCTGAAAACCTTTAAACTCAAGGTTTCCAGCCATTTTTAAATCATGAAGCATCGGGGATTCGAACCCCGGACAACTTGATTAAAAGTCAAGTGCTCTACCGACTGAGCTAATGCTCCATATATGTTTTTCCTGCGGAAGGAGAAATTATGAGCTGAGCTATTCTCTGCATCCGCCCAACTGGGATAGCTGGATTCGAACCAGCGAATGCAGGAGTCAAAGTCCTGTGCCTTACCGCTTGGCGATAGCCCAAAATTTGCTGTCGCAAAGGGTGGATAAAGGGATTCGAACCCTTGGCCTCCAGAGCCACAATCTGGCGCGCTAACCAGCTGCGCTATACCCACCATAATACTGCCAAGTAAACCGGCCTGTGCGGTGCTCGTCCAAAAAGCCTCCGCAAATGTGCTCGAAGGGATTCGAACCCCCGACCCACGGCTTAGAAGGCCGTTGCTCTATCCAACTGAGCTACGAACACATACCTTTTCTCTCACCGACTCAGAATCCATATCGATGAAAGGCAGCGGGTGATGGGAATCGAACCCACGTGTCCAGCTTGGAAGGCTGGTGTTCTACCATTGAACTACACCCGCATATTACACGGTCCTTCAGATACCAGCTGAAAAGCTGCATCGGGGTGACAGGATTCGAACCTGCGGCCTCCTGGTCCCAAACCAGGCGCTCTAGCCAAGCTGAGCCACACCCCGAAGCCGTCCACCTCTGTATCCTTTCGTGACGCACCACATATTCTACTATAAGGATCCCCAAATGTCAATCACTTTTTTTAAAATTTTTTCTGCCGGCGGAAAACTTTCTGCTCCGCCGGCCGAATCCGGCAGAATCTCTCTGTCAATGCAGATAGTGCACAGTAAAATGTGCTTCTCCCTCTTTGTCGATCTCCATCATGATATAGCTGGGTTTCCGTCCTTCCTGCCGCGGATAGGACAGGCTGCCCGGATTTAAAATAGTAATATCTTTATCCTGCTCCAGATAGGGCCTGTGCGTATGGCCAAACATCACCAGATTAAAACCGCGGGCCCGGGCATCTTCCTTCAGCAGCTCCGTTCCCATGGAAATATAGTAATAATGGCCGTGGGTGACCAGTACATGATACTTCCCGATGCAGAACTCATCCTCCTTCGGAAGCTCTGAGAAAAAGTCATTGTTTCCAGCCACGATATGTACAGGACATTCCGCAATTTCCCTGATATAATCCTCGCTTCCCTCAGAGTCTCCGCAGTGAATCAGCATGTCAATAGGCGAGACCTGTTCCAGCAGTTCCTTCAAACCTGCATTTCTCCCATGTGTATCACTGACAATCAGTATTCTCATGTACATTCATCCCTCCTTCAAAGAGCCAGCGCGTCCCGCAGCTTTTCCTTCATCTCACGCAATGCTTTCCCTCTGTGGCTGATCACATTTTTCTGCTCCATAGACAATTCCGCAGTGGAGCATCCATATTCCGGGAGGAAGAAAATCGGATCGTATCCAAACCCTCCCTCTCCCCGTTCTTCTGTTCCTATGATCCCTTCTATCGTCCCTCTGGAGGTCAGAACCCGGCCTCCCGGCAGTACCGCCGCAATCACACAGACAAACCGTGCAGTACGCTGCTCTGCCGGCACTCCCTCCAGCCTGTCAATCAGATTCTGATTTTTAATCCGGTAAGAAGTGTCCTCTCCCAGATAACGCGCAGAGTAGACTCCCGGCTCCCCGCCCAGATAATCAATTTCCAGGCCGGAATCATCCGCCAGCACAATGGCGTCTGTATGCTCCGCAGCTGCCCTGGCCTTTATCAGAGCATTTTCCTCAAAGGTCTTTCCGTTCTCCTCCGCGTCCATCTGAATCCCCGCTTCCTTCAGCGAATAAATTTCCACATCCAGATCTTTCAGGATTTCCCTGATCTCCCTCATTTTTCCTTCATTTCCGGTGGCAAATACCAGTTTTCTCTTCATGATGTTTCCTCCCGATCCGCATATACCTTCAGACAGAGATTGCTGTCCTGGCTGGTCTCCGTACGTTCCCAGAACATCCCACCGTCAGCACTGATATAGCCCTCCCCGTCATCCAGTGTAATCTTATCCGCCAGTTCTCCGGAAGCATATTCCACAGCAATCGGATACTGGCTCCCCGGCGTGGTAATCTGCACCAGCACCGCAAACCTGCTGCCCGCCTCCACCGAAACCGGCGTGTCAAATTCAATCGTGTAGTACCCCGCGTACTGAAGATACCCTGCCTGTGTAAACTGGGCATCGCTCAGATCCTGTACATCCTGAAAATCAGGAATCACAGCCAGGCGGTATTCCGTATCTTCCCCTGTGGCATAAAAACCTGCCGCTCTGAGCTCCTGAGCCTCATCTGCCTCATAAATGCCTGCAAAATACGCCTGCTCAGTATTATACCCCAGCTGGCCGCACCAGCCCAGAAGATCCGACTGGTGCAGAATGTCATAATTGCTGCTGTCTTCCGTCTTCGTATAAGCCACATTGTACTGGCCGATATTCACATCATAATAAGAGACGTAAAACACGCCCCCATCCCCGAATTCCGTGCCCCAGCTGTTCTGACAGATGAAAGCCCCGTCCCCCTCCGGCTGCTCATTAAAATTCCCGGCAGGATAATTGTCATCCCAGCCGATAATCACCACATCATGATTCGATTCCGCCTCTCCGGTATAACAGTAGCTGGCATTTCCTCTATTATAATATCTGGAATCCTGGGCAGGATCTGTAAAATCCATATAGAGAGAGCTTTCCACTCCTCCGTACAGATAGACGGTCTGCTTAATGGCCTCAAAATCCCCGGCTCCCGGCATGCGCACCTCCTGCACATGATAGACCGGCTGAAGTCCGTCCGGAGAATAATTATCCCCGTAAGGATCTTCTTCTTCCAGAACAGGTCCTTCCCATGCAGTCAGATAGGATACCGACAAAATGTAAGAACCGCCCTCCTCCGTATCCATCTGATAATGATTATGAAAATTCAAATGATCCCTGGAGAAATCGCAGGGTCTGTCCGGCATCAGCGAAGTCTCCAGCGCAGTCAGCGCCGCAAAGGCCCAGCACGTACCATACTGCCCCTGATCTCTTACGGGTACGCTCCGCCCTTCCTCTCGATAATCATACCGCGCCGGCAGATCTGCTTCCTCCCTGACCGGCACGATAATACAATCCTCTGCCGCCTGCTCAATTTTATCACACAGGGCAGACCCGGCCAGATACCCTGAAACCGGTCTGCTTTCTTCCCCTGCCTTCCAGCCGAAGTCCAGAGCCGCAGCCACACTGAAGACGGCCAGCGCTGTGATAAACAGCCCTTTCAATAATTTTTTCATGCTTCCTGCTTCTGTCTCCTGGGCGGTTTAGGCCCCAAAAACTGATAAAAATACGTTTTCAGCATTCCATTGTAGATTTTCCGGTTTTTATCGGCTTTCCGCCCGATATAACGTTCCGCGTCCTCATAGGCAGTAATCAGATACATGGACCAGCTGTCCAGCCCGGAAAACGCCTCTCCGATCTGCCTGTAAAGAGCCGGCAGAGCTTCCTTTTCCTCCAGTCTTTCTCCATAGGGAGGATTGGTCACGAGAAAGCCGTACTTTTTCGGATGATGCAGCTCACTGACAGGCCGGGCCTGAAAATGAATCATATGATCCACTCCCGCGTCCCTGGCGTTCTCTCTGGCAGCCTTCACCATGGCCGGATCGATGTCGTATCCCTGAATGTCTGTCCGGACACTCTCATCCAGCAGATCATTTGCCTCCGTCACAGCCTCATACCAGAGCTTCCGATCCACAAGATTCTTCCACTCCTCCGCCGCAAAGCTCCGGTTCACGCCCGGCGCCATATGAGCCGCCATCATGGCTGCTTCAATAGGAAAGGTACCGCAGCCGCAGAAAGGATCCACAAGAATTCTGTCGCCCTTCCAGGGGGTCAGCATCAAAAGAGCCGCAGCCAGCGTCTCCGTAATGGGGGCCTTGCTGGCCAGCTTCCGGTATCCCCGTTTGTGAAGGGAATCACCTGAAGTGTCTATACCCACCACCGCTTCATCCTTCAGAAAAGTAATGCGTACCGGATAAGCCGCTCCGTTCTCGGGAAACCAGCTGACTCCATAATGTGTTTTCAGCCGTTCCACCATCGCCTTTTTCACAATGGACTGGATATCTGAAGGGCTGAACAGCCTGCTTTTCACAGAGGTTGCCTTTGTCACCCAGAATTTTCCGTCTGCAGGAATATAGTCCTCCCACGGAAGCGCCTTGATCTTCTCAAAAAGCTCATCAAAGCTTTCCGCTTTGAATCTTCCCACCTGAAGCAGGACCCGTTCAGCAGTGCGCAGGAAAATATTTGCCCGGCACAATGTCCCCATATCACCTCGAAAGGTTACCCGGCCGTCTTCCACCAGGGCAATCTCGCAGCCCAGATCCTGCAGTTCTCTTTTCAACACAGATTCCAGCCCAAAATGACAGGGCGCAAGGAATGTAACTGTCTTAGTCATCCGATTTTCTCCATAAATGGGAGGCCGGGCTTTTATACCACCCGGCCCCTCTTTTTTTCTTATTTTATCTTAATATGGCAGGACCGCCTCTGTCAATCCTTATCTTTTATCCAGATAACTTTCCAGATTTCTTCCTTTATAGGCCTGAATCCCGCCAATCATGGTTTTCACCCTGTACCCTTTTTCCGCCAGCTGCCTTGCTGCCATTAGGCTTGCTCCTCCCCGTTCACAGTAAAGCACCAGGGTCTGGTTTTTCAGAAAGCGCGCCCTTTCCTCCAGCTGGCCATAGGGAATGCAGATGGCTCCCTTCAGATGGAGCCTTCTGAAATCCCGCGGTTCCCGTATATCGATGACACTGTACCCTTCCCGGAACAGAAACGCATCTATCTCCCGCGGAGAAATTGTCTCAAACTCCATAGTTTCACCCGATTTCTGTTTTCATGCCTGCCTGTGCCCGCTTTCAGTCCGGCAAAGACAGGTATAGAATATGATATGTATTTCCTTTCCGGATGTGACGGGAACTCCTCAGCCGTTTTTGTTCGTCTTCCTGGTTTTCTGCATAAAAGAAGGACGGCGCATGGCGCCGTCCCCTGTCTCTTTCTGCTTTGGTTTAATAGCCGCAGTTCTCAGACTCGTTTTTTGCGTTCTTGGAAGAATTCTTGGAATTGGAAGAATTCTTTGCATTAGAAGTATTTCTGGAATTGGAGCTCTTGCTTGAGCTGCTGTAGTTTTTGCTCTCATTGTTGGTATTGTTTGCATTGTTTGCCATAATAACTGCCTCCTGTATTGAAGATGTGTAACTGAGTACAGTCATAGTATGACGCATTTTCTGTAAAATATTTTTCCAGTTTTTGAAAAAGCAAGACTCTCCGTTTTTACCGGCGTCCCCCGAAAATAATCCGGAGCAGCCAGAAAATCAAAAGCACCGGCACCAGTATCGGGAGCACCCATGCCAGAATTCCTCCCACAATCAGGAAAATCAGGGCAAGCACCAGTATAATCACTGCGGCAATCAGAAGCTTTCCATACCAGGTATTGAAATTAAAACGCCTGTATTTGATATCCACGCCGCCATCCTGGTTAAACTCCGCATGAAAGCCCTTTGTTCTCTCCGGATCTTCCTGCGTCTCATACACCTGTTCCCGATAGCCGGTCTGCTGTTTCTGAGTATCAATAATTGTTCTGGCAATCAGCCTCGGGTCTCCCAGACTGTCCAGCACCTCCTGCTCACTTTTCCCGGAAGCGATTTCCTGGGAAATATAAGAATCATAATACCTGACGTTATCCTCAATCACCGGGGCAGGTACATTACCCATTAACGCCGCACGGAGCGTGCTTACAAATTCGTTTCTGTCCATTCTTCCTTCCCTTCAAATACGGTACAATGCCTGTGGCGTATCCTCTCAGATAATGTCTATATCATATCTTACAGCCTTTTGTTTTGTCAACCAAAAGCCCCTTGGCCCGTACAATAATTCTCCCCGGATTTATTCCATCCGTTCCTTTCATTTTTAGGTTAATGCAAATGTTCCCAGCATTTCCTCAAACTTTGCCTCGATCTGCTGGGGCATATTCACATAGCCCGTAATTTCGACCAGAAGGGAACCCTCTCCCTTCGAAACCGCGTAGAAGGCATGCGCCTGGGTTACTCCGTCCACATCCTCCTCATAGTAAACACATTTGGTGTCCAAACCATCCGCGCCAAAATAAGTATCCTGCGCCGTCACCCCATCCTGGCCTGACTGCAGAGCCAGGCCGTCCGCCAGTGTCTGCGCGTCCATATCCGGATAGGACTGAACCGCAATGTACGCCGGACCATCCAGGAGCTCCGAAGTATGATAGGTGTAAATATCTAAATCTTCTCCCGTATCATCCAGGGTGAATACAGTAGGATCAAAGGTCATGGAGTAGCCCAGGCGGCTTTCTTCCAGGACAGGGCCTGCGTCTTCCGATGGATATTCATATTCCTGCTCTCCCTCAGCAGAGTTTTCCTGCCCGGCAGCGTCGTCTTCTGAAGCAGCGCCTTCTAGAGCAGTATCGGAACTATTTTCATCAAGTTCCGTTGAATCATCTGTCGCCACATTGGATTCTGTCACAGAAGGGTCCGTGGAAATTTCCGTGTCTTTTGCGCAGGCTGCCAAAAACAGTGCGCCTATACAGGCTAAGAATATTTTATTTCTTTTCATGTTTAACCGCCTCCATAAATAATTTTAAAATTTTATCCAGAGAACGCTTTCTCTGTTGTCTGAATTATAACAATTTTATCCGCTAATTCCATTGATATAATGCACAAAAATAATTTATCATCTATTGCTTTTTAGGTAACGCTATGCAGTACAAATATTCGTTCTTTTTATGTCCTCCATAATTCTGTAAAAGCAAAAGAAACCCTGAAAAATCAAGGTTTCTTCCGAAAATAACGTGGGCAAGAGGATTCGAACCCCCGACCTTTTGGTCCGTAGCCAAACGCTCTATCCAGCTGAGCTATGCCCACATACAATATTTACTTTCAATCTGAAACATGCTGTTTTTTGACTGCCTGATTATATTACCACATTCTTTTATAGAAATCAAGATCTTTTTTTCAATTCACCAAAATTATCTGTGGCCCGGTCCCTTCTGCTTTCGTGCTGCATCTGACCGAAGCTTCTGCGAGTGTGGCTCTCTGTATTTCCAGAAAAATTCCTGCGGTGTTTTCCAGAAACAAAAAAGAGAATTCCTCACGAGTGTAGAAATTCTCAATACCTGCCGGCAACCGGAATCGAACCGGTACGGGAGGTTAGTCCCGCAGGATTTTAAGTCCTTTGCGTCTGCCAGTTCCGCCATGCCGGCACAGCGCTTCCGCGCACAACGACCCGAATGGGACTCGAACCCACGACCTCCGCCGTGACAGGGCGGCGCTCTAACCAACTGAGCCATCGGGCCAGAAATTATTCAGTTAAAAAGTGGACCCACGGGGACTCGAACCCAGGACCGACCGGTTATGAGCCGGTTGCTCTAACCAACTGAGCTATGGGTCCAGAATGACTCCTACGGGAATCGAACCCGTGTTACCGCCGTGAAAGGGCG
>CALWAV010000050.1 GCA_944375745.1 uncultured Merdimonas sp.
TCTGAGCTTCTGCGGAAAATCCGCAGGAAGGATTAAAAATGAAGGAGAGATCAAGATGTTAAACAAGAAATCTGTAGATGACATCAATGTAAAGGGACAGCGCGTCCTGGTAAGATGTGATTTTAACGTACCGCTGAAGGATGGAAAGATCACAGACGAGAACCGTCTGGTAGCAGCTCTGCCCACCATCAAGAAGCTGATCGCTGACGGCGGAAAGGTAATCCTCTGCTCCCATCTCGGAAAGCCGAAGGGAGAGCCGAAGCCGGAGCTGTCTCTGGCGCCGGTGGCAAAGAGACTGTCTGAGCTTCTGGGCCAGGAAGTAAAGTTTGCCGCTGATCCGGAGGTTGTAGGACCGAACGCAAAGGCAGCAGTAGAGGCTATGAAGGACGGAGACGTAGTTCTTCTTGAGAATACCCGTTACCGCGCAGAGGAGACCAAGAACGGAGACGAGTTCTCCAAGGAGCTGGCTTCCCTGGCTGACGTATTTGTAAACGACGCATTTGGAACCGCTCACCGCGCACACTGCTCCAACGTAGGCGTTACCAAGTACATCAAGACTTGCGTAGTAGGTTACCTGATGCAGAAGGAGATCAACTTCCTTGGAAACGCTGTAAACAATCCGGAGCGTCCGTTTGTGGCAATCCTGGGCGGCGCAAAGGTTGCGGACAAGCTGAACGTAATCAACAACCTGCCTGAGAAGTGCGACACCCTGATCATCGGCGGCGGAATGGCATTCACCTTCCTGAAGGCAAAGGGATATGAGGTAGGAGCTTCCCTGGTAGACGATGAGAAGATCGATTACTGCAAGGAAATGATGGCAAAGGCTGAGAAGCTGGGCAAGAACCTGATGCTTCCGGTAGATACCGTAGCCGCAAAGGCATTCCCGAACCCCATCGACGCTGAGATCGAAGTTGTTGAGGTTCCGGTAGAGGCTATGCCGGCTGACATGATGGGACTGGATATCGGACCGAAGACTGCCGAGGCTTACGCAGAGGCTGTGAAGTCCGCGAAGACTGTCGTATGGAACGGACCCATGGGCGTATTCGAAAATCCGGTTCTGGCAAAGGGAACCATCGCAGTAGCCAAGTCTCTGGCTGAGACAGACGCGACCACCATCATCGGCGGCGGAGATTCCGCAGCAGCTGTCAACACCCTTGGCTTCGGCGACAAGATGACTCACATCTCCACAGGCGGCGGAGCTTCTCTGGAGTTCCTGGAGGGCAAAGAGCTTCCGGGCGTAGCTGCGGCAAACGATAGACAGTAAGCACTTAGCGAAAGCAAGGCGAAGCCGTAGCTTGAGGTTAGTGCGAACGTCCTTCCGGACACTTGGCAAAGGCGAGCCGTAGGCGAAGTCTGAGCTTAGTGTCCGGAAGATACATTAAAAATCATAAAGGAGAACAAGACAATGGCAAGAAAGAAAATTATCGCCGGAAACTGGAAGATGAACATGACTCCCAGCGAGGCAGTAGAGCTGGTAAATACCTTAAAGCCGCTGGTGGCAAATGACGAAGTAGACGTAGTGTTCTGCGTTCCGGCTATCGATATCGTTCCGGTTGTAGAGGCCGTAAAGGGCACGAACATCCAGGTGGGCGCTGAGAACATGTACTTCGAGGAGAAGGGAGCCTACACAGGCGAGATTTCCCCGAACATGCTGACAGACGCAGGCGTGAAGTATGTGATCCTTGGACATTCCGAGAGACGTGAGTACTTCGGCGAGACCAACGAGGACATCAATAAGAAGATGCTGAAGGCATTTGAGCATGGCCTGACCCCGATCATGTGCTGCGGCGAGACTCTGACTCAGAGAGAGCAGGGCGTGACCATGGACTTCATCCGTCAGCAGGTTAAGGTTGGCTTCCAGGGAATCACTGCAGATCAGGCAAAGACAGCTGTCATCGCTTACGAGCCGATCTGGGCTATCGGAACCGGAAAGACCGCTACCACAGAGCAGGCACAGGAAGTATGCAGTAGTATCCGCGCATGCATCGCTGAGATCTACGATGAGGCGACTGCGGAAGCTATCCGTATCCAGTACGGCGGATCTGTAAACGCAGCTACCGCACCGGATCTGTTCGCTCAGGCTGACATCGACGGCGGCCTGGTAGGCGGCGCTGCTCTGAAGCCGGACTTCGGAAAAATTGTAAACTACAAATAAGCTTTGAAGCATTGAATTTACTGTGACATAACAAAACAAAGAATGTGAAGACGCCATCCGGCCTTTGGAGAATTTCGGGCCGGGTGGCGTTTTGACGGATATTTATGAAAAAATGCTTCTTGAATTTTTTTATTATATGCTATATAATTTTTGTACTATGTAGGAGGGAGCCGGGCCGCGGGGAATCCCGCGGCCCGATTTCAGCTGAATATAGAGGTTTTTTTGTCCGCCGGGACAAGGAACCTGGGAACAGGCAGGCATAATGTTTATCATGTAGAAAGTTGACTGATAAGCACTATTTTTTTGTCTAAGAAAAGGAGGAGTAGAAAAGGACATGATAAGAGAACTAGCAAAGAGTATCCGGGAATACAAAAAAGCGTCCCTTATGACTCCCTTCTGGGTAGCTCTTGAGGTAGTGCTGGAATGTATTATCCCATTTATCACAGCGCGTCTGGTCAATGAGATCAAGGCAGGCTGCGGCATGGCAGAGATTTTCCAGTTCGGAGGTCTTCTGGTGGTTATGGCGCTTCTGTCTCTGCTTTTCGGCACGCTGTCCGGCTTCAGCTGCGCGGAAGCATCCTGCGGACTGGCAAAGAATCTCCGCAAGGATATGTTCTACAGCGTACAGAAATATTCATTTGAAAACATCGATAAATTTCTGGTATCTTCTCTGGTAACCCGTATGACCACGGATGTCACAAATGTTCAGCTTGCTTATATGATGATCATTCGTGTGGCAGTGCGCGCTCCGCTGATGCTGATATTTGCTTTTACGATGGCGTTTATTATGGGCGGAAGAATGGCGTGGATCTTCTTTCTGACCATACCGTTTCTGGGAACCGGCCTGGTGCTGGTGATCCACAGCGCGATGCCTCTGTTTAAAAAGGTATTCAAGAAATACGATAACCTGAACAGCTCCATTCAGGAGAATATCAAGGGCATGCGCGTGGTGAAATCCTTTGTGCGTGAGGATTATGAGGAAAAGAAATTTGGCGCGGCCGCAGAGGATGTCTGCGCAGACTTTACCAAGGCTGAGAGAATTCTGGCTTTCAATGGCCCCATGATGCAGTTCTGCATTTATGGAGTTATGGTTTTCGTTCTCTCCTTCGGTTCCTACACTATTATCACCACCCGGGGCGTGGCTCTGGATGTGGGACAGTTTTCTTCTCTTCTGACTTACAACTTCATGATGCTGAACAGTCTGATGATGCTCTCCATGGTGTTCGTTATGATTACTATGGCAGATGAATCGGCGAAGCGTATCGTAGAGGTTCTGACAGAGAAGAGCACCCTGGACAATCCGGAAAATCCCGTGTACGAAGTAAAAGATGGGTCTATCGTTTTCGACCACGTGAACTTCAAGTACTCCAAAAAGGCAGAACGGATGGCCCTGGCCAATATCAACCTGGAGATTAAATCCGGTGAGACCATCGGAATCATCGGAGGCACCGGTTCTTCCAAGTCCTCTCTGATTCAGCTGATTTCCAGACTGTACGATGTAACGGAGGGATCCGTAAAGGTAGGCGGCCTGGATGTGCGCCAGTATGATCTGGACACTCTCCGGAACCAGGTGGCTGTGGTTCTGCAGAAGAATATTCTGTTTTCCGGCACCATCAAGGATAATCTGCGCTGGGGAAATAAGGACGCCACCGATCAGGAGATGATCGAGGCTTGCAAGATGGCCTGCGCGGATGAGTTTATTTCCCAGTTCCCCAATGGGTATGATACCTGGATCGAGCAGGGCGGCGCCAATGTATCCGGCGGCCAGAAGCAGAGGCTCTGTATTGCCCGTGCTCTTTTGAAGAAACCGAAGATTCTGATTCTGGATGATTCCACCAGCGCTGTGGATACCAAGACGGACGCAAGCATCCGCCGGGCGCTGCGGGAGTACATACCGGAGACCACAAAGATCATTATCGCCCAGAGAACGGCTTCCGTGGAGGACGCGGACCGCATCATCGTCATGGAGGGCGGCACGATCAACGATGTGGGAACCCATCAGGAGCTTCTTTCCAGAAACAAGATATACAGTGAAATCTATACGTCTCAGAATAAGGCAGGTGGTAAAGATGAATAAGAAGAGCGGAAGACATTCTATCGTCCTGCGTCTTTTGAAGACGATAAGGGAATTTTATCCGGTTATGATGCCTGTGACAGTGGCCTGTATCATTTTCAGCGCTATTGTAAGCTCCGTGCCTGCGATCTTTATGCAGAACGTCATTGCGGTGGTGGAACAGAGCTGGCAGACCGGAGACTGGGCCTCAGTGGGAGGACAGATCCTCCGTCTGGTGTCCATTCTGGCAGTATTTTATGTGCTGTCCCTGACCTCCTCTCTGGCGTTCAACCAGCTGATGGCAATTATGACACAGGGAACACTGAAAAAACTGCGTGTAAAAATGTTCAACGGCATGCAGAGACTGCCTATTAAATATTTTGATACCCACAACCACGGCGATATCATGAGCTACTATACCAATGATATCGATACGCTGCGGCAGATGATTTCCCAGAGCTTTCCGCAGATTCTCACCTCCTCCATCATGGTGCTGACCGTATTCTGCATTATGCTTTACTACAGCATCTGGCTGGCCATCGTCATTCTGGTGGGAATGATCATCATGCTGCTGGCCGTTCGGAAAATAGGAGGCGGCTCAGCCCGGTTCTTCTTCCGGCAGCAGGTAGCCCTGGGTAAAGTGGAAGGTTTTGTGGAGGAGATCATGAACGGTGAAAAAGTCGTGAAGGTCTTCTGCCATGAGAAAGAGACCGAGGCAGATTTCGACAAGCTGAACGAGGAACTTTTCCATGTGGCCAAGAATGCCAACCGGTACGCGAACATTCTGGGACCTGTGCTGAACAATATGGGAAATGCCCTTTATGTGCTTGTGGCAGTGGTGGGAGGACTTCTCCTTCTGTTCCAGGCGCCGAACCTGAGCATTTCCGGTCTGGGCATCAGCATCAGTATCGTGGTGCCTTTCCTGAACATGACAAAACAGTTTTCCGGAAATATCTTTCAGGTGTCCAACCAGATCAACTCTGTAGTTATGGGTCTTGCGGGAGCCGAGCGGATTTTCTCACTGATGGATGAGAAGCCGGAGACAGACGAGGGATATGTTACCCTGGTTAATGTCCGGGAAGAGGACGACGGAACGCTGACTGAGTGTAAAGAGCGCACCGGAATCTGGGCATGGAAGCATCCCCACAAGGCGGATGGAACCGTTACTTATACAAGACTGGAGGGAGATGTGCGTCTCTTTGATGTGGACTTTGAGTATGAGCCTGGCAAGCCTGTGCTCCATGACATTTCCCTTTACGCGAAACCGGGCCAGAAAGTGGCCTTCGTAGGAGCGACCGGAGCCGGAAAGACCACAATCACCAACCTGCTGAACCGTTTCTACGATATCGCGGACGGAAAAATCCGTTACGATGCCATCAATATCAATAAGATCAAGAAAGCAGATCTGCGCCATTCCATGGGAATCGTGCTGCAGGATGTAAATCTGTTCACCGGCACGGTCATGGAAAATATCCGCTACGGAAAGCTGGACGCTCCCGATGAAGAGTGTATCGGAGCCGCAAGACTGGCCGGAGCAGATGACTTTATCCGCCGTCTGCCGGACGGCTATCAGACTATGCTGACCGGAAACGGGGCGAATCTGTCCCAGGGCCAGCGCCAGTTGATTTCCATTGCCCGGGCGGCAGTGGCAGATCCGCCTGTTATGATTATGGACGAGGCGACTTCCTCCATCGATACCCGTACCGAGGCTATCGTGCAGCGCGGTATGGACGCGCTGATGGAAGGCAGAACGGTATTCGTTATCGCCCACCGCCTGTCAACCGTAAAGAATTCTGATGTGATCATAGTTCTCGATCATGGACGGATTATTGAGAAGGGTACCCATGAAGAGCTGCTGGCCCAGAAGGGACAGTACTATCAGCTGTATACGGGAGCCTTTGAGTTAGAATAAGAAGAGTCAAGAACTGAATGTGTGTCAGCTTTTCTGTATTCGGTGTTCGGGCCCAGGCCGCCCTCTCTTGCCGCGCAGCGGCAAGAGAAGGCATCCTGGGGTGGACACTGGGATATCAGAAAAGCTGACAATTTCAGTTTCTGGCTCTTTTTATTCTTGGAAGATGTGATGCTTTCGGGGATGTGAAAAATTGCGGCAAGGCGGAAGGTTTTGGTGTAGAATAGAATAAGAGATGGGTAAGGGAGCTTGAGGAATAGTGATTCCCGTCAGAAATATGAGGTAAGCGATTCAAGAAGAAAACATATATTAGAAGGAGATTCTTCCGGGACAGGACATGGAACTAATAGAGGAAATACAGAAGAAGCGTTTCTAGATACATGGGCGCACGATCAGGCAATAGGTGATATAGAAAGAGTTGTTAATAGTCCAAATTCAACTTGGAAACAAGCAACAGGATCTGGCTATAAGGATGCTCCAATAACACACGGAGGACTAGATCCAAATGCCCCCACTTACGACTAATAGCGGAAATCCTGTACCTTTTAGAGTTCAGGGGCAGGATCGTAGGTTTAAATATCGAGGTTATTGTCGAACCAAGTGGAGAAGAAATTATTACTGGACATGTTAAATGATGGAGGTGCAATGGAGCGTATTTTATTAAACAAATTTGTTGATTATGTAGAAAAACAGATAATGTCATCGAATGAACAAGAATATATTCAAGATAATAGGGGAATTTATCCAAAAGATTTAATTTTGAATAGCTTTACAAGAAGGTAAAAAACGTCACACAAGCGACTGCAGCGTGTTACATGGACGATAAAATACCTGGCTTTCATGGAGAGCAGGAATAGGAAAAATCACTTTTTATTGCCTGCTTGCCGGGGAATGGTTCATTGATGATGCAATATCATCTAATTATAAATAATAAAGACACTATATTACATATCCTTTAAATTATGCAATGCACGCATTGATTTATCCAGTAAAATACTATCATAGAGTGCAATAACTGCCCAAAGAATACCGGTTTGGCGTTCTAGTTGAAGGAGGTATATGACTGCAGCATAACAAATCAAAATAAGTATTGTGAAAAAGGGAAGAGATAAGATTCTCCATTGCTTAAGATTCCCCGCTTCTTCTGCCTTTTCATTTACAGTATCTTGTATAATGAAAAGAAAAAATGAACCGAATATCAAACAGACAATAAGCTGAACAGGAAGCACTGGTGAAAGAAGAGCAAGCGTCATAAAGATAAGATAAATAATCCCGAAAACGACAGTTGAAACAGAAAAGAATTTCTGCAGGGAAATTTTGTGTTTTTCATTCATTTACCGCCCTCCTAAAAGCTGTTGCGGAGAACTTATAATTTAGAGAAATATTCTATGCATTAAGCCAATCCAGAGTAACTTTGGTCTTTAGTTTCTATATTACAGTACATGCTGGGGATGTCAAGCAAATGATCAATACAAGGCAGATGAACCAGATCTTTCATTAATTGTATTTTTGCTGAGGTAATCTTGAATCACAGCGGCGTATTTGAAGAGGAGGATGAAATGTTTCGTTTACCACCAGTCAGATTATGGAGAATAATCTCACTTGTCCTGCTGACGCTGTCTATCGTATTTACGCTGACAGGGACCTTTTTTATTCAAGGGAAAATTGTTATACATTGGAACAGCAGCGGGGAGCCGAACGGTTTTGCGGGAAAGTGGATTTTGTGGGCGCTTCTGCTTCTGGCATTTTTATCATTGTTTACCCATACAAGTCTTTCGAAAAAACGTCCGGGCAGCAATCCTTTAAGCGAAGAGATGTCATGCGCGCTTTCTTCCGGTCTGGTCATGATCTGGACGGTAACCGAAA
>CALWAV010000051.1 GCA_944375745.1 uncultured Merdimonas sp.
TAATAATGGTTTACCCATTTCAACCGCTCTGTTTCTTCTGACTGCTCTGGCTCTTTCTCTTCCCCGCTCTCCGTTTCTGCATTCTGTCCCTCCAGTGGATTGCTTCTCTCGCAGGCCCCAAATGACAGTACAGATACCAGAATAAACAGAAAAAGGATTCCTTTCATCTTCACTGCTCATGTCCCCCTCTCCAGTGTTTCTTTTCTTTCATTTTACAATATTTATCTCTTTTCTTCATCCTGTAATTCGGGGATTTCTTAAAGTTTCTTTAAAATTTTTGCAGGCCGCTGTCTCATTTTTTTCGCTTATAGTATAATATTATCAGATATGGTGCTCTGGTACAGGGTACATGACAGCAGGAATTATCAGGGAAAATACTATTTCACAGGAGGTTTTATGAAACGATATCTGATCGCCGCGCTGCTGTCCGCCGTTCTCCTGGCGGGCTGCACAGCTTCTCAGCCGGAGTCTTCCTCAGGACAAAGCATTTCTGAAAAGACGAACTCACCGGAAGACCCGGCTTTTCAGGCAGAAACCGAATCAGGAAACAGCACCGATATGCCTGAAGAGGATTCCTCTTCCCCGCTGGCTGTCCTTGCCAGTCTTGCGGATGGCCGTTCCGAAGAAGAGATTCTCAATGCCAATCCTTATAATAAGGAGATCGTATACCGGGATGGACAAGCCTGGCGGCTGAGTCAGGAGGGCCTGGAGACGCATGGACTGGACAGCACAGAATGGACACTTGTCTATGAAGTATCCGGCGCTGTCGGGCAAAGTATTGACATCTACGACCATTATCTCTATTTTCTGCGTTTTACCGATATAGAAGATGCAGATACTCCCACAGCCTCAAAGACTCTGTGCCGCTTTGACCTGGACAGCGGCACCTGTGAAGAGCTAATGGAGACAGACGGTCACGTGCTGAATCTTACTATCTATGACTCTGTTCTGTATTTCCATATTGCCGGTTCCCAGTCAGCCATGCGCTATGAGGGCTGGAAACTGAACAGTGCGGGAGAACCAGAAACGCAGCTTGATGAATCATCGCCCGAGTTTATCTGCCGCCTGGCCAACGAGTATCAGTACGCGGAAGAACACAGTTCAGCCGCCAATCTGCCCCGGGAAGCCCTTTCCACTCCGGACTGCGCCCTGCTGCTGAATGGCTGCATTCTGTTTTCTGAGCCTAATGATGAAATCAGCCGGAATTATTATGTAAGTTTTCCGGACGGAAGCGGAAAAATGCTTCTTTTCCCGGCATATGACCTGTTTCTGGTTACCGAAGAAGGCATCTATTACTGGGCAGAGCCTTCCTTTACCATGAACTTTTACTCCTTTTCCACCAATGAAAGCTCCCTCTTCTTCACCTTTTCCGAGGCAGTAAGCGCCGCAGGGCTGACCTACGACGAGGACTGGCTCTACGGATACACCATTCTGGACGAGCACCGGTATTTCCGAATCTCCAGAGCCTCCGGAGAACTGGTATATCTGGACGAATACAATCCGGAGGAACTGCCCTGGTACAGCATCGGTTACGTGGATCAGGGAATTTTATATCTGGAATAGATGCTTTCTTAAATAATAAAATCATTCAAATACCCCGACGCAGGCACACGGGAATAAAAAGCATAAACTGTCAGGGAGGAAACTATGGATTTCAGCAAATTTCAATGGACACGGGAACCGGAAAACTACAGAATATCCGATGATAGAATCGAAATTACCACAAAGCCACATACAGATCTGTGGCAGAGAACCTATTACCATTTTCGAAATGATGATGCCCCAGTCTTTCAGATGGAGACCGAGGAAAAATATTTCAGCTTCATTGTCAAAACCTCATTTGAGGAAAGCCATCACCGCTTTGACCAGTGTGGCATCGTGATGTACCTGGACAGCGAAAACTGGCTGAAAGCCTCGATTGAATACGAAAATGACGAATATCAGCATCTGGGCAGTGTCGTCACCAATAACGGATACTCGGACTGGGCAACCACGGAAATCGGCGCGTCTGTCAAGTCCATGTGGTACCGGTTCAGCCGGAGAGAGGATGATTACTGCGTGGAATGTTCTTCTGACGGAAAAAAGTTTTCACAGATGAGAATCTGCCATATGTTCTACGGAGGAGGGAAAATCAGATTCGGAATCTATGCCTGCTCCCCGGAGGATTCTTCCTTTACGGCTGTGTTTTCAGATATGCGGCTGACCGAATGCCAGTGGAAGGCCCATGATGGACAGCAGCCGGATGAGTAAACGAGGCAGCAGGTCTCAAAGCAAGCAGCAGCTTTTTGTTGTCCATGATACACAAATATCTGCATAAAAAGACCCGAAAGCGGGTTTTCCAGCGGGGAAATGCCGCTGTTTTACGAAGAAATTGGACATAGGAAATAAATTTGGGGCTATATGTCAAAATAGATGTCAAAATTTCAGGGGCCGGAGCGGCTCTCCCACGAGCCGCTCCGGCCCCTTCTGGGAACTGTCTATTTTCCGACAGCCCCTTTGTTCCCTCAGCCTTTTCCCTCAGCTCTTTTCCTTCTCCATCTCCCTTCCCATCTCCTTCACCAGAATCAGCTTCTGTCCCGGCTTGATGTCCTCAGAGGGCAGTCCGTTCAGCTCGCAGATCCGGCTGACCGTGGTCCGGTAGGCTTTGGCCACATCCCAGAGGGTATCCGAGGGCTGCGCCACATAGAGCAGGAAGCCCGGCAGGGCTTTGACCGCGTTCAGGTCAAGTGGGCTCTCCTCCACATCCGTGATGCAGTCCATGGAGCGGCGGGCGAAGACCAGGGCGTTTATGAGAATCACTGCCTTTACTTCTACCTCCCCGCTGCTGACCATATCCACGGAAAGCTGCTCCAGCCAGGAATTCAGGTAATAGACACTGTCCTTGTCGATTCCCGGCGCCTCGATCCGGTGCTCAAAGGGAATGCTGCCCTTGAGGCAGAGCATGGGATGGCTGTCATCGGCAGTTACATAGAGAATCCGTACCTGAACTGCTCCTTCCACCAGAATACCGTCCTCTGTAATGGTGCAGTCATCCACCTTGACTTCTCCGCTTCCGTGGCAGATTTGGAGAATGGAAGGCTCCTGGCTGCCGATCTTCAGGCGGTCCGTTACCCGGCATTTGGACGCATTGCTCACCAGAAGGCTTTCATAATCCACCAGAGCTGATGACGGCTTTAATTCCAGGCCGGGATTATACAGGTCGCAGATCATATCCAGCTTTTCTTCCTGGTAAATGCGGATATCCAGCTCCAAAACCGCATCAATATTGATGACCCGCAGCTCGCCGTCATAATCCGGCTTGATTTCCAGATCCGCGTTTGCCAGCGTAAACTTCAGGCTTCCCAGCATGCTTTCCTGGCAGCCGTTTACATCCACGCGGCTGCTGAAGGGCAGGGTCTGCTCCAGCCAGCTGGCTTTCCCGTAATCCTCCTCTCCCTCATACAGAAGAAATACCACCAGCTCGCCCTTTACCAGAATCTCTCCTTCGCCCAGGCGCAGCTCGGTCCCCTGCATCACCACATCCTGCCAGATAACCTGGCGGATATTGGGTTTATTGGCCGGAAGGATGATCTCGTCCTTGATGCGGCTGGTGTCCCGTTTGCGGACTGTCAGGGCGGCGGCCGACAGCGGACAAGTTCTCACCTGTGTTCCTTCTGCCCCCTCTGCCGATACGGGCACTTCCTCATCCCTCAGCTCTTCCACGGCAAGCTCCAGAGTGACCACCGTCTTGATGCCGAATTTCCGGGAGTTGATCAGAACCGCGGACACATCCTCCAGCATCCAGTCCAGCTTCAGGCTGTCGCCGTCGTCTGCTGCCTCCACGTTCATGGTTTCCTCAAAGGGAATCTGGCCCTTTACGCTATGTAGGCTGCTCTCCTCCGCGTCGTCCATATAGAGGATGAAAAATTTTAAGGAACCGCGGATCAGCACCCGCCCGTTTTCCGCCTTGATTTCCTCAATGTCTATTTTTCCCTTTTCCTGTACAATCATGCCGGCATCCGGCATGGCTTCCGGAATATTGTAATCATCATCCAGCGTCATCTGGCTGACGGCTTTTCCCTTCTGCCGGATCATATGAATGGTTTTGCGGACAAGCTCCACAACACACACCTGCTTTCCTCTTTCCTTTCTACAGTCTATGCGCTTTCTCACTGAAATACCACAGGTTTATCCAGATACTCGGTCTTCACCACCAGATAGGGATAGCTGGCTGTCTCCGCCACGGTTTCCGAAGAATCCGGGCCAATCAGATTGGTGTCAAAATAGATGGCATTTTCCGACAGATACAGCTCATTTACGGCGATGCTGTACCCGCCCGTGGCCTGCTCTCCGTACCCGATGCAGAGATACAGGCTTCCGTCCGATTCATAAGTGAGCTTGAAGCTTTCTTTTTTCTTTTCCTCCAGAATTCCCTGGAGCTCTTCCGGGAGCTCTTTGTCCTCTGCAATCGTATATTCCAGATCCCGCAGCTTCTCCGTCTCGTTTTTCTGTATGCTGCATCCTGACAGGAAGATCAGAATTATCCCGATAAGAAATACCCGTTTCCACATGCGTATATGCTGTCCTTTCCTTTTTCTTTGTTTACTCTATATCTATGGATTCCATTTTGGGAAAATACCCTTAATATCCTTGTTTTTTGCACCTGACTTTATTATAATGTGGTAAGGCGGAAACGAGGCCGGAGACGGCTGAAAGTACAGGTTGCAGAAGAAATCCGCCCTCAAGGAGGAGCGATATGCGTTTACAAACATCTGCCGACGGCTCTGTCAATTACAGATACAGCGGCATTCTGGTTCACCCCACCTCCTTTCCCTCTCCCTACGGAATCGGGGATTTTGGAAAAGGGGCTTATGACTTTATAGATTTTCTGGAGGCGGCAGGACAGCATCTGTGGCAGATTCTTCCTCTGAATCCCATTACCTCCTATGGAAATTCACCCTATCAGGGCTATTCTGTCTTTGCGGGAGAGCCTCTTCTGATCAGTCCCGACCTTTTGAAAGAACAGGGACTTCTGACCGAAGAGGATCTGAAGGAGATTCCCGATTTCGATCCGGTCCGCGTGGATTACGACGCGGTGCGGGAATATAAATACCCCCTGTTTCGAAAAGCTTACAGCACTTTCAAAGAAGGCAGCGACAAGGGCCTTCAGGAGGTGTACGATGCATTCTGTACCTCCAATGAAGACTGGCTGGAGGACTACTGTCTTTTTATGGCCCTGAAGGAAGAGCAGGAGGGCCTTTCCTGGACCAAATGGCCGGAAAACCTGCGCAGCCTTACAGAGGAAAAACGAGCTTACTGGATGAAAAAGCTGGAGGATGAGATTGGCTATCATGCCTTCCTGCAGTTCTGTTTCTATTTTCAGTGGATGTCCTTAAAAGAATACGCCAATGACCGGGGAATCGCCGTCATCGGCGATATTCCGATTTTTGTGTCTCCGGACGGAGCGGATGTCTGGGCCAGCCGGGAGCTGTTTCAGGTGGATGAAAAAGGTTATCCCTCTTCTGTAGCCGGAGTTCCGCCCGACTATTTCAGCGCTACCGGCCAGAAATGGGGCAACCCCCTTTACGACTGGAAGGCTCACAAAAAGGACGGCTACCGCTGGTGGATCGCCCGTGTCCGCCATCTGCTGGAGCAGGCGGATTACGTGCGGATCGATCACTTCCGTGGCTTTGAGGCTTACTGGGAGGTGCCCGCGGACGCGGAAAACGCCATGACCGGCGTATGGCGCAAGGGTCCGGGAGAAGAACTGTTCCGGGCCATCCATGAGGCTTTGGGCGAGGATCTTCCGATTTTCGCGGAGGATCTGGGGCTGATTACCCCGGAAGTGGTAAAGCTGCGGGATTCTCTTGGTTTCCCGGGCATGCGCGTGCTGCAGTTTGCCTTTGACGGCGGAGAGAGCACCTTCCTCCCCCATCAGTTCGATACCCGCAACTGCATCTGCTATACCGGCACTCATGACAATAATACCACTGTCGGCTGGTACAACAGCGCTTCGGAATATTCCAAAGACAAGGTCCGCCGGTATATGAATACGGACGCTTCCAGCATCAGCTGGGACTTTATCCGCACCTGCCTGGGCAGCATTGCCCGCTACGCCATTTTCCCCATTCAGGATGTGCTGAAGCTGGGAGAAGAGGGCCGCATGAATGTGCCCGGAACTGCGGACGGAAACTGGGCATGGCGCTATCAGCAGGGCGATCTGAATTCCGGCATGGCCCAGGGGCTGCGCCAGATGACGGAATTATTCGGAAGATAGGAGAAAATTATGATTCGTACCATCATTATTGTGCTGTTCGTTCTGCTCTATCTGATCCTGGGCATTCCGGTGCTTTTGATTGAGACGATTATCGGAAAATTCAACCGCCGGGCAAAGGATTACAGCTGCCTGCGTCTGGTACAGGCCGCTTTCAAGCTGATCATGTTTGCCACCGGCGTGAAACTCACCGTCATCGGTGAGGAAAATGTGCCAAAGGACCGGGCGGTTCTGTATGTGGGCAACCACAGAAGCTATTTCGATGTGGTCATGACCTATGCCCGCTGCCCCCGCCTGACCGGTTATATTGCCAAAGTGGAGATGCTGCGCTATCCTCTGCTCCGTGACTGGATGAAGGCTCTCTACTGCCTGTTCCTGGACCGGGATGATATCAAGCAGGGATTAAAAACGATTCTCCAGGGAATTGAATATATTAAAAATGGGATTTCCATCTGTATTTTCCCGGAAGGAACCAGAAACCATACCGATGTCATGCTGCCTTTCAAGGAGGGAAGCATGAAAATAGCCGAGAAAACGGGCTGTCCCATCATCCCCATGGCAATCACCAATTCTGCGGAGATTTTTGAGGATCATATCCCCTTTGTCCACCGCTGCCATGTGATTCTGGAATACGGCACCCCGATTATGCCCGGAGATTTTTCCAAAAAAGAGCAGAAGCATCTGGGCGCCTATGCCCAGCAGAAGATTCAGGAAATGCTGGATAAAAACAAAGCATTATTATAATTATTGTTATAATCCCGGCAGACGGATTTACGCGCCTGCCGCCCATCAACCTATATTGAGGAGGCTGTTATGAAAATTGTAGTATTGGCCGGCGGAACCAGCACGGAGCGGGATGTGTCCTTAAGCTCCGGAAGCAAGATCTACCGCGCCTTAAAAACAAAAGGCCATCAGGTGATTCTCCTGGATGTCTATCTGGGATATGAAAGCGCAGAGCCTGTCACGGAAAAGCTGTTTGACCTGGACGTGGACTGGGCAAAGGATATCCAGGCTGTCTCTGCGGAGCATCCGGATCTCTCCCATCTGAAGGAGCTGCGCCATGACGGAGGAAAGAGCATGTTCGGCCCCAATGTGCTGGCCCTGTGCGACATGGCAGATATTGTATTCCTGGGCCTGCACGGCGCAAACGGCGAGGACGGCCGTATCCAGGCTGCCTTTGACCTGATGGGAATTCCCTATACGGGAACCGGTTACTTAAGCAGCGCCCTGGCCATGGATAAGCATCTTTCCAAGCAGTTCTTCCGGAACGCGGGTATCCCCACTCCCGCCGGCATTACTCTCAAATGCGGCGAGAAAGCGGATCCGGCTTCCATTCCCTATCCCTGCATGGTAAAGACCGCCTGCGGCGGCTCCAGCGTGGGCACCTACCGGGTGGACCGGCCGGAGGATCTGCAGAAGGCTCTGGATGACGCCTACACCTTCGGAGACGATGTGATCGTGGAACAGTTTATAGACGGCCGGGAATTTTCCGTAGGTGTCATTGACGGAAAGGC
Organism: uncultured Merdimonas sp.; assembly: GCA_944375745.1. GTDB lineage: Bacteria > Bacillota > Clostridia > Lachnospirales > Lachnospiraceae > Laedolimicola. The sequence goes on from CALWAV010000051.1 coordinate 7,768, forward strand.
TCTTCCAGTCATCGAGATCGCTCCCCTGGAAGGATTTTATGACTACAAAAACAAATACCAGCCCGGCAGCACCATTGAGACCTGCCCGGCAGATCTTTCTCCCGAGCTTACGGAAGAGATGCAGCGCTATGCGGAAATGGCCTTTGAGGCCCTGAACATGCGCTCCTATGCCCGTATGGATTTTATGATGGATACCTCTGACAATTCCATCTACTGTCTGGAAGCCAACACTCTGCCCGGCATGACGCCCACCAGCCTGCTGCCTCAGGAGGCCGCGGTGCTTGGCATGTCCTTTGAAGATCTCTGCGAGAAGCTGATTGAAGTTTCCCTGCGGCGTTCCTGACCGGAAAGGGGATTGCTTATGAAAGAAATGTCTTTGATCCAGATTGCCCGTGCCTGCGGGGGCACGTATCTGGGAGATGAAAAATATAAAAATACGGAAGCAGAAGGCGTCGTCATCGACAGCCGCCTGGTGGAACCCGGTTTCCTTTTTGTGGCGGTAAAGGGCGCTCGTGTGGATGGACACAGCTTTATCCCCACCGCCTTTGCCAAAGGCGCGGCCGCGGTACTCTGTGAACAGGTTCCGGACCATCCCGCCGGCCCCTGCATTCAGGTGGACTCCTGTCTGGAGGCCATCAAAAAACTGGCGGAATATTACCGGAGTACCCTGACGATCCCCGTCATCGGAATCTCCGGAAGCGTGGGCAAGACCAGCACAAAGGAAATGATCGCCGCTATTTTAAGCCAGCGTTACCGGGTGCTGAAGACAGAAGGCAATTTCAACAACGAAATCGGCCTTCCTCTGACGATCTTCCGTATCCGTGAAGAGCATGAAGCCGCGGTGCTGGAAATGGGCATCAGTGACTTTGGCGAGATGACCCGCCTGGCCCGGATGGCCCGGCCCACCATCTGTGTGCTGACCAATATCGGCCTCTGCCATCTGGAAAACCTGAAGGACCGGGACGGCATCCTGCGGGCCAAGACCGAAATGTTCGATCAGGCTCAGCCCGGCGCCCAGATCATCTTAAACGGAGATGATGACAAGCTGATCACCTTAAAGGATACCCGCTCTCCCAGGCCCCTTTTCTTCGGCCTGAATCCGGAGCTTGATCTGTACGCGGAGCAGATTGAAAATCTGGGGCTTGCGGGAACCCGCTGCACCTTCGTAACCAAAGCCGGCTCCTTTGAAGCGCAGATTCCCATTCCCGGCCGCCATATGGTTTACAATGCCCTGGCCGGAACGGCTGTGGGACTTGCCCTGGGACTGACCACAGAGGAAATCCGGGCAGGCATCGAGAGCCTGACCGCCTTAAGCGGGCGCAACCATCTGATTCATACAGAAAAATGGGATATTCTCGATGACTGCTACAACGCGAATCCCGTTTCCATGGCTGCTTCTCTGGATGTACTCTCCTGCGCTCTGGGCCGCAAGGTCGCTATCTTAGGCGATATGGGCGAACTGGGAGAAAACGAAAAACTGCTCCACTACAATGTGGGCTGCCACGCGGCTGACGCAGGGGTAGACGCCGTCTTTCTGGTGGGCGAGCTTTCAAAGGAAACTGCCCGGGGAGTGGAGGCAAAGAATCCTTCCATTACCTGCCGTCATTTCGATACCAGGGAGGAGCTGATCAATACCCTTCCTCTGCTTCTGTCAAAAGGTGATTCTATTCTTGTGAAGGCTTCTCATTTTATGGAATTTCCTGAGATCGTGGAATGGCTGAAGAAAAACGGAAATACCTGAAAACATATCTGAAAAGGCGCCGGACATCCGGCGCCTTGTTTTTTATACCTTTTTCCTGCTCCTCCAGGCCGGGCCTTCAGCTCACAAACCCGTCCTGCACGATATCCTGAATCACCTCTGTAGGAATCACAAACTCCACGCTTCCCATAGAGCCCGGAGCCACCTCATACTCATCAAACACGATCACAAGCTTTCCATCTTCATTTACATAGAAGGTAGTATCTTCGCTGATGGACTGGAAATCCCATTCCGGCGTATCGCTGTCCAGGAAATAAGTGATCGAATCATCCGCCGCCATCTGTTCTTTCATCTGCTGCTTGATATTGTTGGAAATGGGGTCAATAAAGTCTGCGTCTTCCTTGAAAAGCCCCTTCAGGTTAATCATCTGCCCCGTCTGTTTGTCGATGTGGTAGATTCTTACGCTCTCGGCTCCGCTGGCCATGACAGTCAGCTGATTAAAACGGATGGAAAACAGCCTGTCAGAATCTGTAATCACCTCATAATCCAGATCCACGGACTCATATCCCTCTCCGGTGGAAGCAGCCACGTCCGCCTCATACTGAGCAATGATCTCATTGGTATACTCTTCTATGGTCTTATTGATCTGATCTGTCGTCTCCTGATTTACCGTGCCGTCTTCGTTTGTAACGCTGACCTCCGGTATCTTCACATCTGCTGACATATGGTTGTCCTCTGTGGAGTTTTTATACTCCCGGAAGGTAACCACCTCCGCAATGGCCCCGATAACCGGAATCCTCATCATCGCGTTGGCGATAGAAGCTCCCGAATTGGCCATAATCGTAATTGCCAGCATAGCCGCCACGACTGCTCCTCCTGCCGCTTTTACAAAGCTGATTACCTTTGATCTCTTTTTCATACGCGTCACTTCCTTTCTATCTTCTTTTCCTTTCTGTATTCCTTCCTCTACCCGCCGGCGCAGATCTTCCGGGATCGGGATTTCCTTATATTCCTGTTCCATCTTCTTCAGCTTCTCATCCTTCATAGAGCATCTCTCCTTCCGTCAGTCTGACCTTCAGTTTCTTCAGACTTCGATACAGCACCGTCTTGATGGTACTTGTATTCTCATTCAGAATTCTCGCGATATCATCCAGCTTCTGATCCTCAAAAAATCTGAGAACCACCACCGCTTTTTCCCTGTCATCCAGAATATTGAGCGCTTCCAGGGTGTCAAAATCCTGATAGACATCCTCCCGGCCTGTCTCCTGCATTTCTTCTGTGGCAATCTCTTTTCTGTTTTTCCGTATAAAATCTACTGCCGTATTCATGACAATGCGCCACAGCCAGGTGCGGATATGGGCCTCCTGCCGTACCCGCCCGGAATACTTTATGGCCTTATATACGCTTTCCTGGACAATATCCAGGGCGTCTTCTTCATTTTTCACATAGGTATAAGCCAGACGGTACATAGATTCATAGGAATCCAGAATCTGTTCTTCTACTTTCTTCTGTAAATCGTCCGCATTCATCCTTTCCTCCTCCTTTGCCTTTCTATCTGTTAGACGTAAAGCACCCGCAAAAAAGTTTTAATTTTTTCAGAAAAGTCAAAACGGCAGAGCGGAGCCGTTTTCCTGCTCCGCCCCGCCGGGTCTCTCTTCCTATTGACTTTTCTTTTATGCTTCCGTTTTTTGATTCGGTTCTATGTGATGCTTATCCGCGTATCCGGTCAGCATCAGCGTCAGGGCGCCGTCACCTGTCACATTGCAGGCCGTGCCGAAGCTGTCCTGGAGGGCAAAAATCGTAAGCATCAGCCCTGTGCCTGCGGCGTCAAAGAGAAGCACTCCCGTAATCAGTCCCAGGGACGCCATCACAGTTCCGCCCGGCACGCCCGGCGCTCCGATGGCAAAGATTCCAAGCAGCAGACAGAACAGAACCATTGTGCTTACAGACGGAATTTCTCCGTACAGAATACGGGAAACGGTCATTACAAAAAACACCTCTGTGAGAACCGATCCGCACAGATGGATATTGGCAAACAGGGGGATTCCGAAATCCACCATATCCTGGCGCAGAACTTTTGATTTTCCGGCACAGCGCAGCGCCACCGCCAGAGTGGCCGCCGAAGACATGGTCCCTACGGCCGTAATATAGGCCGGCCCGTAATGCTTCACCACCTCCATGGGATTCTTTCCGGAATAGATGCCCGCTGCCAGATACAGAAATGCCATCCACAGAAAATGCCCCACGATAACGATCAGGATCACCTGAATAAAGACCGGAAGCTGTTTTGTAATCGTTCCTTCATATGCGAGTCCGCAGAATGTGGCCGCGATGAAAAACGGCAGAATCGGAATCACAACCCTGCTCACAATGGAAAGAACGACAGCCTGAAATTCATCCAGAAGCTCTTCCATCCGTTTTGACTTTGTCCAAGTCACTCCAAGGCCAATCAGAAGCGAGAAGGCCAGCGCGCTCATCACATCCATGACCGCCGGTATCTGCAGATCAAAGACCACCTCCGGAAGCTCCCGCAGTCCTTCCACCTGAGACGCAATGGACAGATGGGGAATCAGCGCGTATCCTGCTGCCATCGACACAAGGGCGGCTCCGATAGAAGAAGCGTAAGCAAGCAGCAGAGCAGCTACCAGCATCCGTGAGGCATTGCTCCCCAGCTTTGTGATGGAAGGCGCGATAAAGCCAATGACAATCAGAGGCACGCAGAAATTGATGACTTCTCCCAGCAGCTGCCGGATGGTTACCACTACGTTCATGACTGCCTCGTTCGCCGCAAGTCCCAGAACCATTCCCACAATCACTCCGATCAGCAGCTTGAACGGAAGGCTTTTCAAGATTTTCTTCATAACATTTCTCCCTTTTTTTATTCATTATCTGTAATCTGCCCCCAGTATACCGGAAATGCTCCCCTGTGGCAAGGGTCATCCCAGCTTTTCTCCCACTATCCGCATCTGCTCCTCTGTCAGCTCCCAGGAAAACCAGATTTCCACAATACGGTCCGGGTAACAGAGCAGATACCAGTTGGAAAAACCGCTTCCGTCCTGATAAGTCAGCTCATACACCTGCCGGGCTCCCCAGGGCTCCGGATCGCGCGCTTCGTAGACAGCCTTATGCCCCTCCGGGATTTCCCCGTCCTCTGTCTCATCCCTGTCCCGGAAAAGCTGATTCCTGCAGATATCATAAAGGAATGGAACCTTCACCAGCGTCACTCTGTAATCCATTTGGGGAAGCCCTTCCCTGTCCTCCGCTCCGTTTTTAGGAACGGCTCTCTGCTCAAACTGCTCCAGCAGCAGAGACTCTTCCCCGGTACTGCTCTGAATGTAATCTGAAGAAGAAATGTCTGTCAGGTCGGAAAGCTCCAGAGGCGGATCCGCAAGATACCCGTACATGGATGCCTCCGCCTTTTCCTCCTGCTCTGCCAGTCTGGCATCCTGGGCCATCTGCAGCCCTGCCCAGGTCACACCGGCCATAAAAATGATTGTCACCACAAAGACCAGAAACATGGTCACTGTAATGTTCGTCCCCGCAGACGCTTTCTTTCTCTTCAGATAGCCTTTGAAGGTTCCGCTGAAGAAAAGAATGCCGATCATGTATCCGCTGATTACCACTCCCAAAATCCGTTTCCAGTACGGCCCGGCAGAAACCCAGCCGGCCAGCCAGTACAAAAACATTAGAATAATAGAAGCCAGTATCAGCTTTGTAAGCCATACATGGCTGGCCGTGTCCAGAAATTCTCCCCTGGCTGCCGCCTTCTCCGCCTTTCGGTACCAGCGGAAGTATCCTCCCAGCTCCAAGACGGAAAGCAGCAGAAGCATCAGCCAGCACCAGGCTCCCAGCAGGCCGGAACCGCTGGAAAGCAGGCCTATGGGATCCGTCTGCAGTGTATGAATCAGCAGACCTGTATTTATCAGGCCCAGCGCTCCAAAAATAAGACAGGGAAGCAGCACGCTTTTCCGGGCGGTTCTGCGCAGTGTATCCAGCTCCAGCCAGGGATCTGTGTCAATGGGAACCGGATCCGGATTTTCATTGTAAAAGATCTGCATCTGAGTGGTGACGGCCGCCAGCTTCCAGCCTGTGTGCTCACAGAAATCCAGAAATATCTGCTGTTTCTCCGAGGGCTCCGGATCAAGCTCGGAAACCTCTGGAAAATAAGTAACGGAAAACTTTAATTCCCGGGGCCTGGTCCTGCGGTAATACCAGATATTATTCCAGATCTTCTCAAGACGCCATCCCTTCCGGGCCATTCTCTCCAGATGCCTTTCCAGTCCTGTGTGGTCATAAAAAGAGTACAGTTCCAGTCTCCGTTTCATTTCCTTCATATTGAGCCCTCCTCTCCTTCCCGTTCCTCACCGAAAATCAGACGGTAGTCCCGTGCCTGGGCGCAGATACGCTCATATTCCTTCTCCAGCATTTCCCTGCCCTTCTCTGTGAGAATATAGCTTCTGCGGCGTCCGGTGACCTTCGTCTCCCGGATCATATCTGCCTCCAGAAACTGCTCCAGAAGCGTATACAGAGTACCCGAACCAATGCTGACTCTCTGGCCTGTCATGGCCGGAACCCGGTCCAGAATATCCATGCCGCAGCACTCCTCCTTCAGGCAGAGCAGCGCGTAAAACATCTGCTCTGTCAGCGTCTGAAATTTTGCCCGTGCCATCTTTTCCCTCCCGTCAGCCTCCGCAGCTGCTTTCTCCCTGCCGTTTTCCATTCTATTCTCGATTATCGAGTTATCTTACTTTTAGTATAATCTCGAATATCGAGATTGTCAATTACCATTCCGTCCTGGCTGGTCTGAAATTTCCGGGCCGCCTAAAGCATTCCGGCATGAACTGCCGCCGGCTTTCATATAATCAAGCAGAATCCTGTCTGGAGGCGTTATATGGGAACCCTGGCCCGTATCATTGAAACTGTCAACAACTGTCTCTGGGGGCTTCCCATGGTTCTGCTGCTGTCGGGAACCCACCTTTTCACCACCTGGAAGACAGGCTTTATTCAGCGGAAAATTCCTCTTGCTGTCCGTCTCTCCCTGTCCCGTGATAAGTCCTCCTCGGGAGACATCAGTCCCTTCGCCGCCCTTTCCACCTCCCTGGCCTCCACGCTGGGCACCGGAAACATCATCGGAGTGGGAACTGCCATTGCCCTGGGAGGCCCCGGAGCAGTTTTCTGGTGCTGGCTGACCGGCGTATTCGGCATCGCCACCTCCTACGCTGAATCTCTGATCGCCATCCGCTACCGGGTGCGTGCAAAGGACGGAACCATGCTGGGCGGGGCCATGTATGCCTTGGAACGGGGACTTCATCTGAAGCCTCTTGCTATACTCTTTGCTTTCTTTGGCGTGCTTACCTCCTTTGGAATCGGCTGCGGTGTCCAGGTAAACGCAATTTCCGCTGCAGCGGCTCCTCTGGTCCGCCAGGCCGCGGAGGCCTCTCCCCGGCTCGCCGTCCTTCTGGAACGCTGGCCCAGTCTTCCTGCTTTGGCCGTGGGACTGATTACCGGGCTTATCACCTGCGCCGTCATCTTCGGCGGCGTCCGCTCTGTCTCAAAGGTCTGTGAACGCCTTGTGCCCTTTATGGCTCTCTTCTATCTTCTGGGCTGCCTGGCAATCCTTTTTATCAACCGGGCTTTTCTTGGAAAAGCTATTGTTCTGATTATGAAAAGCGCTTTTACAGAGACAGGGGCCCTGGCAGGAGGCATGACCGGATCCGGCATCATACTGGCTGCCCGTTACGGTATCTCCCGGGGCCTCTTTTCCAATGAGGCAGGCATGGGCTCTGCCCCTATCGTCGCTGCCGCGGCCCGTACCCCCAATCCTGTCCGCCAGGCTCTAATCGCCTCCACCGCCACCTTCTGGGATACAGTAGTCGTCTGCCTGATTACAGGACTCGTTCTGGTCAGCAGCCTGCTTTCCGGCAGCCCTGCGGTTTCCGGCGCAGTCTCCGGGGCAGGCGGCCTTTCCGGCGGGGAGCTGACCAGCGCTGCCTTCGCCCAGATCCCCTGCATCGGCCAGCCCCTCCTGATTTTCGGCATTGTTACCTTTGCCTACGCCACCATTCTGGGCTGGTCCTACTACGGCGAGCGCTGCCTGGAATATCTTTTTGGGAAAAAGGCTCTTTTCCTTTACCGCTTTCTGTGGATCTTTGTCCTTGTCTTTGCGCCGGTCATCCAGCTTGAACTGGTATGGAGCATATCAGACACTCTGAATGCGCTTATGGCCCTGCCGAATCTCGCTGCTGTCTTCCTGCTCTCTGATGTAATCAGGAAAGACACTCTGTATTACCTGAAGCATCTGAATGAAGAGGCTTGAATGAGCAGCCTCTGTCGTTAAGATTTTGTTAAGAATCTTTATGCCCGCTTTGTCTTTTTCCGGAACCCTGCTAAAATAAAAGGTATCTGGTTGCGGAAATACTCATGATTTCCGGCATAAAAAGATTCGCATCAGTGGAAAAGGGGAATGATTATGAATAATATTATCTTATGGATCGTGGCAATCGTAGGCGGCGCGACAGGACTTCTGACTACCCTGTATCTGACCATCAGCTTTCCGGCAGTGATTATCTGGAAGATTTACCGCCGTATCGTCCACGGAATTCCGATGACAAAATAAAGACAGCAATTTCATCTCTTTCAAAATGCCTGTCCTCCATTTATAATGATGGAAAAGGACAGGCATTTTTATATCTGTATACAAAAGGAGGACTTTTCATGTATGATATTACAGTGATTGGCGCCGCCGTTCTCGATGTTCTGGCACACCCCGTATCAGGTTCAGATCTGACCTGCCGTTCCTGGCCCGCGGAAGGCATCTCCATGGCCCCCGGAGGAGACGCCGCCAACGAAGCCACAGCCCTGGCCCGCCTGGGCAGAAAGGTTCATCTCATTACAAAGCTTGGCGATGATATGGCAGGCCGCCTGCTCCTGTCCCATTTCCGTGAAAATAAAATCTCCACAGAAGGCTCTGTCATCGAAAAAGGGCTGGACACGGGAATCAATATTGTCCTGGTGGACAAAAACGCTGAGCGTTCTTTTATCACAAACAAAAACAGCAGCCTGCGCAGGCTGCGGCTTTCGGATATTTCTCCTGAAGCGCTGAAAAAAAGCCCTATTGTATCCTTCGCCAGCATCTTTGTATCTCCGCTTTTTGACATACCCGCTATGGAAGCCCTCTTTTCCTCTGTCAAGAAAAACGGACAGCTTCTCTGCGCCGACATGACCCGCTGCAAAAACGGAGAGACTCTGGAGGATCTGAGGCCCATTCTTCCCTATATCGATTATCTTTTCCCCAATCATGAGGAAGCAAAGGCTGTCTCAGGGAAAGAAGATCCTGAGGAAATCGCCGATGCCTTTCTCGCTCACGGCCTCTCCTGTATCGTCATCAAGCTGGGAAGCAGGGGCTGTTACCTGAAGAACAGCCAAGTATCCGCTTTTGTTCCCGCTTACCCGGACACTCACTGCATCGACACTACCGGAGCCGGAGACAACTTCGCCGCAGGCTTCCTCTCTGCACTCTCCGAAGGCATGGAGCCTGTAAAATGCGCCCGCTTTGCCAATGCCGCAGCCTCCGTGGCTGTGGAAAGCATCGGCGCCTGCACCGGCGTGCGCTGCACGGAGCAGGTCCTGGAGCGGTACCGGAGGATGCCTGCTGCTGAGCGGATTCAATAATCCCGATATACGTTTCGGGAAAACTGGATTCTATATAAGACAGGGGAGTCGTTTCCTGATATCCCAGTGTCCGGCTTTCCGCGAACGCCTGTGGGAGCCCGGCGGACTTGCATTTTAGTCCGTCCGGGAGCACACAGGCGTCCGTGGAACGTCCGAACACAGGATACAGGAAACGGCTCCCCGTTCCTATATCAATATATAATTCTTTCTTTATTCAACTACAGTCACAGAAGTGATATGGGGATTTACACCCTCATACCAGTACAGGAATCCCTGCATGTCAATGGTCTGGCCTACCTGAAGGGCCTCTACCGCATTGTACACGTCTGTGGTGTTGTCACACAGATAGGACTCTACTGTGAAAGTATAGGTCTGTCCGTTATAGGAAGCATTGAAGTACAGATCGTCTCCGTCGGATCCGGAACCGTCATAGCTGTACAGGAATGCCGCGTCGCTTCCCTCGGCAGCCGGCTCTACAGTCAGGCCTGTGAAGGATAGGAACTCATTCTGGTGATTGATCAGCTCATCTGTGCCCAGCAGCTCTGTCACGTCTGTGGGCTCTGCGATATACTCATCGCCGTCTTCTACGAACTCAAAGGTTCCGTCCATGATCTCCACCTCGCCGGACCACTCAGACTTGTATCCGGTCACGCGGATCTTGGTGCCCGGAGTCAGCTTTGCGGCATCCTCCTCGGTGCAGGCCAGCTCATAGAAGAAATATGCGCCGTCTTCGCTCTGAGCGTAAACAGTGATCTTACCCTGTCCTTCATCTTCCCACCAGGACTGGGTAGCCTGTACGTAAGACTCTACCGTCACCTGGGAATCCAGATCGGCAGCCATGTACTCTTCATGGGTCATAACCTCAGCCGGCGCTGTCTCCTCTGTGGTATCCGCAGCGGCGCTGTCCTCAGCCTCAGTGCTTTCCTCAGTGGTATCTGCAGCGGCAGTGTTCTCAGCAGTTTCTGCAGTCTCTGTCTCTGTGGTGTCAGCCTGTCCTCCCGCGCAGCCTGCCAGAGCCAGCGTCATGGAAAGAACCAGAACCGCACATAAACTTTTTTTCATAATAGTTCTCCTTTTGAATTTGTGTATTGAACAGTGACATTTTTATTATAATCCAAAAATCCTGAAAGTCAATAATTCCTCTGTTTCCGGCTTCCGGCGCCGGAGGGGGATTACTGTCTGCTCTGTCCTCTGCGGCAGCGGGAACTGCGGCCCCCGAGGAACAGATACAGCAGAATCAGGACCCAGGCAGCGGCCAGCGCGCCCAGAAGCACCTTTGCTGTCACGGGCAGCGGTCCCAGATCCACCTCCCCGCCGGCAGGCCCTCCGTACTCATTCAGACGGTACATCGCCTGCATTTCCGCATACAGGTTTTCCATATAGGCGTCATCCACCGTTTCCTTTCTCCTGGTGGACTTGGCCACTTCCTCGATGAACTGGCCCGCCGCGTCCCGCAGGGAGGTGGAACCGTTGAACACCGGGGTCGTAAAGGTGTCATCCATATGATTAAGCAGGATTTCCGCCGCTTTGATCTTTACTTCATAATGAGTATCACTGTCCTCGCCTGCCCGGGAAAGATAATCCTGGTACTCCTCCGAATTCTGGGCCTTGGTGGTAACCGGCACATAGCCCTCTGTCTCCGAATAAGCGATCTGAACCTGATTGCTCAGCAGATACTGGGTAAAGAGCCAGGACGCCAGCACCTCCTGGGGATCCTCTTTATTGAAAATGCAGATGGAAGGCCCCTGGGAAATCATCTGGGGATGCTCCGGGTCATACTGGGGAATCTCCATCACCTCAATATCGAAATCCACAATGGATTCCTCCGCAATATCCACCAGAGGCGCGTCGCTTCCCATCCAGGTAGCTCCTGCCGTGGAGTCGATGGCAAAGACACACTGGCCCGCGTTCAGGAAATTGGCCGGATATCCGGAAATTTTGAAGGTGGAAAAGGCCCCGCTGGCCGTATGATCAGCTATGGTGTAGAGGATCTCCTCTGTGGTGTCATTGAAAATCTGCACTTCACCGGTCTGGGTGGAATAGCCTGCCCCCTTCTGCTTCAGCATCTGAATCATCATATTATCCGTGGACTTGTAAATAAAGGGAATCAGCACGTCCCCGCTGTTCAGCTTGAAGGTTCCGTCCGGATTCTTTTCCGCAGCCGCCTCGGATACCTCCCAGATGAAGTCCCAGGTCAGCGTCTCCGGCAGTGTATAGCCCAGCGCTTCCACATAGGTTTTGTTAATATAGCAGGCTTCCGTGGAACGCATATAGGGAACCGCGTAATAATGCCCTTCGATGGAGCATTCCTCCAGGAACCTGGGGACAATCTCCTCCTGGGTGGGAGCGTCAAAAAGCAGCTCGCTTCCTCCCAGCCCGTATTTCTCATCCGCAAACAGCGCATCCAGAGGCACGACCACATTGTCGCCCGTCATATAGGTGGCAATATGATCCGGATAGGTAATGCACACATTTGGGGTGGTACCTGTGGAAATATTGGTGATGACGTCATTGTAAATATCGCCGTAATCTGTATACAGCCTTAAGTTTACCGTAATATTCGGATACAGTTCCTGAAAATCCGCGATGGCCTGCTTGTAAATCTCCGTCTGATTGATATTTGTATCGTTCTTCGCCCAGAAGGTGATCTCGTAATCTCTGGAGGTATCAAAGCTTTCCGGCACCGCAAAGGCCGTCTGTTCCCGTTTTCCATGGCAGCCTGCCAGAAAAAGCAGACACAGCGCCGCTAAAGCCAGGATTCCTTTTGTCTTTCCGGATTTTCTCATCCCTTCATACCTCCCCTTGACACGCCTTCCATGATCTTCTTCCGGAATACCAGAAACAGAATAATCAGAGGTACGGAAATCACCACCACAGCCGCCATCATGGCCGGAATATTTTCACGGCCAAAGCCGTTTTCCCGGATCTCCTGAATTCCGTTTGACACCAGATAATAGGCCGGATCATCGGTAATCAGCCGGGGCCATACATAGGAATTCCAGCACTCAATAATTTTCAGAATGGTAACCGTGATGATTGTGGGCCGGCAGATGGGAATCATAACCTTCAGCAGATATTTCAGATCTGAGGTTCCATCCACCTTGGCCGCCCGGTAAAGTTCATCCGGCACCTGCTCAAAATTTTCCTTTAACAGATAAATATAAAAGACTGAGGTCACCGACGGAAGCACCAGGCCGGCAAAGGTATTTCTCATATCCAGATTTGTAATCGTTACAAAATTCGTGATGACCACCAGCTCCGCCGGAATCATCATCAGAGAAAGAAAGGCTGTAAACAGCAGATTTTTCCCCCGGAAATCCAGTCTTGCGAAGGCATAGGCCGCCAGCACACTGACCACTACCATCAAAACTGTGGTCAGCACTGCGAAAATCACTGTATTCAGCAGATACCCCACCAACGGCACAGAAGTGAAGGCATCAATATAATTCTGAATGGTTGGTGACAGTGTGAAAAAGGCCGGAATATGTTCCGCATTGTAGGCGCCGTAGCTCTTCACTGAGGTCAGCAGCATCCAGTAAAAGGGGAAGAGCACAATGAGCGCCCAGATACCCAATCCCGTATAGGTCAGAATTTTCCGTATTTTGTTCCGCCTGTCAGCGGCTTTTTCCTGTTTTTCGTACTCAGCTTGTTGTCCCATTTTCTATTCCTCTCAAAAAACCTGTCCTGGTTCTAGATTCTTACCTTTTTTCTGCTGACCAGAAGATTGACGCAGGTAATGGTAAGAACGATGGCAAAAAGAATCACCGCAGCCGCGGAGGCATAGGACGGATATCCGCCGCTGTCACCGTACAGCATATCATACACATAGCCTACGATGGTATTCATGCCTGCCGCGTTCAAATCTGTGCCGAACAGGGCCACTGCGTCGCTGTAGGCTTTGAACGCTCCGATAAAGCCCGTAATCACCAGATAGAAAATCATGGGGGAAATCATCGGCAGCGTAATTTTCGTAAATACCCGGAGCCTGGGGGTGCCATCCACTCTGGCCGCCCGGTAGTAATCCGGATTCACTGAGGACAGGGCGCTTGTCAGCACCAGAATCTTAAAAGGCATGACGATCCAGATCGTGTAAAAACACAGGACAAACATCTTCGCCCAATAGGGACCGTCAATGAAATCCACCGGTCCTCTGCCGAACCAGCTGAGCATCAGATTCACCAGTCCGTCTGTGTACTCTGTCTTCTGAAACAGAATCATGAACACCAGTCCCACAGCCAGCGTATTCGTCACATAGGGCAGGAAGTAAATGGTCTGAAACAGATCCCGCAAGGGCCGGATGGAGCTTAAGCCCGCGGAAATCAGCAGAGCCAGCCCTGTGGACACCGGAACTGTGATAATAACAAGAATAAACGTGTTCTTCACGGCCTGCAGAAAGAAGGGATCGTGAAGCACATAGGAAAAGTTGTAGAGCCCCGTGCCGAAATAGGTCTGGGACGCGAAATTGTATCCTTCCTCCACCGAATAAATGAACACGTCAATCAGCGGATATACCAGGAAAAACACAAGAAACAGTATCGCCGGCAGCAGGTAAAGCCAGGCTTTCTTATTATTGGTATTCATAACACAGCACTCCCTTTAAAACACAATCCGTTCTTCGGTCTCCTTCCGGAACAGGAATACCTTTTCCGGCTTCAGCGCAAATCTCACAGAGGACGAAGCGGTATCTACTCTCGTCTCCGCGTTTATGATGGAGCGGATGTTCTGACTGGTGCAGGCCTTATGGCTGGAAATGATACTGATGTCCCGGCCCATGATTTCCACTCTGCCAAGCTGGCAGGTCAGGGGGCCGTCTTCCTTCAGAATAAAGCCCTCCGGCCGGATTCCTGCCCAGACCTCCTGGTCCGGCACTCCCTCCGCGGAAAGCACCGCCTCGTCTCCGATATAAAGCATGCCGCCCCGGACATTTCCTTCAAACACATTGATAGGCGGCGTACCCAGAAACTTCGCCACAAACAGGCTGGCCGGATTGTCATAGACCTCCTGGGGCTTTCCGATCTGCATCAGCACTCCGGAACGCATAACCGCGATCCGGTCAGAGATGCTCATGGCCTCATCCTGATCGTGGGTGACAAAGACTGTGGTAATGCCTGTCTTTTTCTGAATCTTCCGGATTTCCTCCCGGGTCTGCAGCCGCAGACGGGCATCCAGATTCGACAAAGGCTCATCCAGCAAAAGGACCCGGGGCATCTTCACCAGCGCCCTGGCAATGGCTACACGCTGCTGCTGGCCGCCGGACGTCTCCCTGGGCTTCCGGTCCATCAGCTCTTCAATCTGCACCAGCCTGGCCGTCTCCATGGCCCGGTTCACCATTTCTTCTTTGGAGGGCCTGCCTTTTCCTTTCAGATTCTCCAGCGGAAACAGAATATTCTGCTTCACCGTCATATGGGGATAGAGGGCGTAATTCTGAAACACCATACCCACGCCCCGAAGCTCCGGCGGCAGTTCTGTAATATCCTCTTCTCCAAAATAAATTCTTCCGGAGGCAGGCTTCTCCAGTCCGCAGAGCAGATTCAGCGTCGTACTCTTTCCGCAGCCGGAGGGGCCCAGAAGGGCAATCAACTCTCCGTCCGGGATCTCGCAGGAAAGATTGTCCACTGCTGTCACATCATTCCGGTCCTTCTTTCCTCTTCCCGGAAATGTCTTTGTAAGATTTTCCAATACTATTTTCATGTTTTGTTCTCCATGCCGCGGGCTTTCCCACCTTGCGCTCCATGCCGGAACCCGGATCAGAAAGCCCTGTCTTGTAAAGCCGCCGGCATCAGCATTCAGACCGGAACTCTGTCCGGCCCGCCGGCGCCACTTATGATTATAGACGATTTTTTCAGGTTTCTCAAGGTATGAGGGGAAAAGTTCCCCTTATTTCCCCGTATTTCACACTGCTGGCTGCCGGGAACTGCGGGAACAGCTGCTGCCGATGATAACCGGCTCTCCCTGCCAAAGGACTCTGCCGTCTCTCACCTCAACCTGAGTTTCGTCCGCGTAATTGTAATAGATTCCGTCCGGAAGTCCTGTCTTCACTTCCACTGCCTCAGCTTCTGTTTCGGCTGCCTGGCCGGCCTTTGTCCCGGCTTTCAGACCGAAGACTCCCACCAGTCTCTCTTCTCCCAGCTCATAGGTTCCCGTAAGTATATCCCGGCTGTCATCCGCCTTCAGGGAATAGCTGCCCTCCGCCAGGATCGGCATCTTTTTCACCGCGGCCAGTTTCTTTAAAAGCCCGGTCAGATCGTGTCCGGTCTCCCAGGACACCGTATCTTTCTCAAACAGGCTGGGACGGTGCGGGTCTTCCGCCTCCTGGCCCGCGTAAATCAACGCCGCTCCCCGCTCAAAATAGAGAAATGCGGTCCAGTTCCGAAGAGCCCGTTCCTCCGGGATAACAGCCTTTGCCCTGTCCTGATCGTGGTTCTCCAGAAATCTCATTTTCACATAATTATCCGGATAAACAATTTCCTGCATATTCAGCTGGGCCGCGTAGGCGCTTAACGGAATCTCTCCCTTCAGATAGGCCCGGAAGGCAGGATATACATCATAATCATAGCAGATATCAAAGGCCTGGTAGCATTCCGAGTCCGTAAGGACAGAGACTCCCTGCTTCCGAAGCTCTCTCACAAACGGAGGATCCGAGGACTCCGCCAGCCAGATGCAGTCCGGATTTACTTTCGCTATTTCCTCCCTGGCCTTTTTCCAGAAGTCCAGAGGCACCAGAGGCGCCACATCACAGCGGAAGCCATCCACCAGCTCCGCCCAGTATTTCAGCGTCTCAATCTGATACTCCCAGAGCTCCCGGTTTCCGTAATCCAGATCTACAATGTCAGACCAGTCTCCCACCCGGTTTCCCATATTTCCCTCCGGCGTCCGGTAAAAGTATTCCGGATGATGCTCTGCCAGCCAGGAATCCGGCGATGTATGGTTGTACACCACATCCATGATGCATTTCATTCCCAGCTCATGAATTCTGTCCACCAGGAAGCGGAACTCCTCCAGAGTGCCCAGCTCCGGATTGATCTTCCGGTAATCCGCAATGGCGTAGGGGCTTCCCAGGCTTCCCTTGCGGGCCACTTTCCCAATGGGATGAACCGGCATCAGCCAGATGATGTCCGTCCCCAGATCCCGAATTCGCTCCAGGTCCCGCTCCACAGCTCCGAAGGTTCCTTCCCCGCTGTAATTGCAGACATAGACAGAATAAATGATTTGACTGCGGAGACTTTTCTTTGTGTTCTGTGCCATTTTTCCTTTCCTCTCCTGTAAACTGCGGGCTTTGTTTCCGCCCGGGTGCAGATATTATAAAATAAAATACTCCAATTTATCTCTAAGACTTCTTTTGGCTCACTGCCGTTTTTCCGGGGCCATACTATCTCAGCCGGATTCGTGGCCCGGTATGGTATTATTCATATAGGTCCTTCCCTCCAGCTTGTCCCAGCCTTCCACTGTCAGATATTTGGGGAAGACCTCCAGATCTGTTTCAAAATGGAAAGTCAGCGCAGCATCCTCTCCTTCATAAACCGCTTCCCTTCCGTCATACTGGATCCGGGCCGTGCCAGACAGAATCTCAGGGCCCTCATCCGTCTCCGCTGACAGCTCGTTTATCCTAAAGTCAAACTTTTCATCTGTCACGCCGCTGATCAGAATCTCACAGTAAGTCATCGATGACGCATCCGTAATCTCGCCGGTCCAGTACTGATAAATGCTCTCATCAAAATATCTGCCGTCATAAATCAGCCGGATACCAGGGTCAGCCCCTGCCTCTGCGGCCAGCTCGTACACTCTCTTCCGGGTCAGATCTGCCGCCTTACTGTTTACCACCAGAGAATACAGAGTCCCGCCTTCCACTTCCGCTCCGGCTTCCTGTACAGTCTCTTCCTTTCTTCTGATCCAGTACCGCTCCTCTTCCGTCAGTGTTTCCATGGACTCTTCATCCTTATTCTCCTTCAGGATATCCCAGATGGTATTCAGCGCATTGTCCCACACTGCATAGATTTGGCCGGATATTTCATTCATATCTGCCTGCGTCACTGCGTTCTGCAGCTCTT
Source organism: uncultured Merdimonas sp. (assembly GCA_944375745.1). Taxonomy (GTDB): domain Bacteria; phylum Bacillota; class Clostridia; order Lachnospirales; family Lachnospiraceae; genus Laedolimicola. The sequence goes on from CALWAV010000051.1 coordinate 25,186, forward strand.
CCTCCAGCCTGTCAGCCTCTGCCTGGGCTGCTGAAACCTCTCTTTCTATAGGCCGCGCCCAGACCGGCGTCAAAAACGGTTCATTCACTGGCGTGGAACTGGAAAAGCCTTCTTCCATCTTTTCGTTATAAAGTCCGTAGAAGGGAAGTTCTGTTTCCTCTGTGCTTTCCAGATCATAATATCCTACCCAGCTCCGGTAGCCCTCCGGCAGTCCGGCGATTTCTGAGCCGGGAAGATACAGATACAGATCCTCTGCACCTTCCAGCCCATACGCGTCACCATAGCAATAGAGAACGCCGTATTTGATTTCCTCTTCACCTTTCTGCAGATAATCTATGGATTCTATCTGAAACCGGTAAGTCATATCATCTACTTTCTCCGGCTCCGTAAACTGCCCGGTGAAATCACTGCAATAGAGCGTTCCGTTTGGATAGCTTTCTCCCGTATCACCCAAATTGCTGTCCTGGAAATGCCCGTCAAAGCTGCCGTCCTCATGAATATAGAGCACCGTATACCAGCCGCCCGCTCCGCTGCTGAAATAGAACTCCCGGTCCGCCACATCCGCGAATGAAAATCCATCAGCCTGTTCCTCTGTCTGTACTTCTGTCTGCGTCTGCCGGCCGCAGCCTGCTGCCAGAACTGCCAGCAGAACCAAAATAAACAGCCATCTCTTTCCCTCCATAAAATTTGCGCCCCTCTCCTAATCTTACTGACGTACCTTGTTCAGACCTGCTGACACCGAACTGCGGCTTTCATCACACGGTCTCTTTTATTTTCAAACAGCTCATACGCCGCTTCGATCTGCTCCAGCGGATATGTGTGGGTAATCAGCGGGAGCGTATCCAGCCTTCCTTCCGCAATCAGCGAAAGGATTTCTTCACAATCGCAGCCGTCCACACCGCCTGTCTTGAAGGTGAGATTTTTTCCGTACATTTGCGGAAGGGGAAGCACCTGGTCTTCCTCATAGAGCGCCACGATCGTGACCAGGGCGTTGGGACGGGCGTATTTCCAGGCCATCTCAAAAGTCCCTTTTGTCCCCGCCACCTCCAGCACCACGTCAGCCCCTCCGTTGGGGCAGAGGTTTCTGACTGTCTCCGGCAGTTCTTCCGGCATAACTGCTGTGACATCCGGATAATGCTCCCGCACAAAAGCCAGCCTGTCCGGATCCTTTTCGCAGACAATGATCCGCTTCGGTTCCTTCAGTCTGGCGCAGAGCAGCGTGCAGATGCCTGTGGGCCCTGCTCCCAGAATCAGCACCGTATCCTCCGGCCGGATCTCTGAAATGCGCACTGCCCAGAATCCCGTTGCCAGCACATCTCCCACAAAAAGGGCCTGCTCAAATGAAACTCCCTCCGGAATCACAGTCAGGCCCTGATCCGCGTGGGGCACCCGGACATACTCTGCCTGTCCGCCGTCGATCCGGCACCCCAGTGCCCAGCCGCCGTCCGGATCAGTACAGTTATTCACATAGCCTCTCTTACAGAAAAAACAGCTGCCGCAGAAGGTCTCCACGTTGACTGCCACCCGGTCTCCCGGCTTCACCTTCGTCACTTCGGAGCCCACCGTCTCCACCGTTCCCACCATCTCGTGGCCTACAGTAATGCCCGGCACTGCCCTGGGCACCGCCCCGTGCTTAATATGCAGATCACTGGTACAGATACTGGCCAGCTCTACCCGCACCACTGCGTCCTTTCCGTCTCGAGGCTCCGGCTTCGGCTTTTCCAGCAGCTGAAAATTTTCCTTTGACACATAGGTATACGCAAGCATGACACGATTCCTCCTTTTTTCTGATTTTACCATATCTGGTGCTTCTTTGAAATCCATATCCTTATGAATTGTGTCTTCTGCCAGCGGGCTTCGCTTCCTTTCCCTTTCCTCTCTTTCATCTCTGATTTTCCTGAAAGCAGATTATTTCATTGCCTCTTCTTCCCGGCCGCTGTATAATGTAGCCAGATTAAAGGAAAAATTTTTCCTCTGGAACAATGTTTCTTCTGTCCGGATGGCAGAGTTTATTCAATGGGAGGTGAAGCGGTTGTTTGCAGATTATCATGTGCACACAGAATTCAGCGATGATTCTGTCTACCCCATGGAATCTGTCGTGCAGGACGCCATTCAGATGGGGATGGATGAAATCTGTTTTACAGATCACGTAGATTATGGAGTCAAGGATGACTGGAATTCAGGAGTGGAAATCCGCTGGAGAGGGAATGAGCCCTTTGCCAATGTGGACTATCCGGCGTATATGGAAGAGATCCGCAGAATGCAGGAAAAGTACAGCGTGCTGGGCCATCTGGCTCTAATCAGGCGCTACGATAATGCAGGAATCTACCCTTTTGAATGTATAAAGCCTCTGGTTACAGAAATTCTGCAGACCGTCATCCGGGATGGAAAGGGAATCGAAGTCAACACTTCTTCCCGCCGCTATGGACTGACGGAGCTGATGCCTTCTGAAGAGATTCTGCGCCTGTATCTGGAGCTGGGCGGCACCATTCTTACTATCGGAAGCGACAGCCATAAACCGGAACAGCTGGGTGCTTATATTATGGATACCCGGAAAAGGCTGAAAGAACTGGGATTTCAAAGCTTCTGCACTTATGAAAGAATGAAACCGGCCTTTCATGACCTTTAACTCCTCTTATGAATTTCCTTCGCTGCATATAAAAAATCCACTGCACCGTCTCCGATACAGTGGATTCTATTACTCTATACTCAGGTTTTTCTGATATCCAGGTGTCCACCCCAGGGTGCTTTCTCTTGCTGCTTTGCAGCAATTCACCTTGCGGCTTTTCGCGGATGGCTGTGTGATTCAGGCGGACTGCTTTTTAGTCCGTCCGGAAGCACACTGACGTCCGTGAAATGTCCGAACACCGGATACAGAAAAACCGTCCTTATTTATCTCTCCAGATAATCCTGCCCTTGGACAAATCATAGGGAGACATCTCAATGGTCACCTTATCACCCGGCAGAATCCGGATGAAGTTCATGCGGAGCTTGCCGCTGATATGGGCCAGCACCTGATGGCCATTCTCAAGCTGCACCTGGAACATGGCGTTGGGCAGCTTCTCCACTACGGTTCCTTCGATTTCAATTACATCTGCTTTAGACATTTTCATCCTCCTTTTCCTGCAGCCTGATGGCCCGCTTTACATAATCGTCCGTTATCTGCCTGGAATCCCAGTCCTCCGGGATTCTGCAAATGGGCTGAACATGTTTCCGGTTCTTTTTTTTCGGTTTCGACAGGGGGCGCAGATTCCCATCTGTCAGATATACATATTCGCCCTCATTTTTTAATATGATATACAGCTTATCCTTATCGTGGCCCGCCTTTGATCTGGCGAACATTCCCTGCTTCATTTCCTTCATAGGCGGTCACATGGTGAGGGTAAGGATCTCCGGCTCTCCGTCGGTGATCAGAACCGTATTTTCATAATGAGCAGAAAGCGAGCCGTCGTCAGTCACTACCGTCCAGTCGTCATCCAGCCAGGATACCTCCCAGGTTCCCGCGTTGATCATGGGCTCGATGGCCAGTGTCATTCCGGGTACCAGCTTGATGCCCCGGCGGCGCTGCCGGAAATTCGGGATCTGCGGATCCTCATGCAGATGCTCTCCGATTCCATGGCCTACCAGGTCCCGGACCACACCATAACCGAACTGATCCACATAATCATTGATGGCTGCGGAAATCTCATGAAGATGATGTCCGGCCTTTGCGTATTTGATGCCCTCAAAGAAGCTCTGGCGCGTAACCTCAATCAGCTTTTCAGCCTCAGGGCTGATCTTTCCTACTGCGTGGGTTCTGGCCGCGTCTGAATGATATCCCTTATAAATCAGACCTGCGTCCAGGCTTACGATATCGCCTTCTTTCAGGATATGGTCGGCTCTGGGAATTCCGTGAACCACCTCATCGTTGACCGATACGCAGATAGATGCGGGATATCCGTTGTAATTCAGGAAATTGGGAATGCATCCTCTCTCTCTGATCAGTTTTTCTCCATAGCGGTCGATGTCCAGGGTGGAAATACCAGGCTTTACAAAGGCCGCCAGCTCATTGTGAACTTCTTCCAGCAGCTTGCCTGCTGTCCGCATCAAATCAATTTCTCTGGCAGATTTAATTGTTACCGACATAACCTACGCTCCTAATATCTTTACAATGGCGTCAAACACAGCGTCCACGCTCTGGGTGCCGTCTACCTCCACAAGCTTGCCCTGCTTTGTGTAATAGTCGATCAGCGGCTGTGTCTGGCTGTGATATACGTCCAGTCTCTTCTTTACGGTCTCCGGCTTGTCATCGTCTCTTAAAACCAGCTTCTCACCGCAGCGGTCGCAGATGCCTTCCACCTTTGTGGGAGCATACACTACGTGATAGGTTGCTCCGCAGGCCAGGCATGCTCTTCTTCCTGACATACGGGTTACGATGTTCTCGTCGGGAACCTCTACATTGATTGCATAATCGATGGATTCCCCGTTTTTCTCCAGGGCTTCCGTAAGGGCCTCAGCCTGGGGAATCGTCCGCGGAAAGCCGTCCAGCACGTAGCCGTTCGCGCAGTCCGGATTCTGAAAACGGTCCATGATGAGATCCAGTGTCAGCTCATCCGGCACCAGCAGTCCCTGATCCATGTAAGACTTGGCTTTCTTTCCAAGCTCTGTGCCCTCTTTTATATTTGCTCTGAAAATATCGCCCGTGGAAATATGCGGGATCTGATATTTGTCAGCTATTTTCTTTGCCTGTGTACCTTTTCCCGCACCCGGTGCGCCTAACATGATGATTTTCATACCAGTATTCCTCCTGTGTAAGAATTTCCTCTCTTCCGAATTTCATGCAGACAGGTAAATTTAATTTCTCTGTACTGCGGGAAAGCCTCCGGGCGTACTGCACGGACATAAATTCCGTGCAGGCCGGAAGCTCCTTGTTTATCAGTCGTTCAAAAAGCCCTTGTAATAACGCACTGCCATCTGAGACTCAATCTGCTTGATGGTCTCCAGCACAACACCCACCACAATGATGATGGAAGTTCCGCCAAAGGAAACGCTGGCACCAAACATGCCGTTAAAGAAGATCGGGATCACACACACAATGATCAGGCCGATTGCACCGACAAAAATAATATAATTCAGAATTTTCGTCAGATAGTCTGACGTAGGCCGTCCCGGACGGATACCCGGAATAAAGCCGCCCTGCTTCTTCATGTTATCTGCTATCTCCAGCGGATTGAAGGTGATAGAAGTATAGAAGTAAGCAAAGAATACTACCAGCAGAATATAGAACAGCAGACCCAGAGAATAAACCGGGTTCTGCGGATCACACCAGCTGCTGGAGCTTAAGCCGGTAATAATCTGGCTGCCGATTCCCGTACCGTTTCCTTTTCCAAGGAACGCTGCGATGATGCCCGGCAGAGACATCAGAGAAGACGCGAAGATGACCGGAATAACACCGGCTGTGTTGACCTTCATCGGAATATGAGTGCTCTGTCCGCCCAGAACCTTCCGTCCCTGAAGCTTTTTGCTGTACTGTACAGGGATTCTTCTCTCTCCGTCCTGAAGAATAATGACAAATACTACCGTCACAAGAATAACCGCCAGAATAATCACAGCAGAAAGCACAGCCATAGCTACGCTCTTTCCAGCCATAAACTGTGTATACAGTGTTGTGAAATCATCCGGCATACGAGATACAATATTGATCAACAGGACAATGGAAATACCATTGCCGACACCGTTCTGGGTGATCCGCTCACCGATCCACATAAGAAACGCGGAGCCGGCAGTCAGCGCGATAACAACCACAGCCATATTGTACCATGTAGGATTTTCCAGAAGTCCCTGTCCGCCAAAACCGATGGTCATGGCCGTACCTTCGATCAGGGCAAGCGCCACTGTCACATAACGGGTGATGTTCTGGATTTTCTTTCTTCCTTCCTCGCCGTCCTTCTGCATTTCCTCAAGCTGGGGAATTGCGATGGTCAACAGCTGGATAATAATGGAAGAAGTGATATAGGGATTAATACCTAACGCAAATATTGACATGCTGGCCAGAGAGCCGCCGGTGAACGCGTCCAGAAGATTGAACGCGTCGCCGGTCTGCGCTGCAAGCCAGGACGCAAAAAATGTACGGTTTACTCCGGGAATGGGAAGCTGAGATCCCAGTCTGATTACAATCAGCATCAGAAAAGTGAAAATCAGCTTTTTCCGGATATCCTTTATTTTAAATGCGTTCTGTAATGTCTTGAACATTAGATCACCTCTGCTTTTCCACCAAGAGCCTCGATTTTGGCTTTAGCGCCCTCGGAGAAAGCATTGGCCTGTACTGTAAGCTTTTTCGTAAGTTCTCCGTTGCCGAGAATCTTTACTCCATCTTTCGGATTCTTAACAATACCCTGCTCAAGCAGAGTCTCTACAGAAACAACTGCGTCATTCTCGAATACTTCCAGAGCGCTCACGTTGATTCCAACGATAACCTTGGAATTTCTGTTTGTGAAGCCTCTCTTCGGAAGTCTTCTGTATAACGGCATCTGACCGCCTTCAAAGCCCGGTCTCGGTGCTCCGGAACGAGCCTTCTGACCCTTGTGTCCCTTGCCGGCTGTCTTACCGTTTCCTGAACCGTGTCCACGACCTCTCCGGAAGCTTCCGCTCTGCTTGGAGCCTTCCGCATACTGCAAATTTGATAAGTCCATTGTGACACCTCCTATTCCGTAATCTTAAT